>CAZGSG010000004.1:34582-54062 GCA_964528095.1 uncultured Terrimonas sp.
CTGTTTTCACATCAGTGAAAAATCTCCTTTGCTCACCCGTTCATCCAAATAAAGAATAAACAAATCGCTCAGCTCTCCCTTATCTCATTTACCCCTTAGCTCTGTGTGAAAGCCCTTACATCTGTATTAAGCATACGGAGATAATTATACAATTTCATTTGGTGAGGTTCAGTTCTATAGTGGCTAACAGAGAAAATGAGCGAAGGAAAAGTTGAGCTATTGTTATTTCGTTATTTGTTTGAAGAAATGAGCCAACAGAGGATTTTCACTGCGTGAAAATAAGTTCATATACAATGCCAGTCTATACAGTCTAAATGTAAACGCGAGACATTGTTAACATCGCCCCCCATCTTTTGCCCTGGCCTTCAGGCCGGGGAGAATTAGCATATCATACTATTACACATCATCAACCATCCGGTATCTAATATCCAGCATCCCCCTACAAATAAATACTCCATATCGACTGCTGTAACCATGATCTGCTCCAGCCCTGCATAGCGCCTTCAATACTTTTTTTCAAATCCGAGGGGTCTTTCTTTTTGCCTTTTTGAGGCGCGATGACTTTTTTCGTGTCTATATTGTTTACCTGTAGTTTAGTGGCTACCCAACTGCTATACATTCTTGGGATGGTGACGCCAAGAATCATCCCGGGCAGGCCATGCAGGTTCATAGGGCCGCCGCTTACCATGATCTCTTCGGTATAAAAAGCAAATACATACACGCTATCGAATATCACACCGGTCGCTTTACGGCAGTTAAAACCGGCAATGACCCTGTTCTCTGTCGGGCTTAGTTTCCAGTCTATTTTCATCAGCTCGCCGCTTAGCAGGTAATTATTGTCCACTACCCATTTGTAGTCGGTAAAAGTATTGGCAGTATAGTCATTGAACCAGGTATTGTTTTCCTCTGCACCATTGTCCCAGGGTAGTTTGCCTTTTGGGTCTTTCCTGTCGAATTTATAAATGCCTTTATTGTCTGCGAATGTATAGGTATAATAGCTGGTAGACAGCTTTGGCATTTTATCCTTCCACATTTCTGTGAAGATATTTTCCTCTTCTCCCATCATCTTATGATTATTAGCCACAACTTCAAATTCGATCGAACCACTGCTGATGAATTGCTGGGCATTTAATGTGTAACAGCCCATAATAAATAAAGCCAAAAATATTTTTTTCATAATGCTGATATTGATTTGTTAGAAGCCTACAGGTTTTCCATTTTTAGAAATATTCCAAATGATCGACAGTCCTCCGAAACGTTTCAATGTATTATAATAGGTCTCTGTAAAACTGCTGCTGTTGAAGTTTCTGTCATAGCCCCTGTTCTGGTTCAGGATATCAAATATGCTTAATCTCAATTCGAGTGCATTATCCTTAAAGAACCTTTTTGTAAGTGCGGCATTCCATTTTGTAAAACTATTATTAGCAGGGAAATTCGGGTCCTTTTGCCTGATCTCTGTGTTTACGTCTGTTCTTAGTTCAAACTTGGCAGGTAGTGTAAGGGTCGCCTCTCCCCATGCTTCGAATTGCCAGTATTTGATATCTGCTGCCGCGTTGACCGAAGCTTTGGAAATATTCTGGGTGACCGTCGAGTTCATGTAAAAGGAGAGTTTCTTTTCAAGGTTAAAACTGGTGCTGATACCCATACCGTAACCGGTGGAAGTTGTTGTATTCTTAACTGTCTCCGCCAGTTTACCGTTTCTTACAAATTCCACGCGCTGGCTTGTATTAAATGTAGGGCTTATTCCCAGGCGAAGTTTGGTACCCTTGATGGCAAATCCATAATCGCCATAAAAATTGATATTGTAAGGTCCGCTGGCATTCACCGTCTGCGTTGTTCTTACACCACTGTCAATTATACTAAGTTGAGTGAATGAATTTTGGGTGGTTGAAAAGCTCAGGTTGCTCCAGATACTTCTTTGTGATAACGGATTATAGGTATTATAACTGGCTGAAGCATTGTGGCGGAATGATTGCCGGAGGTCCTGGTTACCGATATAAATATTAAGCGGGTCCGTATTCACCCGTATTGGCTGCAGTTGTTCCAGTGAAGGCGCTGTGCTGGAACCCGAATAGTTGACCCGCAGGTTTTCATTGGGTTTGATCTTATATTGAAAAGTTGCTCTTGGGAAAAAGTTTACGAAATTGTAGTTGTATCGTTGATCTTCCGTATTATTTTTTTGAACAAAGTGGTTAAAGCCTACGGAGTTACCCAGGGAGAAATTGATCTTTTTCTTATTGACCCTGAAGTTCAATCCCGGTGTATACACAAACCTGTCGAAGCTGAATGAATTGCTTAACGAGTCTACCCTGGTTTCGTATTTGCCGTTACCGGACCTGGTATTGGTGATGCGGTCGTTATCAGTAGAGCTATAGTTGAGGCCATAGCTTATTTCCATATAAACATCCTTCATCAGGGGTTCTGTATAGGATATTTTCGTGCCGATGCTTTTGTTGGAATTATCCCGGATGTTTTGCTGATCGATTGAATCGTAACGCTGGAAGTTGCCATCCGCAAAATAATTGATGCGGGATTGTAATAGCCCTTCATTATTGGAGTTGGAAAAATTAAAATCTGTGTTTACAGAAAGGGTGCGGGCCAGTTTTTTAAATTTCTTCTTCCACAAAAGAGAGGAGGTAAGCGAATTGTTGGTTGCTTCGTTGGTACTGATACGTTTATTGTTGTTTATAAAATGGCCCGCCTCATTGAGCGTCTCGCTATAATAGTCATTGGATGTTCTGGAGTCATTGTTATTTGCCTTGGTAGTCCATTTTAGTGAATTCATGGAATCAAGCGTTGTTTCTACTGTCAGGTTAAAGCCATGTTTGATGGTGGAGGAGTAGTTCTCACTACGGCTGTTATTGAACCAGCTGGTATCTTTCAGAAAGTTTTTGGAAAAAGTAGACGTGACACCCGGGGAGTTTACTTTAGAAAATTTATACCCAGCATTCAGGCTTTGTTTGTTATTGTTGAATTTGTTGCTGTAGTGCGCGCCTGCATTCCAGTTTTTCGGAATACCATTCCGGCCACCCCAGTAATTGCCGCCATCTTCATCACCTCCTCCAAACATAATATAACCTTCATCCGTCATATCTGTCATTCCGCCGCCACCGCCATAATTTTGTGCATCCTGCCAATCCAGATTGGTCTGGCCGGTATTGCTCATTATGCCATAGCCCGCTATTTTTCGTTTTCCCTGGAAGGCATTCAGCATCGCGCTGTTATTGTATTTATCTTTTAATCCACCTCCGGCTTCTATTTTTCCGAAATAACCTTTTTTCTTGTCTTCTTTCAGTTTCAGGTTAATCGTCTTATCCTTTATGCCGTCATCGATGCCTGTAAATTCTGCCTGGTCGCTTTTTTTATCAAATACCTGTACTTCCTGTACAATGTCTGCCCGCAGGTTCTTGGTAGCGATGCCCGGGTCGGTTCCAAAGAACTCTTCTCCATCCACCAGTACTTTTGTAACACGTTCGCCCATGGCGATGATCTTACCGTCTTTATCTACCTGTATGCCGGGCATGGTACGTAACAGCTCTTCTACATTTGCTCCTGCTCTTACTTTAAAGCTGTCGGCCGTATAGATCGTCGTATCGCCCTTGATACGAATAGGGGCGCCACTTTTTACAATGACTTCGGATAATAGTTTACTTTTTGAGATCAATGGGATCTTGCCAAGCTCATTGGTTTCGCCCGCGCGCAAAAAGATATTGTCAAAATAGTCGCCAAGATAGGGGTGGGTAATAAGGAGTACAAATTTTCCTGTGTCAAGATTATTGATCGCAAAATTACCGGTGCGGTCGGCACGGGTGAATTTTACCAGCACAGAGTCCTTACTTCTCATTACAGAGATCAGTGTGTTCTGGAGATTTTTATTGTCGCTTGTATCGACAACTGTTCCTTTTATTGAACTCGTTTGTGAAAAACTAATGAGCGAGAATAGGGTGGATAGGGCAAGGACAATGAATTTTCTCATGGCTTGTTGTTAGTTATTGCGTAAATTATAGTTTATGGGATCAGCAAAATTCTACATTTACATAAGCGTCGCAAAAATGCTGATTTATGGTAATATCTGGCGTTGAGCAAGTTTAGTTTCCTGTTAATTTTTCAATAAAAAGCTGTAAGTTGTATGTGACGCACAAATCTTGAAAATCCATATGAAGCGAAAGAAAATAGAAAATTAATGAGATAATCACCAGGTGAGGGCACCAAATACTATGGAGCAATCACCCTGCTTCCCGAAATAAAACAGAACCATGGATTCAGCGAATAAAAAATACGAAGAAGCTAATTTTATCGATACCACCAAAAACGTTTGGAATTATTCGGCGCTGACAGATGATGAGGTCAGTAATTTCCAGGCCGGAACAAATTACCAGCTTTATAAGAAATTCGGTTCACATGCTGTCCGGTTACAGGAAAAATGGGGCATGTGTTTTTGTGTATGGGCCCCTAATGCAACTTCTGTTTCTGTAATTGGCAATTTCAATGATTGGAAAAATTTTGAATATGAACTGAACGCCCGTTGGGATAATAGTGGTATCTGGGAGGGGTTTATCCCGGGTTTTAAATTGGGCGAAGTATATAAATACCATATTGTCGGTTATGAGGGAGTGGAAACAGATAAAGGAGATCCGCTTGGTAATTTTTGGGAGAAAAGACCACATACCGCTACCATCACCTGGGATATGTTTTATGAATGGAAGGACGGGGAGTGGATGAAGAAAAGAAAGAAAGTGAATTCGCTGGATGCACCCTGGAGCGTGTATGAAGTGCACCTGGCCAGTTGGCAAAGGCCAGACGGGAATGATGAAGAAAGTTATAATACGTATGACCAGATAAAAGAACGGCTTGTTCCCTATGTAAAGGAAATGGCGTTTACCCATGTAGAGTTCATGCCCGTAATGGAACATCCGTTTGACGGGTCCTGGGGTTATCAGTGTACCGGTTTTTTTGCTGCTACCTCCCGTTTTGGAGATCCGCAGGGTTTGATGCGGCTGATAGATGCGTTTCACCAGGAGGGTATTGGCGTTATCCTGGATTGGGTACCATCTCATTTTCCCTATGACGCACATGGGTTGTTTATGTTCGATGGCACGCATACATACGAGTATGCCGATATGCGTAAAGGTTTTCATCCTGACTGGAACAGTTATATATTCAACTATAAAAGGGGAGAAGTAAAATCATTTCTTATCAGTAGCGCCCGGTACTGGTTTGATCTTTTTCATATTGATGGTATCCGTGTGGATGCTGTCAGTTCCATGCTTAAATTAAATTACTCAAGAGAAGAAGGAGAGTGGGAGCCCAATGAGTTTGGCGGCAACGGAAATTTAGAAGCCATCGCATTTATAAAGGATCTGAATGAAACGATCTTTCGTGACTTTCCCGATGTGCAGACCATTGCAGAGGAAGCGACCGACTGGCCCGGTGTATCAAGACCCACCTGGCAGGATGGACTTGGATTTGGTATGAAATGGATGATGGGATGGATGCATGATACACTCGACTATTTTAAACTCGACCCGTTGGAGCGGCAGCATTACCAGGATAAGTTCGCATTCAGCATGATGTATTATTACGATGAGAATTTTATGCTACCCTTCAGCCATGATGAAATAGTACATGGCAAAAGCCCGATGTTATATAAAATGCCGGGTGATGAATGGCAGAAATTTGCCAATCTCCGGCTCATGTATACCTATATGTGGACACATCCCGGGGCCAGGCTTTTATTTATGGGGAATGAATTCGGTCAAACAACCGAATGGAATTATAAATCCGAACTTGATTGGCCGTTGCTGGAATTTGATCCGCATCGTATGTTGAAAGATTGCGTTACTGACCTCAATAAATTACTACAGGCAGAACCGGCGCTCTATCAAAAACAATTCAGTTCGGAAGGGTTTGAATGGATCGACCTCAATCACCGCCAGGAATCCATTATGGTTTTTTGCCGGAAAGGGAATGATAAAGCGGATGATCTGCTGATCATTCTTAACATGACACCAGTAGTCAGGCTGGACTGGCAGATATATGTAAAAGGGAAATCATATAGCGAAGAGATTTTTAACAGTGATAAAAAGATCTACTGGGGCACAGGGGATGTGTATAATCCCGAAATCCGGGCCGAATTGTTGGATAAGATAGAAGACACCTACCAGCTTACAGTCAATCTGCCGGCGCTGGGGGGCATAGTGCTCAAATAGGCTATTTGCCTGAGATAGCCAGTTGATTCAAATTAACATTTTAATGAATTCCAGGGGGATAATGCCCGGAAAACAATATTCTACTCTTTCCGGGGTTGTATTTAAGGTTGTAAAAACAAAATATTACCTTAGTATCTCCATATATCTAAATCCTAAAGAAAAAAGACCCATGAGATCCTGTATCATCTTTACTATATGCCTGTTTTGTTCCTTCCTGGCATTTTCTCAAAGTCAATTGAGTAGCACCGCTTCAAACCCTCTAACAAAATCGGATAGTGCCGGATTTTTTTTACAAAAAGGGATGGAGGAAAAAACAAATGGGAGGAGGCTTGAATCCCTGAAGTACTTTGAAAAAGCGGCCAAATATGATGCGAATAACAAAGCGATAACCGCGGAACTTGCCTCAGCGTATTATGATCTTCGCAAACACTACCTGGCTACCGAGATGTATAAGAAGCTGCTTACACTGGGTGATGTATCGGCACCTACTTATAAAAGACTACTCGATCTTTCCTTTAATATGAAGCAGGTAGACGATGTGCTCTTATATGCTTCTAAACTGAAAGAAGCCGACCCTTCGGAGAAAGTAAGCTATTATGTAGGAAAGACCAGCTACGACCAGGAGAACTACGGCGAAGCAATCAAACAACTGAATATCGCATTGAAAGAACAACCGGAAAATGCAGAGATACCCTATTTGCTTGCCCGGAGCTATGCCGACATGATGAATTATAAACAGGCTATTCCATTTTTTAAAAAAGCGATCGAACTGGATACTTCAAAAAATCATTGGGTGTATGAGCTGGGACTTATCTGTTATGCCATGAATGATAACAGAAGCGCGCTACAGTATATTCTGCTTGCAGGGGAGCGGGGGTACAAAAAAACAAACGATTATATTACCAATCTCGCCATTGCTTATATCAATGTAGGAAAAGTAGACGAAAGTATTACGCTGCTGGAAGATGTGCTGAAGAAAAGACCTTCCGATCTCAATATCCTGGACATGCTGGCTGAATCCTATTATGCTAAAGGCAAATACCAGGAAGCGATCGATCATTGGGACCAGATCCTCACGATCGACAATAAAAATGCATCTGCCTTGTATATGATCGGTATGAGTTATCAGAAAAAAGGAGAAAAGGCAAAAGGGATCCAGCTTTGTGATAAGGCGATCGAAATGGATCCGGGTCTTGCATCGCTGAAGGAGAAGAAGATGATGACTATGTAGCTAAGAGGAAAAAGAAAGAAGGAGGGTGAAAGAGCGAATTTAGTTATGATATTGTTAGATAAAAAGAGGTATGCGGTTGATAACTGCATACCTCTTTTTTTGTATAGAATCCTGGGGTGCTTTGTTATTGATGATAAAACACCGGTTGATTTTACATGCGTTCGGGCACTCTTATTCCCAATAAGGACATGGATGACGCAATTACGTTGGCTGTAAGTTCACTCAATTGTAAACGCAACTGCTTTTTTTCAGGCGATTCCGCATTCATGACGGAATGCTCGGCATAGAAGGTATTAAAGGTTTTGGCAATAGTAAAAGCATAGATAGCCAATAACGAAGGATTGTGTTCCTGTACGGCCTGTTCTATCACCACAGGATACTGTTCCAGCAGGATGAGCAGTTCTTTTTCCTTCGGCAATAAACCCGTTGTTGCAGGCACGCTGCTTTGAGCAGCTTCTTCCTTTCTTAATATGGACCTGATCCTCGCGTGTGTATATTGAACAAAAGGTCCTGTAAAGCCATGGAAATCGATGCTTTCTTCGGGGTTGAAGATCATTCTCTTTTTAGGGTCTACTCTTAGCAGGAAAAATTTCAGGGCGCCCAGTGAAAGGATATCGTATAATTCATTTAGCTCGCCCGGATTAAAATCTTTAACCTTACCGAGCTCTTCCGTTTTATTCCTTGCTACATTTTTGAGCTCTTCAAGCATATCATCTGCATCTACCACGGTGCCTTCTCTTGTTTTCATTCTTCCGCTTGGTAATTCTACCAGTCCATAGCTCAGGTGATAAATACTTTCGGCGTAGGGTTTTCCTAATTTTTTAAGGATCAGTTTCAACACCTTCATGTGATAATTCTGTTCATCGGCTATCACATAAATACTCTGGTCGTAATGATATTCTTCGTATTTCCTGTCGGCCAGGCCCAGGTCCTGGGTGATATAAACAGAAGTACCGTCTTTTCTTAATACCAGTTTTTCATCCAGCCCTTCATCGGTCAGATCGATCCAGACACTGCCATCTTCTTTTTTATAAAAAACGCCCTGTTTTAGTCCCTCTTCCACAAATTCTTTACCCAGCAGATAGGTTTCACTTTCAAAATAGTTTTTGTCAAAATCACTACCTATTTTTTTATAGGTTTCATTGAAGCCCTCGTACACCCAGCCGTTCATTTTCTGCCAAAGCGCTACCACGTCCTCGTCACCGTTTTCCCAATCAATCAACATTTGTTGGGTGATTTTCATAAAAGCTGTATTCTTTCTCGCATGTTCCTTTATCGCGTCCGCCAGTTTTTTCGCCTCTTCTTTTTTGGTGGTATTTTCTTTTAGTTCGTTGTAAAGAGTCACTAATTTATTGATCTCGGTCTGCTCATTTTCACTGTCGATGTCTGAATAATCACCCGATACTATTTTATCCATCACGCCGATCGCCTGTTCTTTAATCGTGTTCTCTGCCATCACATAATAGTCACCTACAAAATGATCTCCCTTTATGCCGGTTGAAGCAGGCGTGTCGCCATTTGCAAATGCTTTCCATGCCGCCATAGATTTGCAAATATGAATACCGCGGTCATTCATGATAGCGGTTTTTATTACTTCATATCCACAGGTCTTCAGGATCTCGGCCACGCTCCAGCCAAGGAAATTGTTTCGCAGATGCCCAAGATGAAGTGGTTTGTTGGTATTGGGTGAAGAGTATTCTACAATCACTTTTTGCCCCCTGCCTGGCTGTCTGCCCAGCTCTTTATCGGAATACGATGTTTGCAGGAAATTGACCCAGTAACTATCCCTGATCTCCAGGTTTAGAAATCCCTTGATCACATTAAAAGAGGCGAATAGAGCAGGATTGGCGGCAATAAGATTTTCACCGATTTCTTTGCCTAACTGTTCCGGCGATTTTTTTAATTGTTTTACAAATGAAAATAATACCAGGGTATAATCACCGGTAAATTCCGGCTTGGTAATGTTCAGCGTAAGTTCATTCTCCGGAAAGTCCTGCTGGTACAGTTCTTTCAGGGCTTTTAATATGACCGGCTTCAATTCTTTGATAATGCTCATCCTTTTATGTATTTTGGCGCTGAATTCAGAAAATCCTGATCTTCAGGTAACAAGCCGCAAACTTACTATTTTTGCACCTGTTCATGAAAAGACACATTTATAGCGTTAGAGATTTTATTCTTTCCATTATTGATTTTTTCCACCCGCCGTTCAGAAGGATCATGAATCTCCAGACATTCCGGTATGCAGTTACGGGCGGAACAAATATGCTGTTCGGGTTCCTTATTTATTTTGTCACATTTAAATACCTGTTGAACGAGAGTAACCTGAATCTTGGATTTTATGAACTGAAAGCGCACGTCGCCGCGCTTTTTATTTCTTTCTGCTTCACATTCATTTTAGGATTTTTATTGATGCGGTATATCGTATTCAGGGATTCGTCTATTCCTGCCCATATCCAGTTATTCAGGTACCTGATGGTATGTCTTTTTAATCTTAGTATGAATTATATCTTACTCAAAATACTGGTTGAAAAATTCCATGTTTATGCCATCTTCGCACAGGTTATGACCATGGTAGTAGTGATTGTACTAAGCTACCTGGGTCAAAAACATTTTTCTTTTAAAACCAGTCCCAAGGAAGAAGGAATTACAAACTAAAATCAATCGATTCTACTTTTACAGAAAGATTGCCCGTACAGTTGCTGCGAATTACCAGGTGCTGATCGAGGGGATAAACGCCTATCAGCTTTATGTCTTCAATATTCCCATAACTACGGATGCCTTTAATCCATTCATGGTTCAATTGCTCGTTGATACTGAGCTTTGCGGTGTCAATATAACCAGTAAGATCAAAACGGGTATAACGGCCGATTTCATTCACGATCCGGCGACTGAATAACCATTCCGCGGTTTTTAGCAAGGCATTTTTTGAACGGATATCAAAATCGATATCCTTTACCTCCAGCACATTATTTTCTTTTGTATAGACCGGTTTACCTGTCAGGTAAACTGTTCCTTTATCGGTGCCGCTGAAATTGATGCGGATGATCAGTTTTTCGTTACCTGACCCGGATAGTTTACAGTCATCAATAATAAATTTTTTCTGAACCGGCCCTTTTTTAAAATCAAATTCTTTACCTCTTAGTTGCCTGTTTACGATATTGCTGAGGGAGTCATAATTCAGTTGCGCATCCAGGAAAATAGTAAATCCCTGCCGCTTGCTGAAATCGCCCATATCGGGTACCAATGAACGCTGGTCAGCAGGTTTTTCCAAACTGATAACAGGGCGTGCAGATAGCCCGAGAAATACAAAAAGGGAATCCTCTTTTGCAAAAAGATTATTGATCCGCAGGCGTTGCGGATTCATCTTCAGCCAGCCCAGGTCATAGATATTGTATGTTTTGCTAAGCTGATCCCATACCTGCTGAAATTTTGATCGCAGATCGACCGTGCCATACTCTTTTTCCAACGCTGTTTTGGAAAGATCGAGCTCCTGTTTTAGTCCTTTCAGTACCTGGCCGGTGATATCCTGTCCCCAAAAACATACTTCACATTTATCCAGTGGCTGGGGTTCATTTCTTTTGATATTGAGTTTTACTTTGTAATCAGGTTGTATGGCAATGGAATTGGTGAATGATACATTTACTCTTCTTTCGGCTTCATCAAAACCGCAATTGCAGGGTGCTGTCCATGGAGTAATGGCGGCACCGCTGACACAAACCCTGGTGGAGCCGACAATCTTGTAATAACCGGTAAACCCAAGATTCAGGGAAGAACCTCCTGCTTTTAATTGCAGGGGGCCGCGACGGAAAGAGTATTTATAACGGGTATCGCATGTCTCCTGTACCCAACCCTGGGGATAACCAGGTGAGGTAAATAAAGTATCCACGCTTTTTTCGGCCATCGTATACAGGGGCTTCAGGCTGATCGTGACAGGTATGTTGATCTCGGAGGCCGGGAGGGAGTCCAGTTTAAAATTGGTCTGCGCCAGTACTGGCTTTTCAGCACTGATCTTCCGGGAACAGGAATAAAGACATGCCGCGAGGCAAAGGGATAGTAAAAATGTATTGAATTTCATGCTTCGGACCCCAAAGATAGGTGATCCTCCTTCGTGTCTCGTTCGTATCTCGCTCGTGTCTCGTTCGTATCTCGCTCGTACCCCGTTCGTGTGTGCTGTATGTCCGCTTCGCCCATTATTCGCTGTAATAGTGAGGAATAGGCGAATAATGGGCGAAGCGTTTTCGAACCATTACCAGGGGCGTTTCCGAGCGAATAGCGAGGCAGTCCCGAACAAACTCAAAATAGACCCTGTTGTACCGGTAAAGTGTCTGCCGCGATCGTAATTAGGGGTTATTATTTACTATTATTTCACAATATATTTTACATGCCGCCCTTGATTAACAGGAAATTTTAATAATTTCACAGACGTTAGCCATACAAAAAAATCAACTATGCAACTCAACAAAAAATTAATTGCGGGAACATTGTTCATCACGGCAATAACCGCATTATCATTTACTACGATCCCCACTGGTTCGAAAAAAGCAAACAAGGTCGCGCATTATTCTATCGACCAGTTACCGGAATCATGGAAAAATAACAAAAGTCTTGTCAGGGCTATTGACCTTATTCTCCCGTCAACCGTAAAGGAACTGGATGAAAGCATCGCCTGCACCAATTGCAAGCCCGATTACTCAGTAGACATCCTGTTGGACAGTCCGATCATTATCAAACAAACCTTTCACGATATCAGTGAAAGAAAAAAGAACGACGGGTTCAACTATGAATGTGTAACAGAATATGCCTATAAATCATCATTGGCTGTTTATGATGCCAATAAGCATGGTGTATCTAAAGTACAGATCACTGATCCGTTAAAAGATGATTTCAAACTCACAAAAAAATTCAACATCACTACAAAGAAAGGTGAGGCGAAACAAACCGTTGAACAGTTTGCTGCTGCAAATCCAATGGCAGTAGGTCCGTCTCCGCAGGATATCCTTGATCAAACAGAAAAGTATATCTATCGTTTACGGGATGATGTACAGAAATTAATTAAACGCCGCCTCTAGGCTAGGAGGTAAAAGAGATAATGAGAGGGAAAGAAAGAATATATACTATGTTCTTTCTTTCCCTCTTTTTTTATGATTTAATGTAGTAGTGAGACTTCTAAGTCAATAGTGTGTTTTCGGTTATTATTCTATTCACTCTTTCCCTCTCATTATCTCTTTAAACTCTTAGCTGCTAATCGTTCGATAGTGCCCTTGATCCGCACGGCTCTTGTCTCCGGTTTTTTAGCAGTCACAATCCATTCGATGTACTCTTTTTTGTGTGTGAACGCGAGACTCTGGAACAACGCTTCTTCTTTTTTATGTTTTTTAAATT
This sequence comes from uncultured Terrimonas sp., assembly GCA_964528095.1. Lineage (GTDB taxonomy): Bacteria > Bacteroidota > Bacteroidia > Chitinophagales > Chitinophagaceae > CAZGSG01. Next base: position 47,405 of record CAZGSG010000004.1, read on the forward strand.
CTATGGCAAGGTCTTCTGGTATGGTTACTTTTTTTGTTACCGGGTCTGCATAGTTGAAAATTTCCCTTTCAGGTTTTGTGGCTTCTTTCTTTTTATCCGCATCGTTTTTGAGCCGAATGGCGAAAGTAGACCAGGTTTCATCAAATGAAATAAGGCTTAGCCACTGGAACCTGTCATCTTTCAGCAGATCATCCCATCCCTTATCCCTGGTAAGATCTGTTTGTATGCCCGATGTTCCTTTTGGATAATAGATCCAGCAAACAACCTGGTCCCTGATAAGTTTCGTTGTTTTTTTCAGCTCCGCACTCAGTTGTTTCTTATCCGCTACGAACCAATGCACCTGGTCGTATTCCCTGCCACTGGCAATGATGTTGACTTTTGGAGGCAGTTTTCCCAATGTGTTCTTAAAGGTCTTTGGTGCATGAATTGTCAGTAGTGTAAACTCTTCTTTGATCTTTAATTTATCGGCGGTGGACAATGGCATAAACAAATTTATTTTAATGCTGGTTTTTTAAAGCAGGATAAGTTGGGCAGGTAAAAAACTTCTGATGCTATTGCTTTTTATTACTTTAAGTTAAGGATTTTGGTGATTCGGATTGCTCCGGGTTTTTTTACTTTTTTGTTTGCATAGCTTTTAATATATCTTTTATCCCCTGATTGGAATTGATCAATCTATTGCAATAATGATCGAGTTTGTTAAGACTGGTATCTGAAAGCACCCAGTTAAGCGGTACCTGTGCGACCGACATATCAAGTGGTATATCTATAAATGATCCGTGAAGGCTGTCAACGAACTGCATAAGATTGAATCTCGCGTTGGCCGCGCTGCCGGAACGGCTATTATAGATGGCTGTAACTATTTCTGATAATTCATTACCAAAGGTCACGGGATGTGGTTTAATATTATTGCTATTGCCAAATTGAATCAGCATGACATAGGGTTTGTATCTACGGAATAAACTATCCCTGTTCAATTCCTGCAATACTTCCAGCATCGTTTGCGCGCCATAATTTTCGATATAGCCGCCATCCACATAATGATAGCGGAGCAGCCCGGATTGAACCGCAGCTGCCGGGGAGAACAAAGGGAAACGTGTGCTGAAGTTGATAGCCGTGCTGTAGCGGACCGTTCCTTCCACCTTTTTAAGAATATCCCGTTGCCCATAGAGAGGAAGGCCGGCCGGGTTTACATTGGTGATCCAACCCTGTAAACCTGTTTCTACTTCTTCCGAGTTGATAAACCATGCCGGGTAATAATTTTTATCAGCCTGTTTATATACCGAGAAATAATCTTCTGCAAACACATTGGAATTAGTATTGTCGGCGGCATTCATTTCATATCCGCGCTCCCATGATTTTTCGAGCGCGGCAGCTCTGTCAAAGGCCCTGATCATGCGGGGACTGAAAAGATTGATAATATCTCCATAAAACATTTTACCAATAAGCGGAGCCAGGTGATCGCGGGTAAAAAAATCTTTGGTCTTTGTGCTATAAAAAGTACTGTCTGTCGCGGGACTATGGAAATAGGCCAGTGCATTGAAATAACCGACACCCAGTGATCCGCCCGATACGGAAGAGAAAGCAAGGATACGGTTTTTAAAAGAAGAATCTTTATCCTGTATGCGGGAAAGAATCATTGAGGTGAATGCGCCCGTTCGCATGGCACCGCCTTCTGCACAAACAAATACAACGATGCTGTCTTTTGGATGAGCTGCCGCCCATTTATAAAAATGTTCCCTGATACCGGGTCGCGCATCGGTTACATTGATCGCATCGGTTTTTTTCCGGATCGGATGATCTTCATTGACAGCTGAACAAAAGATCAGCCAGGCAAACAGGAAGAGCCGCCAGGGTGGATTGATACGGAACGGGTGTGAAAAATCAAGAAAGATCAGCCCGATATACATGCCAAGCCACGCGGCAAATGCCAGGGTCACAAGGCCGGCAGAGCCGATGTTTTTATAGGCACCGATGGGTAAAAGACTTACCAGGAAAATAAGCCCGATGGCCGACAGGGAAATGATAGCGACCTGGCGGTGTAATCTTGTAAAAAAAGGGAAGGGAACCCTATAAACCCATCTTACCCACATGTCACCCGGTTTAGCCCACTCAAAACGTTTAAGTGCAAATCCTTTGGGTACCCTGTTCTTTGGTAATATGTTTTCAGATTGCGGGTAACCAAGAAGGGCCTGGTCCGCTTCGGTATTTTCGGCTGAGGGATAAATGCAATCAGTAGTCGTGTTTTTATTCTTCGCGAACATTGATTCGGGTAACATGAAAATATAGTCCCTGTAAATGCCATAGATTTTTTCCTGCCATTTTGTTTCATCGTCCTGGGGTGTTCCGGGTTCACTAAGTCGTAAAAAACGAAAAAGGCGGCTTGTTTTTTTTATCCAGTTCTTGTCTTCGTACAGGTTATAAATGAAAATGAATAATACCAGGAATATGAAAAGGGTAATGCCCACATCTTTCCATGGCTGAAGAAAACCGGCAAAAGAATAATCGTAATTGATGATCGCTGCTTTACTAAAACCCAGCAGGAGGGTGAGTGTGGGCAGGAAAAGAAAAAAACGGGAAAAAAATTTCTGCAATAGTTTTCTCCATTCCACTCTTTCATCAGTAAGCGTTTTACCTGAATTGTCTGTCACGTTCATAGAATACCGGGCGCCAAACTCGGCTACAATGCTCCAGCAAAACGTGCCCAGCACAAGCCATAAGATAGTGCCTGCATAACTGTTTTTTGTGTCTTCCATGATTGCGGTCAGCATATCTGTGCCCTGGGAAAGAACAAAGAAAAAAACAAAGCCCAGCAAATTAAGCAGAAGGAACATCCACATACCACGCAATACGAAAAGAAAATCGGTTACTGCGATCCAGAAAGGAATTCGTCCGCCTTTTTCCCTGAATGCTTTTATCAGGTATAAAAAATTTGGTAAAATGGCGGCAAAGAAGCGGGTAAAGAATTTTATTACGGGCATGGGTTATTGGTAGTTTGATGTAGCTGAGACAGGGGATAGGTCAATCGTCTATTCCGGCCTTCCTGCAACGGATGACTTTTTTAGACCACCGGTACTATGTTTCATTTTATCGTTCTGCTACAGATCAGATACTCCTGATTACATAATATAGCATCAGCAAACAAAGGATGATCTTTAATAAGGAGCCTAACAAAAATCCCACAAAAGACCCCCAGGCTGCCTTCAGCGATCGTTTTGAATCCTGTCCGGCGATCATTTCCCCGGCAAATGCGCCGAGAAATGGCCCGAGTACCACTCCCAGGGGACCCATCCAGAAAGCCAGCAGGAAACCAAGCGTGCAGCCCCAAACCCCATACCTGGTGCCGCCGAATTTTTTAGTGCCCCATGCGGGAATAAGATAATCGAGCACTAATGAAACGACGACAACGGCTGCCCATATCCATAAGAACCGGGTGGAAAAAGGATTAGGCTCTCTCAATTGCTGGACCAGCAAGCCCACAAAAGCGATAGGCGGCCCTGGCAGAAGGGGGAGGATGCTACCGGCAAAACCAGCCAGTATTAATAATATACCCAGTATGATCCAAACCCATTCCATTGTATAAATGTAGAATTAAAGGAACAATATAGGGCTATAAAATGAGGGACGCGGTTGTAATAAGGTGGTGAATGATTGTCTGCAACCGAACCTGATTGTGTGAAAACTGGCAGCATAACAATGATCCCGTCAGGCTTGTTCGGAATAATCTGCCATTTTTTCACATAATCAGGTAGCGGCATAATGATTGACTATCAATAGCAGTTCCGCCGATATTAGCTGGCGGAGAAATTTTAAAGACAAATTTTAACTATGGGAAAAATAATTGGAATAGACCTGGGCACCACCAATAGCTGTGTATCAGTTATGGAGGGAAACGAGCCGGTAGTAATAGCCAACGACGAAGGACGCCGTACAACCCCGTCAGTAGTGGCTTTTTTAAAGAACGGCGAACGGAAAGTAGGTGATCCGGCAAAACGCCAGGCCATCACCAATCCGCAGAATACGATCACTTCTGTAAAACGTTTCATGGGTAGAGGGTTCAATGAAGTAACAGAAGAGATCAGTCACTGGAGCTACAAAGTGGTAAAAGGTGACAATAATACCGTACGAATTGACATAGACGGACGGTTATACACGCCGCAGGAAATTTCGGCAATGGTGCTTCAGAAAATGAAGAAGACCGCTGAAGATTACCTGGGGCAGGAAGTGACAGAAGCCGTTATTACGGTACCTGCGTATTTTAATGACGCGCAAAGACAGGCGACCAAGGAAGCCGGTGAGATAGCGGGGTTGAATGTGCGCCGCGTGGTAAACGAACCAACTGCCGCAGCGTTGGCATATGGACTGGATAAGCGCAAACATGATCAGAAGATCGCTGTATTTGACCTTGGTGGCGGTACCTTCGATATCTCCGTACTCGAATTGGGCGATGGAGTATTCGAAGTTAAATCTACCAATGGTGATACCCACCTTGGTGGTGATGACTTTGATAAAGTGATCATGGACTGGCTGGCGGATGAATTCAAGAAAGAAGAAGCGATTGACCTGCGGAAAGATCCAATGGCTTTGCAACGCCTGAAAGAAGCTTCAGAAAAAGCAAAAGTTGAACTGTCTTCTTCTACAGAAACAGAGATCAACCTTCCCTATATCACAGCGGTGGATGGAGTGCCCAAACACCTTGTCAAAAAATTAAGCCGCGCGAAATTCGAACAGCTGGCTGATACTTTATTTGCCCGTTGTTTGAAACCATGCGAAGCTGCATTGAAAGATGCGGGTATGAATACTTCCGAGATCAATGAAGTGATCCTGGTAGGTGGTTCTACACGTATTCCTAAAGTGCAGGAGATCGTTGAAAAGTTCTTTGGTAAAAAACCGAACCGGAGTGTGAACCCTGATGAGGTTGTTGCAGTAGGTGCAGCCATACAGGGAGCAGTACTGACAGGCGAAGTGAAAGATGTATTGTTATTGGATGTTACACCGCTTTCCCTTGGTATCGAAACCATGGGTGGAGTAATGACCCGGTTGATCGAAAGCAATACAACCATTCCTACCAAAAAATCAGAAACATTCTCTACGGCGAGTGACAATCAGCCCGGTGTACAGATCCATGTACTGCAGGGAGAGCGTACCATGTCGAAGGACAACAAGAGCCTGGGTATTTTTAACCTGGATTCTATTCCTCCGGCGCCGAGGGGAGTACCGCAGATCGAAGTCACTTTTGATATAGATGCCAATGGTATCCTGCACGTGACGGCTAAGGATAAGGGAACAGGCAAAGAACAAAAGATCCATATCGAAGCTGGTAGTGGATTGAGCAAGGATGAGGTAGAAAAGATGAAAGCCGAAGCAAGGGCCAATGAAGCGACTGATAAAGCGGAAAGAGAAAAGATTGATAAGCTGAACGCCGCGGATAGCCTTGTTTTCCAGACAGAAAAACAGATCAAGGAATATGGCGACAAGATACCGGCAGATAAAAAATCAGTGATCGAGTCAGGTGTTGAGAAATTGAAAGAAGCACATAAAGCCCAGGACATACCAGCGATTGATGCAGCTATGACAGCATTAAACGCGGCATGGACAGCAGCCAGTGAAGACATCTACAAACAAGGGGATGCCGGTGCGCAACAGCCTGCGGATGGAGCTAATGCGGGAGCTGGTCAGCAAACAAGTGATGCCGGCGCAGGTGGCGATAATGTGACCGATGTGCCGTACGAAGAAGTGAAATAACCGAGGTTTAAAAAATGTTCAATAAAAAAGCCCTTGCCAAAAGCAGGGGCTTTTCTTATCGAGAAGGGTTAAAATAGTTGAAGAAGGAGATAGTTTCTACAACCAGCCTTCAGGGTTAATTTATCCTTTGCCAAAAATTACAATAAACGCGTAAATAACTCCTGGTAGCCAGAAAAGCAATGTCAGTAATAAACTGATCCAGAACTTACTATTGATCTCGCCCTGGTGCAGGTACACCGCCAGAGGGGGTAATAATATTGCCAGGATAGCAAGCAATACCGTGTTCTCACTTGGTTCAGAGCCGGCTCTTTTTGCTTTTTTATAATCTTTGATTTCTTTTTTCGCGTCTTTGATGCGGGCTTTTCTTTCTTTTTTAGAAAGAGACAGGAACTCTTCTTTGGCAGCTTTTACAGCAGCCGGATCAGGCTCCGACGGAAGTGAACTGGAAGCAGGCGCAGGTAAAGAAATTGCAGCTGAGGCAGGAGAGAAGCAGAAAGACGAAACAGCAAGGAGTACAGCGATAAAAGGTAAAAGTGTTTTTCTCATCACAATTGATTTTAGGTTAAGAATAATTAGAGTGCCAAAGTTATTGCATAATTGAAGATGATCGGGTAAATGAATATAATTTTCTAAAAGTCTGCCAGGAGCACAACCAGAAATTCAAAAAGCCGGCAAGGCCGGCTTTTTGAAAAAAAGTATCAAACAGATTAGAATGCTTTTTTATCTGCTTTATCTACTGCAACTCCTGATTTTAATGTTTCGATCATCATGCTTAGTTCGTCTACCAGTTGATCGGCATTGCCTGAAAAACCAACTGACTTGAAACGGATATTGCTGTTACCGTCCAGTACAAACTTAGTAGGGATGCCATCCACCGCGTAGCTGGAGATCACTTTATCTTCTGTGTCCATCAACA
>CAZGSG010000005.1:0-10273 GCA_964528095.1 uncultured Terrimonas sp.
ATAACCTGCTCCGGCTTTTCCATCGAGTTTGACGACCGGATTGTGCTGGTTACCCCTGATTGTTTCACTGGTATAGCGGGTAGCGATGCGGGAGAACGCATAACCTGCGTTGGAAGTTACTCCCAGGGAAAGATAAAACCGCTCCATGGCAACAAACGTATAATGATAACCCGCGCCAATAAGTAATTCGAGGTTTTGTCCTTTCTGCGTAAAGCCATTGGGAAGGGGAGCCGCCTGGTCATCGTTAATATAGTACCGGATGCGAAATTGAGGAATAAAACTCCCTGCACTTCTGAGCTGTCTTTCTGATTGAAAAGTAACGGCGCTCAGCGAATATTCGGGGTTGGAGTTATAAGTAGTCGTTACCTGGTACTGTGTGAATTTCAATTGAGGAAATTGGATATATGGGTGGCCGGGCATCCACGACGATACAAAATCTGAAGTGTTTTCAAGATAATAGCCTTTTGTTCTTGTATAAGAAAAATCATTGAGCCAGCGTTTTCGGTTCAGACTAAAAAATAACCCCCCGCTACGGGTTTTACCTTTCTGACCATTGTCATTATTGCCCGGCAGGAATTTTGGCACATAACTCAGGCCAAAATAAATAAAGCTATAACTAAAAGAAAGCCCCGTCACCGTAGCAGCATTAGGGCTAAGACGGATATCCCTGCCACTGGTTAATACTGCAAATTTTTCAATGTCTGAGCTTTGTGTGAGTTTAAGAACGATAAACTCATTAAACTTTTCAATCCTGGATTTTTTAGTAGGTAAACTATCTGTCGCAATTACCTGTGCATTCAGACTGCAGGCAATAAATACAATAAATAATAAACAAAGGATAAAGTTATTATTCATAACCAAATATAACTTTTCCAATTGTGTTTTTATAATCAATACGGGGACTTTAAAAATATAAAGAATACCTGTAATATTATTTTGTACTATGCGGGTAGTTATAGACAAAGAAAGCCTGACCCGGAAAATTGCTGGTACTATATATTGCAGCAAAGGGTACAACAGCCGGTAATTACTTTCATCACAGAATAACAGGCCGGAACGAACCCTGATCAACATTCAAAATCGAAGTTCTTCAGGAAATACGGGAACTATCCTGAATGTTGAACTAATACAGCTGGAAAAGATAAAATAGCTATTTAATCACGCGCTGTTTAAGTGTATCCAAAAAAGCAACCGATCTTTTAAAAGCCATTTCTCCATGGATATTATCCAAATTAAACTGGTATTCATGCGGAAGAGCTGGATTGAGATCCTGGTCAAAAAAAAGTGTATCAACCGGAACCCTGAGTTGTACAAGTTTTCGGGCCAGGTTTTCTGAGTGTACCAGCAAGGGGTCACCATTGCCCGCCGAAATAAAACAAGGCGGAAAATCCGCATTGATATAATCTATTACAGAAGCCGTTTTAAAACTTTCATCCCCGAGAAAGTTCTTATTGCCGCTGTATGACCAGAGAATGGTTTTTAAAAAACTGCCAAAATCACCGTTAAGGTCTACATGTCTTGTATCATAGGGGCCACAGTATAAAATAAGCCCCGCAAGTTGTGCCTTACTGATCGTTGGTTTTATTTTTAGCAGATCGGCGTAATCGCTGTTTACAATGATATTGGCAGTCTGCGCCGCAATATGCGCGCCACCTGAATCACCGGCAATGATAATGGATGAATCATCGATATGTAACCTTTTAGCCTGTGCAATTAAATAGGTCAAAGCTTTGCTGGTCTGCCTGATTGGTGTCGGATAATGAGCGCCGGGTGAAATGGAATAGTCGATAGAGACCGCCACATATCCCTGAGCAGCCAGCAGCTTGCAATAATTTTGCAGGTGCTCCTTTTTACCTGATACCCATGCTCCGCCGTGAATCCATACGATGACAGGAAGTCGTTGATCGGTGTTTTGTATCGCAGAAGGATAATAAATATCCAGCATCGCGTCCTTATCAGCGGGATCATATTGCTGGTTGGCAACTACTGCAATATCGCCTTTTACATGTTTTGATAAAGCAGCATTCGCTTTTACGGCTTCTTTGTTAAAATAATACCGGATAATAAGTGCAGAAGGCCAGGGAGAAAATCTAAACGCTGCAATAACTACCAATGATAAAATACAAAGCCCAATAAGGACTTTGAATACCGGTCTTTTATACCATTGCTTTTTTATATTGTTTGTTTTTTTGTAAATATTGTTTTGCACCTTATTTCTGTTCTTGTGCATATTAAAACAAATATAAATGAAAATACAAACCTGGGCGAATGAATAGAAAGGGGATTGCGTAATAACCGTCCAGTTTAGTAATTTTAGAAACTTTAAAATCGATGGCCCAAACTGCGCGAAGGCTACAAATTACTATTACAATGAAAATCGAATTTTTAACGATCCCTGTTCTGCCAACTAATGCTATAGAAAGAGATATTGCCTGGTATAAAGAAAAAATGGGACTTGAAGTCCACTTCGCAGATAAAATGTATGCTGTTCTGTACAGAGATAATCTCTGGATACATTTGCAATGGCATGCTGATACGGCAGATGATCCGGTGCTTGGGGGATCTGTAATCAGGATTTACGTAAAAAACATTAAGCCGCTGTTTGAAGAATTTCTCGAAAGAGGTACAATTACAGTAGACAAATTAAGGACAAATACGCCCTGGAAAACCAACGAGTTTGGCTTTTATGATTTGAATAAAAATGCCATTTTTATAATGGAGGATGCCGCTGATAATTAAAATAGCCATCCTGCTCAAAATAAGGTTTTTTTCTTCCGATGCTTGTTTGATGCTCATTCGATACTAATCCAGATCACTCCCGGGAAAACCCTGTGTCATCCCTGTGTTCATTCAATATTTATTGGCTGCTTGTATCGAAGGAGCTCTGTATATTCATTATATAAACACTGGATATATAGTAAGAAGGTAATGACAAATCCCGAATGGTTTCGCGTTGCGCATAACTGGTTGAAGCTGGTTATGACCATTTGCTAAAGATGTTTTTCACACGGTAACACGATGGGAATATAAGTAGTTGATTTAAAATGAGCATTTATGACGGAGCCACGGAGGGTTTAAGACAGATTGGGACCGTCTCACATTAATTGTATAAGATATAAGGATAAATAGTTCACAGGAAATTGATGACCATTTACCAAAAATTTGTTTCACACGGGAACATGGAGAAAATATAAGCGTTGATTTAAAATGATGATTTAGATACAGGTCACAGAGGGCCTAAAGTATTTCGGATATTTCTTATTGATCCGTGCCCCTTATTCTAGCTTGAATTGTAAACGAGATCAGGCATATGGTCCAACACAAACAAAAAGAATGATCACCTGTGATTCCGTGTTAAAATAAATTTTAGTAAATATTCAGCACTGATAACAACTGTCCCAACCCGGGTTAACAAAAAAAATCAAAAACAGTGTCCGTCACAACTAACGGCACCTGGGCCAAATTGTAAAAAGCGATGCCCGTCAAATCGTACCAGCCCGTCTTCGGTAGACAACCATATAAAACCATTTTCATCCGATGCAAGGCTCTTTACACTATTTTGGGGCAATCCGTTCTCATCAGTATAATGCTCAACATGCAAACCCGGCTGCTCCTGGTATGCAAGTCAGTAATTCCATAATAAAAGAGCGCAAAATAGCAGCTGAAGACGATTCGGCAGAGGATTTATCAGGCCAGATAATAAGTATCGAGGATAAAGGCGATTTATTATGAATGTAACCTTATTTAAACCATCTACAGGGGGTTAATTAACCGCGGTAACTTATATTTGCGCCGTGAAAAAATTTTGCATATACATACCTTTTTTCATTCTCTTTCTAAACACAACCTATCTAAGCCAGTTGTTTAAACTGCCCGTACTGGTGGCTCATTTTATTGAACACAGAGAACTGGATAATAAGATCGGCATAATCGATTTTTTATCTATGCACTATTGGGGCGATGATATGAACGATAATGACCAGGACAGGGATATGCAATTGCCATTTAAAAAAATAGAAGCCAATAGCTGCTTCCAGGTTATTACTCCGCTAACCCGTGTCGTACTCGATAAGCAGCAGGCTTATACAATGAAAGTTTTTCAACCCATTGTACAGGATGCAGATCTTTCTGATCCGGCATTGTCCTCCCTTTTCCGCCCTCCACGGGTGTAATACAAATCTACAGGTGCATTATTTTATCAGTAGACTATTGTTGCTGACAGCGACAACTGTCTTGCACCTGATGATATGTGTCTGATTTCAGATTAAGATTGGCAGGCATTGCACTGCATGAACATTCAGGATGTTTGTGTAATGCGGTATTATTATTTCCACAAAAAAATGAGCAGCTATGCTGAATAAGATCATTGGCTTTTCGATTAAAAATAAATTGATCGTTGGTTTATTTGTGCTTGCACTTGTGGGCTGGGGTACTTATGAGGTCACCCGCTTACCTATTGATGCGGTACCTGATATTACAGATAACCAGGTACAGGTGATTACCGTTTCACCCTCGCTTGGTGCACCTGATATAGAACGGCTCGTTACATTCCCGATTGAACAGGCTGTCAGCAGTATCTCTGGTTTAAAACAGATCAGGAGTTTTTCTCGTTTCGGACTTTCGCTGGTGACCATTGTTTTTGATGATGAGACAGATGTTTACTGGGCTCGGCAACAGATCGGTGAAAAATTACAACAGGTACAGCGCAACATACCATCAGGAGTAGGTGCCCCTGAAATGGCTCCGGTATCGACTGGATTGGGTGAGATTTATCAATACGTGGTAAGACCATTGAAAGGATATGAAGGCAAATATGATGCGATGGAACTGCGTACTATCCAGGACTGGATTGTACGAAGGCAATTGCTTGGCACGCCCGGCGTAGCGGAAGTGTCCAGCTTCGGAGGTAAACTTAAGCAATATGAGATTGCAGTACGCCAGGAGCAATTAAAGGCGTATGACATTACCATTGGAGATATATTCGACGCGCTGGAAAAAAATAATGAGAATACCGGCGGAGCATATATAGATAAAGGTCCAACAGTATTGTATATCCGTAGCGAAGGTCTTACTGCTTCGATTGAAGACATTCAGAGAATAGTAATAAAAAACCTTCCGGACGGCAGCCCTCTTTTATTGCGTGATGTGGCTGCTGTACAATACGGATCAGCGATACGATATGGGGCTATGACCTATAATGATAAAGGTGAAGTGGCCGGGGCCGTAGTGATGATGCTGAAGGGAGAAAATTCTTCCGTGGTCATTAAAAGAGTAAAAGATAAAGTAGCTGAAATACAAAAAATGCTACCAGAAGGAGTGGTGGTAGAACCATTTCTTGACAGGACAAAAATGGTAAACAATGCAATCAAAACGGTTGAGACCAATTTGATAGAAGGAGCACTGATCGTAATTTTTGTGCTGGTGTTCTTCCTGGGTAACCTGCGGGCAGGACTGATCGTGTCCTCGGTAATTCCTTTGTCCATGCTATTTGCCATTATACTGATGAATAAATTCGGCGTGGGCGGTAATCTGATGAGTCTCGGGGCAATCGATTTCGGTTTAATTGTGGACGGGTCTGTGATAGTGGTGGAAGCTATCCTGCATCGTTTTTCTCATTCCAAACATTTCAGAAATCTTGGACGTATCAGTCAGCCTGATATGGACAGGGAAGTTGGTAAGTCAACTGGCTTAATGATCAAGTCCGCCGTATTCAGCCAGATCATTATCCTGATTGTTTACCTGCCTATTCTTTCACTACAGGGGATTGAAGGAAAAATGTTCAAGCCCATGGCTTTTACCATCGCGTTCGCGATCCTTGGCGCTTTTCTTTTATCAGTTACCTATGTGCCTATGATGGCAGCACTTTGTTTAAACAAAAAATTGAATCACAAACTTACTATTACCGATAAACTCATGATCTGGCTGGAAAGAAAATATCAACCCTTGCTGCGCAGGTTACTATTACTTCCTAAAACGATCATCACCGTTACACTGGCGCTATTTCTACTGGCTGTCATAATCCTGGGACGAATGGGCGGCGAATTTATCCCTCAACTGGAAGAAGGTGATTTTGCCGTTGAAACAAGATTGCTTACGGGCAGCAATCTCAATAATACCATTCAGTCTACACAACTGGCATCTAAAATACTGCTGGAGCGTTTTCCCGAAGTTGAAAAAATTGTCACCAAGATAGGCAGTGCGGAAATTCCAACAGATCCCATGCCTTTTGAAGCAGGTGATATGATGGTGATCTTAAAAGAAAAAAAAGACTGGACGTCTGCAACAAGTTTTCCTGAACTGAGTGCCAGGATGACAACTGCACTGGAAGAAGTGCCTGGCATTACCGTCGGTTTCCAGTTTCCCGTGCAGATGCGTTTTAATGAACTGATGACCGGGGCCAGGCAGGATGTTGTATGTAAAATATTTGGAGAAAACCTGGATACACTTAGTAACTACGCGCACCGGCTCAATGATATCATTAAAACGGTAAGCGGAGCAATTAATATTTACGAAGAAAAAGTAACCGGGATGCCACAGGTAGTGATAAATTATGACAGGGACGGTATGGCGAAATACGGGTTAAATGTGAGTGATATCAACCGGGTGGTAAATACCGCTTTTGCCGGGCAGATAGCGGGGCAGGTATATGAAGGGGAAAAGCGGTTTGATATGGCAGTACGGCTGGATGGTGATGCGCGACGTAGTGTAGCCGATATAGAAAACCTGATGATCGCCACAGCACAGGGCACGCAGGTACCCCTGTCTTTTGTGGCTGGCATTGAAGAAATAGAAGGCGTGAACCAGATACAGCGGGAAAATACAAAAAGACGGATCATTGTCGGATTTAATGTCAGTGGAAGAGATGTGCAGACGATTATGAAGGAGCTGCAGCAAAAGATCGCGCAGGAATTACATTTATCTAAAGGGTATACAATTGTATTTGGAGGCTCCTTTGAAAACATGACTGCTGCAAAAGAGCGGCTAAGCATTGTAGTGCCAATAGCGCTATTGCTGATCTTCCTGCTTTTGTATTTTGCGTTTAACTCAGTTAAACAAGGGCTGTTGATTTATACAGCTATTCCACTGTCTGCTATCGGAGGCATTTTTGCCTTATGGGCAAGGGATATGCCTTTTAGTATTTCTGCCGGTGTAGGATTTATTGCATTATTTGGAGTGGCGGTTTTAAATGGGATACTCCTGGTATCTGAATTTAACCGGTTAAAAAATGAAGGCTGGCATGATGTGAAACGCATCGTGATCCATGCTACAAAATCCAAATTGCGGGCGGTATTGATGACGGCGCTGGTGCCCTCCCTTGGATTTATCCCGATGGCCATTAGTACAGGAGCGGGAGGAGAAGTGCAAAAACCACTTGCCACTGTAGTGATCGGGGGATTGATTATTTCGACCCTGCTGACCTTATTTGTGTTGCCTGTCTTATACATTTTGTTTGAAAAAGGATTTGGCTACTTTAAACGGCGTAAAATTCCCCTTGCGATTTTATTGATCCTATTGCTGACAGGTGAACAGGTAGCAGCGCAACAGAAAATCTCATTACCGGCTGCAATAGACAGCGCATTAAAAAATAATGCCTACCTGCAGGCAGAAAAAATACAGACCGATTATTTCCGGGCCATGCGAAAGACCAACCTGGATATAGATAAAACAAACCTCGGATTTGAATACGGCAATTTTAACAGCGTTGCGACAGATAACCGGTTTTCAGTATCACAAAGTATACAATTTCCCAGTGTTTATAAACACCAGGGCAGTATCAATCAAACCAATATCGCATTAAGTGAAATTAACCTGCAGGAGCGGGAGCTGGAGATAAAGACAAAGGTGAAGCAGCTGTTTTACCACTTGCTGGTATTACAAAAGAAAAAAGTGTTGCTGATTGACGCGGATACGGTGTATAGAAATTTCCTGCAAAGAACCCGGCAACGACTGAAGGCTGGTGACGTAGATGTATTGGAACAGGTCACTGCCGAAAACCAGCGTCAGCAAATTGCCAATCAATTACAGGTATTGGAAAGTGATTACGAGATACTTTTAAATCAGTTTAATGTCTTATTGAACAGCCGGTATCCCTCTGAGCCAACAGCAGATACAGTTATTTACAGACTTGCTTCGCTACCGGATAGGAATAATACCAGTCAACATCCTTTACTGAAGGAACAACAACAACTGTTGCAGTTTGCCGGGCAGGCGTGTAATCTTGAGAAAAGCAAAATGTTCCTTATTTTCAAGAGCGGGGATAAAAATTCCACGATTATCGGCTGGCAGGCAACCGATCAAAACACAGAAAAGTATTTTGGCAGGAACAACCGTTTTTCATCTCTGACGGCGGGAATAGGAATAGCCGTATTCTCCCGTGCGCAACGTTCCAGGATCAATGCGGCGAATCAACTTATCCGGCATCGAAAACAGGAAATGGATGCGGTACAGCAACAACTCAATGCGGATCTTGAAAATGCGGTAAAGGTTTATTTGCGCAATAGCCGGTTGATAGAATCTTACAGGACAACCCTGTTACCCAATGCCACATCAACCATTACTGTAGCTACCAAAAAATTGCATGCGGGGGAGATCGGTTATTTGAACTGGGTAATGCTGATCAATCAATCTGTCCAGGTCAGCAGTGATTATTTTAATACTGTTCAACAGTTCAACGAAGCGGCATTTGAAGTAGAAAGAACAAGCGCTATTAATTAAATAAAAACACAAACGATGAAATCATATATTATAATAACCCTTACATCAATTATTTTATTTTCAGCCTGCAAGGATAAACCCAAGGACGACACAATACCAGCGACTGAAGCCAAAAATGCCGTGAATAATAATGAGACCGTGCTACTATCAGCAGAGCAGGTGAAAAATGCAGGGATAGTGATCGGCACTGCTGAAAAAAAAGCAATGCATACAACAATAAAAGTAAATGGGGTAGTGGATGTGCCGCCGCAAAACATGGTCTCTGTAAGTATCCCACTGGGTGGATACCTGAAAAAGACGAGCCTGATACCGGGGGCGAAAATAAACAAGGGCAGCCTGCTGGCGACGCTTGAGGATCCGCAATATATTCAGTTGCAGCAAGACTACCTGACGGCTAAAAGCCGGCTCGAATACGTGCAGGCAGATTTTAACAGGCAGAAGGAGCTGAATGAAACAAAAACGAGTAGTGACAAGGTATATCAGCAAGCGAAGACTGATTTCGAAAGCCAGAAAATATTAGTACGATCACTTGCTGAGAAATTAAAACTGCTCGGTATTGCCCCTGATAAACTGAATGAAGACAATATTTCCAGTAGTATCAATATTTATTCTACGATCAATGGATATGTAACCCGGGTGAATGTAAACACGGGTAAATATGTTACGCCTTCAGACGTATTGTTTGAATTAATTAACCCGGAGGATTTGCATGTAAGGTTAACTGTCTTTGAAAACGATGCGGCCAATCTGGCTATCGGTCAAAAAATAACCTGCACTACTAACAAACGCGGCGATGATAAATATACCGCCACTATTCACCTGATCACTCCTAATATAGCGGAAGACCGGGCTACCCAGGTACATTGTCACCTGGATGGATATACAAGCAAACTCTTCCCTGGTACGTTTGTGAACGCATCTATTGAATTGAACAATGCGAATGTGATGGCCGTGCCCGAAGATGCTGTAGTAAAATGGGAGAATAAATATTATGTGTTTGGCCAGGAAGCTGATAATAAATTCAAATTGTTGCCGGTAGAAACAGGCGTGTCTGATAAAGGGTTTATTGAGATAAAATCAATACTTCCTCTAAGTAATATCGTTATAAAAAACGCGTATACAATTTTGATGAAAATGAAAAACAGTGAAGAGGAAGGTTGATTGCTGGTGGTTTTATTATTGCCGAGAGTTGAAGACTGTAGCAAGCCGTCAGCGTAGAAGATAATTCAAAATTCAAAAGTAAAAATTCAAAAAGGCATTCCAATAATTGATGATCACTTCATCGTTGAAAGTTCTTCTTGAATTTTTACTTTTGAATTTTGAATTAAACGCTAGGGAAGTTCAAGCTTTATTCCCACAGGAGTCCAATTACCACGGTTAGGTGTAGCTGACAATGGTTTTGCGCCGCCCGGGTTGAACCATACCATTGCCGATCCTGTTGCTTCGCGGGGTGTTAATCCAAATAAGGGTATCGCATCATAGCCCCTGGATTCCATTTTGAGTTCCTTCCCGTTTTTCAGTTTTGCCTTTGTGCTTTATTTTCCCACCGGAAGCTTGT
>CAZGSG010000005.1:10283-52455 GCA_964528095.1 uncultured Terrimonas sp.
ATTCATGTTGCCTGTTTTTTTGCGAATAATAAATGTTCGCGGAGCTGCGGGATATTGGATTTCGTCAACTGCTGTTAGCGTGATCTCGATCTCGGAATTTTCAATAAGACTGCCTTTACTCGCCCATTTATCATCTTCGCTGGCCGCCATATCATAGCTGATACGGATAGAGCCACCGTAATAATTATTCGGGTTGAAGGGTTTTTCGCTCATGCCGTCCGGATCAGCTATGCCATAAGGAAGCAATACAAAATTCTCAACATCTCCTTCTGCCGAAGCAAAACTGCCTGCCTTACCATCTGCGGCATGCAGCGCCACTGCTGCACGGCCTTCTCCATAATCCATTGTAAAGCCGGTTGCATAAAAATGAGCTGCACCATAAGGCACCGCCAGCTCATAATAACCGGAGGCATCGGTTTCAACCGATGCTCCTGAATAGTGCCCCCCGATAGCAGAAGCGCGAACGCCGATATAGGCCCCCTTTATGGGTTGCCCTGCCAGTGTTTTTACATACCCTCTTACTTTGCCCGGTTTCTTTTTAAGTACCACGAATGAAGGAAAAGCCGGCATGGACTTCCCCATTACATTGACATATCCCTCCGTGGCTGAGACAGTAAAAACTTTTGTACTGTCTCCTGCAGGCATTGCCATAACAGGGGGCTCATTAGTTTTCATAAATGCCGAAAACGATAAAATAAGGGCTATGCCCGCGATTGCTAAAAATAATTTCATATATAAAATTGAAGAATGAATAAAAGAATTAGTTTAAACCGTAATCCGGTTTGCTAAGTGAAGTCGAACACGATTCGTGCTATTGTTTATTTGCGATGATATTCGGGCAATAGGGTAGAGCGCAAAGGTAGATTGCAGGCCGATGGTGCAATGATGTCTTTTACTGAACTGTCTTTTTTTTGTGATGAACAGTTGTAGAACTAACGCTTAAAACATGCGGCGAAAATAGTTAGTCTTTATTCGGGCGATAAAGATGGGAAGGTTCTAGAACGGGGATGACCAGGCCCGTAATAATGAATAAAATACAATGGCAGGTGAAGCGAAAGCGCATCCGTACTTCTTTTATAGAAATTATACGCTGCGGGATCGGTATAGCAAGACGATTTAGCCGGTATTTTATGTACTGCGCTTTTCTATCGCGCTAATAAAAGGTCAGTAATAGATCGTGTTCGGAGTTTATACTAAAAGGCATTGTGTCGCATGTCATCTATACTGTAGGATGAAGTGGATAAAATACGTACAGGATTTACCAGATTATTACTATCTTAATATTTCATAGGATAAGGTTTAATGGTTAATGCTTATGATTAGAAGCGCTCCCCTTGAAATTTTTTTTAAGGGGATTTTTTTTGGATACGATACCTCAGCCGACCCGGTTCGTATTGTATAATCAACCGGCTGGGGATATTTAATCGATACTGTGTATCATTCTCCACATAATATGGATGGTTTTGAATTATATGGTTGATTTGTTCAGGTATTTTAACAGGAAGCATCAAAAAAATTGAACTTGCCCGGCAAACTCATTTTGGTGCGATTTTTCTCTGAATTGCAGCATGGACCTATCCTCTGATGCTAAAAAAGCAATCCTTTCGGAAGAAAAATTTATCCAACAACTGCAAGAAAATAATAAACAAGCCCTTTTCTCCTTATACAATGACTATGCTGCCGTCTTATTCGGATCAATAAATAGAATGATTCCCTCATCCAGCCATGCGGAAACGGTGCTACAGCAGACTTTCTGCAAAATTATAACGCATATATCAGCCTACAGCCCCAGTCAGTCGCGGCTGCTGACCTGGATGATCAAAATGGCCTGGCAACAGGCTGCTGACTATTTACAGGAACATCCATTGCTAATGGCGGAAAGTCTTTGCAAAACCACAACTGCAATAACCCAACAATCCACAGATCCCCAAAAAGAAAAGCTGATGATAGCATTGTCCCTAAAGGGATTTAGCGGTAGCCAGATTGATGAATTACTCTCTCCAGGAGTTCGGTTGGGTTAAAACTGCCCCTCCTGAATGTAGCATGAATGTTGCCAGCTAATACTGTCGGTGAGGTTAAGAGTTCATCTGATCCTCGATATTTTACTTTTTTTTCACAACCACTCATTACTATCGGCCGTATGTGTGATACAAATTCAGGTATCAGCATGAAAACCTTTTCTATAAAAGAAATTGAAAACCTCACAGGCATCAAAGCGCATACATTGCGTGTATGGGAAAGACGTCATGACCTGCTGAAACCCGAAAGAACCCCGGGCAAGGGCCGGCTTTATTCTATAAAGGACCTCCATAAAACGTTCCATCTCTATTTACTGACAAAATACGGATACAAGGTTTCGTTACTGGCCACGTTCAGCGACGAAGAGCTTACAGCATGCGTGCAACAGTTGAAAGATGAAAATGCGCAGTATGAAAACGCGGTACACATACTTGTCCTGGCGATGCACCGCCTGGAAACGGAACAATTTTCTGTTATCCTGGACGCTTGCCTTGACAGATGGAAAACAGCGATCTTACTGGATAAGGTCATTTTTTCCTTTCTTTTAAAAACGGGTCTTTTATGGACGGGCAGCCGGCTGATGGAAGAACATTTTGTAGTGACTGCCATCAGGAATAAAATCATCCGGGGTATAGAGGAGATCAATACCCACGAACAAAACAGCAAACGCATCCTCCTTTTTTTGCCCGCAAGCGGTCAACTTGATCTGTTGCTGCTGTACACGCAGTATATGCTCAAAGCAAAGGGCTTTCGGGTGCTCTACATGGGGAATGATGTAACGATGAGTAACCTGGAAGCCATTATCCAGTTAAGACAACCTGATTGTCTTTTCACTTACCTGCCTAAAAAGACAAATTTTAATATAGCCGAACTTTCATCTCTCATGAAACAAATGATACCTCAGGCCAGGTTGATCATCGTTAAAAACCCTGCTTTCGCGGTACAGGAACCAGTTCATCACAATGTTCTTTTTCTTGACCACGCTGCAGCACTTTCGGCCGTTTGTGAATAACAGGTTTTTACTGTACAATCCCGGAATTTCCAACCGGCATCTATGATCAGTTGGCCCATCTTTTCAAGCGGCCAGGGCAGCCAGGTCGACAGCCCGGCGATTTTATATCGTCAATAAGCCTGTTGGTGTAATATTCTTTACCCGCCTATGGGTTCCTGTACATTCGCTGTGGCGATACAATCATACGATAACCCCGTTACAGGAACTGAAATTATACGTTATGCAAAAAAAAATAGCCTTTATTACTTTATTTGTACTGAGCATGCAGGTAGCCATCTCGCAGGAGAAATCCAGCCAAAAGGATAGTGCCTGGCTTAGTATGTATACCAAAAAACTATCTCCTCAAAAAACGGAGGATATTGTTGTCCTTGGTAAGGTTTGGGGGTTTTTAAAATATTTTCATCCGCAAGTGGCGGCAGGTAAATTTGACTGGGATAAAAAAATGATCGAGTTTCTGCCTGGTTACCTGCAAACCAGGTCAAAAAAAGAAAGAAATGATTCTTTGCTTGCCTGGATAAACAGGCTGGGAGACGTGCCCGCGGCTAAAGCAGGAAGCTATCGGTCAGTAGAAAGATATAAGATCATGCCCGATTTTTCCTGGATCTCTGCAGCCAGTTTCGGGAATGCGTTAAAGGACAAATTAAACTATATACTGGAACACCGGCAGCAGGGAGACCAGTACTATATCAAATTCCTTCGTACCGAAGGATTGAATATACCTGATTTTCAAAATGAAAAAAATTACCCGGAAAGCCAGTATCCCCAAACCGTGTTAAGGTTACTGTCTTTATACAGATTCTGGAATATTGTGGAGTACTGGTATCCTTATAAATACAATTTACCCATGCCCTGGAATACGGTGTTACAAAAACAACTGGCCTATTTCCTGGGAGCGACTACAGCGGAGGATTATGCTTATGCCATCCGGCGCCTGATGGTCACCATTCGCGATGGCCATGGGTATTTTATCTCAGCTACGAGTCATGCCATGGATGGTAGTTATTATATGCCGGTACGGTTCAAATATGTACAGAAAAAGATCATCGTTTCCTCCATAGGCAATGATAGTATAGCGGCCGCGGCCGGGCTTGCAGTAGGAGATGTTGTTGAATCCATCGATGATGTAAAAACCGGCGATATCATCAAACAGAAATTACCGCTGACCGCGGGTTCCAATGAAGCCTATCAATTGTATGCTCTTTCCCGGAACCTGAACAGAACTACCAGGCCAGTCACCACACTGGAGATCAGCGATGGCGTACATTTGAGAAAAGTTACAGTAACGAATAAGCTGAATAAAGGAATGGTGGATCAGTTTGTGAGTAGTTTTAATTATCAGCGGGATTCTTCATTGAGTTTGTTGAAAAATAATATCGCTTATTTGAATATGGGGAAATTGACGATGCTGGATGACAGCAGCAATCTTGTAAACCTGGTCCAAAAAAGTAATGCACTGATAATTGATGTAAGGCAAAATGCGATCGAGGACCCCCAGCGACAAAATGTTGTTGGGCTGGTAGAAGAGTTGATCTGCAATGGCGAACAACCTTATGTTTTCTCGACAGGTCAACCTGACTATGCCGGTGTTTTTAAACTGGCAGAAGATACCTCGCCGCCAATGAAACCACATGCTGTGAAATATAATAAACCCATAGTGATCCTCATAAATGAAGAAGCCATGAGCATCGGGGAGTTTATGCCCATGATCTATAGCAAAGCTCCGGGAGCAGTGTTGATGGGAAGCCCTACGGCCGGTGCAGACGGCCCTGTGTCGAGACTTTTTCTGCCAGGCAATTCATTTGTCATGTTTACCGGTACCGGTATTTACTGGAAGGATGGAAAAGAAACACAACGGGTAGGCATACAGCCTGGCATAACAGTTTATCCAACCATAGAAGGGTTTAAAAAGAACAGGGATGAGGTACTGGAAAAAGCGATAGATCACCTGTCTAAAGAAATAAAATGAAGAATTTTTTCAAAAAGATAAGCCTCCCGGTAAGACATCTCCTGTTTTGGTTAATACCTTATTTTATCCTGCTGGGCATACAACTTATGCAAACGAGTGACCCGGGATATAATGGATTCACGCAGGTGACCGCTTCATTTGCTACGATGGCGGCAATAGCTTACAGTAATCTTTTTTTGTGTAAACGATATTTTTTTGAAAAAAAGTATACCTACTTCCTGTGTGCGATATTGTTGTATTCCGTATACATACTGGTGGTTTATTTTGCCATTTACCCGAATGAAGAGAAAACGATAGTAGGCCGGCAGGCAACCCTGTTTTCCACCCTGTTCTTTTATACTTTATACTTCCTGCTGATCTTTTTATTGTCGTTTGTATTCTGGCTGGCGACGGCGGCAAATAAAAAAAATAAAGAATTGCTTGCCGCTCAATTATTATTGCAGCAGTTTAAAACAGATAAACTGGATGCCGAGAATAAATTTCTTCAGTCGCAGATCAACCCACATTTTTTATACAATACATTGAACTTCTTTTATGCGGAGGCATTGGTGGTATCGCCTGAATTGGCAGATAGTATTGTACTGCTTTCAGATACTATGCGGTACTCCCTGGAGCTAAAAGAAAATGCCAAAGGCATGACTTTATTGGAGAATGAGGTGAATCACATCAACAACCTGATAAGGATCAACCAATACAGGTTCAACAACCAGTTACAGATAAAATTCCTGATCTCCGGTGAACTGCAGGCGGTTTGTGTTGCGCCGCTGGTATTGATCACGTTTGTTGAAAATGCATTTAAGCATGCTGAACTACTGACAGCTAAAGATCCGCTGGTATTATCACTGCGGGTGGTTAAAGAAGAGCAGGTAATAAAATTTTCTACTGAAAATAAAATCAAAAAAGGGTCAAAGGAGATAAGCACAGGTATAGGCATTGAAAATGCTAAAAGGAGATTGCAGTATTTGTATGACAATCAATACAGCCTGGAGATAAAACAGGATGAAGAGTATTATAGTGTTTCGCTAACTTTACCCTTATTTAAAGATTTCGCCCTTTGAGTGTACCTGTAAAGATAAAATGCCTGGTCATTGATGATGAAACTGCAGCTATTACCGTGTTACGTCATTTCATTAGCCGCATCCCTTATCTCGAATACCTCGGTGGCTATATTTCACCAATAGAAGGATTGCAGGCTGTTCAGGAGCAGGATGTGGACCTGTTATTTGTAGATGTGCAAATGCCGGATATCAATGGGCTGGACCTGGTAAAAAATATCAGCAGTCGTTGTAAAGTAATTCTTACCACAGCGTACAGCCAGTATGCATTAGATGGGTTTGACCTGGATGTCACGGATTATTTATTGAAACCAATTCCCTTCGCCCGGTTTTTAAAAGCAGTGGAGAAAGCCAAAAGTCAATTGATCATACAGGAGCCTGTGGTTAGCCAGGGAGCGAAAGCGACGGATGAATTTATAGTAGTGAAGGGAGATGCGAAAGGGAAATTTTTCAAAATAGAATATCGCGATATTGATTATATCGAGGGCAGAAAAAATTATGCTGCCATCATTTGCGGGAATCAAAAGATCATTTCTTTATTGAACATAAAGGACCTGGAGGAAAAATTACCCCCGCAGCAGTTCGTGCGTGTTCATAAGTCTTTTATTGTATCAATAGCAAAGATTAGTGCGATACAGGGTAATTCCATTGTTCTCAAAAATTCGACTCATGCCAGCCTTCTAATCGGCGATACTTATAAAACCGCTTTCTTTGATATAATAAAGAACGGGATGATAAAACCGGGTTTGTAGAAGAGTAGGAGCGGGCACTCGGAATGTAATGCATATCACGCAAGACCCATGCGGTTGATTTGCCGGTGGCCGTTCGTCTATAATATATTTTAAAAAGATATCACATGCCCCGCCCGGGCAAGAGGCCGTGCTGTATGGCCGGTTGCTACAAACAGAAGCCCTCCCTTTATTCTCCTAAAAACCGGTAAACCGGCCAACCATTTCAATCAGTATATTTTGGATTAATTCTTTATTTTACGGGCAGAACAGCGTTGTTAGGTATTCTTGCTGAATATATACAAATAAGGCAACGCCATATAAAAGGAAGGTTATGCGACTATACATGTTTTTGCTGATGTTATTATTCTCCAGATCTCTTTTGGCGCAGTCAAAGGAACTTTCCGGTGTTGTAATAGAAGCGAACACAAAACTGCCCGTTGAAGCAGCAACCATTTCGTTGTTGCCAGGCAATCAGCAAACACTTACGGATGAAAGAGGAAGATTTTATTTCCGTGAGGCGGGAAGTAATTCGCAGATCATGGTAAGTTCTATCGGTCATGAACCGGTAATGATTTTGGTCAGTGATTTCATTAAGTCCGGCAATGTCTTTCTCCTATATGCCAAATCAGTTAACCTGAACGAGGTAACCGTTTCTGCAGGAGCGGGGGAACAATACCGGCCCATCAGCAAACTGGATATAAAGATGCGGGGTATTAATAATTCGCAGGAAGTGCTTCGTATGGTACCCGGGTTATTCATTGGACAGCATGCGGGCGGCGGCAAAGCAGAACAGATATTTTTGCGTGGGTTTGATCTGGATCACGGTACAGATATAAATATTGAGGTAGACGGTATGCCGGTGAACATGGTTTCCCATGCTCATGGACAAGGGTGCGCGGATCTTCATTTCGTTATTCCTGAATTGATCGATAATGTGACATTCAAGAAAGGCACCTATTACGCGGAGAAAGGGAATTTCGCTACCACGGGTTTTGTGGATTTTAAAACCCTGAATGCCTTGCAAAATAATTCCATTAAAATAGAAGGCGGCATGTTCAATACTTTTCGCACCGTGGGCATGCTGAACCTGTTAAGTGAAAAAAGCCGCCAGCAATCGCAGTCATTATATGTAGCTTCCGAGTATATGTATACAAAAGGGTATTTTGATAACCCGCAGGATTTTAACCGGTTTAATTTTTTTACCAAATACCACGGCGCGCTCAACAAACACAATACGCTGAGTCTTTCGGCTTCAGCGTTTACAAGCAAATGGGATGCTTCAGGACAAATTCCTGACCGTGCGGTGGAAAGCGGGCTGATCGGTTTTTATGGTGCCATTGATCCAAATGAGGGAGGTAAGACATCCCGGGCAAATGCCAATGCTTTGCTGACAACCACGCTCAACGATGGATCTTTTTTCAAAAATCAATTTTATTATTCCAACTATCATTTCGAACTATTTTCCAATTTCACTTTTTTCAAAGAAGATCCGGTGAACGGTGACCAGATCAGGCAAAAAGAAGCAAGAAATTTGTATGGATACAATGGAAGTTATCATAAAACCCTGTTTACGGGGAAAACAGAGATCATATCGGTGATTGGCGCAAATGTCCGGATGGACCGGACCGTTAACACAGAACTCTCCCGGACAAAGGACCGGAGCATGGTCACAGCCCCACTAATGCTGGGTGATATTTCGGAAAACAATCTTGCCGCATATTTCAACGAGACATTTATATTTAGCCCGGCATTCAGTCTTAATACGGGACTACGGTATGATTATTTTCATGATCAGTATATCGATAAATTGAACGGAGGTGTCAAAGGGAAAGCTGCTGCTTCAACACTTAGCCCCAAACTTAGTTTTTATTATCATCCTGGTAAGAATACACAGTTCTACCTGAGTTCAGGTCGCGGCTTTCATTCCAATGATACAAGAGTGGTAGTGCCGCAAAACGGGTTGAAGATACTTCCCCCCGCTTATGGAACAGATCTCGGAACGATGCTAAAGCCTGCTAATAATTTATTGATAAATGCCGCTATCTGGTATTTATGGCTCGACCAGGAATTTGTGTACGTGGGCGATGAAGGAGTGGTAGAACCAAGTGGTAAAAGCAGACGTTATGGCGCTGATTTATCGATGCGTTATCAGCCTGCAGACTGGTTATACGTAGATATAGATCTCAATTATTCACGTGCCAGGGCAGTGGGAGAGCCCAAAGGGGAGAATTATCTTCCGCTTGCTCCGCACTTTACTTCGATTGGTGGCCTTACTGTAAAAACAAAAAAAGGGATCAATACATCGCTTCGTTACCGTTATATGGGAGACCGTCCCGCTAATGAGGATAACAGTGTTATAGCAAGAGGTTATTTCGTTACAGACGTGTTTATCAATTACTCGAAAAAAAAATATGAGATCGGCCTGTCCATCCAAAACATCTTTGATGTAAAATGGAAAGAAACACAGTTTGATACGGAAAGCCGTTTACAAAATGAACCGGTTGCTATTTCTGAAATACATTTCACACCCGGCACCCCTCTTTTTGCAAAGCTTAGCTTTACCTGCCTGTTTTGAGGATGGATCAACAGATTTATTTGAATAAACAGGGCAGGAATTTGTTTTTTTATCTATAACTATTTTAGAGAATTTTATTATTTTGACCCTGTAATTTTTACCGTAGAGGAAGAATAAACTGCAACCAGAAACGCTTTACTTGACCTGTTGGTTATTGTTTGTGATTTACTACAAACACTTGAATGCGCAATAAAAGAAAAAGATATGCATTTGACAGCACAAATAGCAAAACATCTCCGGGATGTACATTTTGGTGGTAACTGGACCTCGTCCAACCTTAAAGATAGTTTGGATGGTGTAACCTGGCAGCAAGCTACTATGCAGGTACATTCATTTAATACGATCGCCAGGCTGGTTTTTCATAGCAATTATTATATTAGTGCGGTACTGAAGGTGTTGCAGGGAGAACTGCTCAATGCCAGTGATAAATATAGTTTTGATCATCCGCCCATTCTTTGCCAACAAGACTGGGAGGATCTTCTTGACAAGACCTGGACCGATGCGGAAAATTTTGCAGGTCTGATTGAGCAATTACCAGAGCCTACACTGTGGGAACCCTTCTCAGACGGGAAATATGGAAATTATTACAGGAACCTGCAGGGGATTGTTGAACATTGTCATTACCATTTGGGACAAATTGTGCTGATCAAAAAAATTGCTACAAACAGGTAGCCTCTTTGGCGATTGGTTGTCTAAGTCGATTGGTCAGGGTTGAGAGCACTGGCAGGGTTTCATTTCGTCCTGTTCTGCCTGCTGATTTCGTCAACATCGCTTTTTAAAACGCCTTCCATTAGCAATATTTTTGCAATGAAATCGCTTTTCCCTTCCACATAATCATCCATATCCTCTTTAGTTTCAGCCAGCATTTTCTTTAAACGCCCATATTCTTTTGCCAGTACAGGATCGGCGCGGAGCGCATTGCGCAGCAGCAGGTGGTTGTTCAGGCTGCTGCTATTTTCCAGGCAACAGTAGAGATGATGCGCCGGCCATTTTTTCTGCATTCCTGTAACTGGTGTTGATTCGGAACAGGCCTTAAAAGAATACCGGTCCTTGATACCCATCTCGCCCATAAATTGATAACCGATTTTTTCAAGGACAGGTATGATTGCTGTCAGTTTTTTTTCATCGGTTATAACGAGATCGATATCAAGCACAGGTTTGGCGGCCAGCCCGGGTACAGCAGTGCTTCCTACGTGTTCAACGCGCTTAATAGCATCTCCAAGATATTTGCTATAAATAGCTTTTAATTCTTCGAATTGTCCCTGCCATAAGGGGTTATATTCTTCGATCCTGATGGTGCGCTTCATGCAACAAAGTTAGAAATTATTACGAAAGGCCGGAGTTTGAAGGGGTGCTATGATATCCTACTGGTTTAACTTTTATCAGGGGCTGTCTTTTCCAGTAAATCAAACTCCGCGATAACCATTCTGCCGGGCCAACATAACAATAATGTAGCCAGGCATAGCTGAATAACAACTGGAAAGTCCATACGCCTGCCACCACATAATACAATTCCACTCTTTTCAACTGTGCAAATAAACCCAGGCCAATACCATAAAATATAAAACCACAGATAATTGATTGCATCAGGTATGTCGTCAATGCCATTCGTCCCACTACCTGCATCAGTCTGAAAAATCCCATGAACAAGCCTGATCTGTACACCAGCATGAGCAACCCGAATATACCCAGCGCTCTGAAACAACGCGCTGTCTCGTAGAAACGAATAACACCGTGTTTGATTAACTCGTATTCATCGAAATGATGATCAATCAGTGGTTTTAACCGAAACCATGACAATACAAACCCGGTAACAGACCCTGCTATAAAAAATAACCAGTAGAGTTTTATAGACGCATGGCCAGTGAGGATCCCCGTTTTCAGGAAAGCCATCCCGATAAACATAAACAGGAGTATGTCCCAAAGATAAAATTGCAGGAAGATGGTTGTTTCTGTTTCAAGAGCACGGCTGCTATGCCATCTGAACAGTTCATACCATCGGCTTTTTGTTTTATGCATATTCGCAGCAGCGGTTACCTTTTTTTCCGATAGCGCATACCGCTTTTTTATGTTCTGGTATTCTTGAAGGGATATATTTTGTTGGGAAGAAAGACCAGCACCCTGCACATAAGCTGCGGTAATTTTCTCCGCCTCCTTAATAACAAGCCTGGAGTTCAGCAACTGACGTGTTTCATTCATATCCGTTATCAGCATACATAGCCCGGCGGCAATAAAAAGTTTTAAGGGCGAATAATGCCTGAAGGCAAACAGGAGCATTCCGCAGATGGCATACATAAAAAGAATATCCCAGAACCAGAGAAGAAGGTAGGCATTGATAAGCCCAAAAAATAATAACCAGGCCTGGCGCCGGTAATAAAGAATAACAACGGAAACTCCGGCTGCTTTTTTTTCCTGTTTTGCCAGGAATAATAACAGGCCTGCTCCAAAGAGCATGGAAAGAACCGCCCGGAAACTTCCTTCGATGGATACTTCTGTAAAAAGCCAACTAAAATACCCAGGTCCCGACATATCGCCGCTCACTGCAGGGTTATTGATCGCTTCATACGGTAGCGCGAACGCCTGGATATTTAACAATAACACCCCTAATACTGCAATTCCCCGAAAAGCATCAAGTATTGTTATCCTCCTGGGTGGTTGCCGGGCTTTCAATATGAAATGGTTGAACTACTAAAACACTAAATAGTTCAGTTTCCATATGTTTTATGTAACGAATATCCCGGCTATGGAAAAGGACGATCATATTCCCCGGTCTGAAGGCCAGGGCAATGGATAGGAGACGATATCGAAAGGCCTCGCGTTTGCATTTAAGCGGAAGAGATTCATATGTAGTAAAACTATTTTCACACAGTGAAAATTCTCCTTAGCTCATTACCGCATACAAATAAAGTATCTGCAAATTACTAAACTCTTCCTTAGCTCATTATCTCTGTTAGCTCCTTTGAAACCCCTTTCAAACATCCTGAACTACAAAATCATAATGCTCCCCGGCCTGAAGGCCAGGGCAATGGATGGGAGACGATGTTGATTGTGCCTCGCGTTTGCATTTAAGCGGAAGAGATTCATATTGTAGTAAAACTATTTTCACACAGTTAAAATTCTCCTTAGCTCATTACCGCATGCAAATAAAGTATCTGCAAATTGCTAAACTCTTCCTTAGCTCATTAACTCTGTTAGCTCCTTTGAAACCCCTTTCAAACATCCTGAACTACAAAATCATAATGCTCCCCCGGCCTGAAGACAAGGCAAAGGATGGGAAACGATGCTGAGGGAAAATGACCGGCCTGAATGATCCTTTTCAAACATGTACTGCTTGAAGGAACTGTAGTTTGGCGATTTTAATTGTAGTTAAGCGAGTTGGTGTTTTCCTGGATTTTTTCACGTGGTAGGTTTGTTATTGTTATTTACAATCACTGTAGTCTGCATTGTCTTCTTACAGTATTGTAGCGTGCCTATACATCAAATAAAAAAAACAGTATGAAATACGCTAAGAATTTATTGGTCCTGCTATCGCTGATCACGGTATATGCAGGCGCTCAGCCGCCTATACAGCAAACAAAAATTGTTACGGGAAATACCAGTCATGTGATCCGGAAGACGGCAAGCATGGCGGAGATCAATGAAGGGGTTTATTTTATTAAGATCAACCAGACAGGAAAATATGCGGCGATAGAAAATATAAGTAAAGACAATGGCGCGAAACTGGTACAGTGGGCTTTTGTAAATGCGGGTAATCATAAATTCCTGGTCTCCCGGACTAAAGATGGTTATTACCTCATAAAAGCCATTCACAGCAATCGTTACCTGAATGTGGCGGGTGCTGCTACCAATGCGGGAGCGCTCATCATTCAATACGATTATGCAGACCAGGACAATGTGAAATGGATCATTTCAAAAGAAGATGTCGGTATGGTATTGCGAAATAAACAAACGGGATTGTCTGTGATGCTTGCCAATACGATCCAAAATCCTGATAATGGTGTGGCCATTGTACTCAATGGAAATGAAAATGCGGGCCGGCAAACATTCAGCTTTGAACCGGCAGAAGGAAAGCAGGTAATGAACAGTACAGGAGGTCCGGGAATTATTCCTTCAACCAAACCTCCTTCAATCAAATATGTACTGGCCCCAAAACCGTTTGATATGAATGTGGATGGAGTACGATACCGGATCGCCAACAACCAATCAATGGCAAAGAAGATGGCCGGGGCCAACGGAATGAAATACTACCAGAGTCGCAAGCCGGAAGAAACAGACGGAACGGAAGTGCTGCCGAATGGCAGTGTAAAAACCTGTACGGTTTCCTTTCAACGACTTTCACTGGAGACGATGGATATGGATGTAGTAAGCAGGGAAGTAATAGATAATATCAAGCCCGGAATAGTCTATGACCTTACAGATGTACAGCGTAAAGGAAAATACCTTGAATACAGGAATCAAAAAAATCCGATCACCCTTTCGCTGAACGCGCCCAATGTGCGAAATCCTTCACTGATTGTAAACAATCCGAATGATATTGTAGAAATGACGAATGGAACAAATGAGTTGCTCAACAGGCCTGCTTCTGCAATTCCGCTGGGACTGGAAGAGTTTAAATTCACGCAGATTCGGAATGAAGATGAATTCAGATTGGCCATAGGAGTAGGGTTTGGTTCACCTTTTGTGAGCGGCAGCACGCTTTTTAATATGGACAAAAGAAACAAAACCGAAAAATTCCTGTTTCAATACCGATGGACGGGCTACAGTTTGCAGGCAACACCCTCGGTATCCGGCATGTTTGCCAATGCTGAAGAAAATATCAATCCATCTTTAGTATACGTGGATAAAATTACCTATGGCTCACGTATCCTCGTATCTTTTGAATTGAATGAGAGCAACGAGAATTTTTCAAACCAAACAAAAGTGAATGGCAGTTATGGCTTCTTCAGTGCCAATGCAAACTTTTTATTTAGCAATAGTTCCCTTCTTAAGAATGTAACATTCAAAATGGTGGCATGGGGCGTGCGGCCCGGTACAAGCGGGGTAGTAATCTCAGCTAGCGGGGTTGATGATCTTAAGGCTAAACTCGGTAAACTGATTACTGATCTTAAGGCCAGCGAAAATGTTCCATCTGCCTGGGGAATTCCGATTACGTATAGCCTGCGCTTTTTAGATGGTACAACAGCGGTAGCAAGCGCGGGTATTGATGAATTGCCACAGCGGTATTGTACGATCAGTGATTCTGTCTTGCAAAAAACAGTCAATATTAAACTGGTGACCATTAAACCGAATGGGGATTGTGATGCTTATGGGCGTATCTGGGTACAGTGTTTCGACGGACTCAATACGCCGATAGGAGAAGCGAATAATCTTGATAATCTTATCGATATTTCGAAGAAAGCTCACCTGGGAGAGAGCGGTGCGGCAGATCCATCCGGTTTGTTCGGGCGGCAGAATTCATTTACGATCAGGGCCGACTCGCCCAAAGACCCGCGAAGGTTAAAAGGCGCTTATCTGAAAATATGGGGCTGGATCAATGATGATGATTCAAGTGGTGATGATGTAATGCAGTTACGCAATGGTGTGAGGCAACAGTGGTCACCCGGATTTAGCCCCTGGATGCAGATCATACCGCTCGACCTGCTGAATAATGACCCCAGTAAAAAAATGATGAGTTTTACACAAGGGTATTACGAGGATGGTGATGGCTGTGATCTGATGTACCAGGTAACAGTAAAATAAGGGTTGAATGGTCAGGACAGCTTATTCGACGAGACGGGGTATGGGAAGGAGTGTATGCTTCTTCTCATGCCCCGTCAAAAATGAAGTTGGTGTAATATTGGTAAACCCCGCTTACGCGACAATGATTTTTTTTCTGCACTGTAGCTTAAAACTTCCGTCGGGCATCTTCACCATTCGTGGTTCAAAGCCGGGCTTACAAAATAGTGCTTTGCTAACAGGCTTTACAGTAAACCCAGCTACTTCAAGGTGTGACAGGTTCATTTTTGCAAGACGTTTGCGTAATCGCAGCAGTTCGGCGGTAAGGAGGTCCTCTTCTGTTTTTTTGGTGGCCATAATAATTGATTTAAGGTATTACAGTTAATAAAACGGCATCGGTGATTGAAGTGGGGTTACCGGCGGCATCCAATACAGTTGCTCTGATATAGAAACTGGTACCGGGTGTCACCAAACCGGGTGAATAATATGCACTGACCTTTGAATTTTCATCGGAACTGTTTTGCACCTGTCTGAAGCGCCCACCAACCGGTGTGCCGTTGGCATATACATCTGTGAAAATAACTTTTGTATTGCTGGACACGTTCCGGTTTTTCAGGTTTTTGAGTGTGCCGGTGATCAGTACTTCGTTCACATAGGCTGTCTGTACTCCAAAAGCGGAGGGGGTCAGGCTGATGGATGATGGCGTTGATATAATTGCCTGCACAGAATCCTTAACTAAAAAATCATTGTAGGGATTTCTTAATTCAGGTTTTGCTGTTACCACAACAAATCCAGGTGATATGGGCGCTTTGATGGTAGCACGCGCTATCAGTTCTCCGTTTTCGTAAAGCGCTTCCACCGTAGTTGTTTTGGTACTGGTTGAGGAGAATGTTCCGGCCGAGGTTTCCAGGATCACTTTACGCCTGGCTACGTCCGCGCTGGAATTGACCCTGATCGATACATTGATAGGGCTGCTGCCATCTGCATCAACCGGGTTGGGAGACAATTGTAATGTATGCAATACTTCATCGGTACTGATATGCTGTTTTTTACAGGCAATCAAACCTGCCAGGCTCAATATATAAATAAGCTTTCTCATAATATCTATTTAAAGAAAAGACTTGAAACGTTTTTTAATGCGCCAAGAATATCGAAATCAAGGCTAAGGGAAAGATACCCGCCTGTTGTGATTTTCTTTTCGGATAATAAAGGATTGAGTGGTGCACGGTTAAGAAAAACAGCACCCCCGCTTAATCGAAAAGAACGGGTAAGCCGGTAGCTTGGCCCGACCAGCATAGATGATCCCGCAAAAAAGTTATCAAAATTTTGTTTGTCAAGTGACCCGAATGTAAATCCAACGTTCAGGCAAAACCGGTTAAAAGGCGTCTTGTGAGACAATACGTCGTAGTCCAGTATAGTTCCATCAGCAAGGGTTTCTTTCTTTTTCTTTTTTGGAAAATACCTGGACCGGATATTTTTGTCGACACCACGGAAGTAAATATTTACGCTCCAGAATAATTTCGGGATATAAACTACTTTATTGCTCAGGTCACGGGCCCACATATTCGCCATACCTGCATCAACTGTAAAAATACTGCTGCTCTTTGTTTGCAGATCTTTTGACTGGGTAGTGCCAATCAACCAGATCGCCTCGTTTTGTTTACGAAGTTCATCCGTAATGCTCTTCAGGTTGTCTGTCAGTACTTTTTTATTGGATTGAAAGGTTCCGAGTATCGTGAGCACGCGGTCACGCGTGGAAACAAATCCAGCGTTTTTAGCAGCAATTTCATTCGCTGTTTTATACAATGAATCAAAAAAGACAATACTGGCATTGAGGTTGGTTACCCGTTTATCAAACTCATCGCGTTCGGTAAGTTTCGATCCATATGTATAACCTATAGTACGAAGACCGAGTAAAAGATCATTGATACTCGTTTCTTTTTCGATCTGTGTAAGTATATAACTATCGTTGAAAGGGCGGCCATTCAGTGGAGCACTATTTGTAATGGCCGCAATTTCTGCCGTGGTTAAATACACAAACCCATTGGTTGTTGTGGTGAATTTAGCGTCATCGGTCATGTTCCGGTAATTGGTCTCAAAATGCTTGAACACATTTGTATAATAGTCGTCCTGATCTGCTACGGTAAATACATCTCTGGGCGGTGTAAAATTGCTGTTATTCGCAGAATCTCTTAAGGTTAAAAAAGCCATTGTCGCATTCCGCGGCCAGGCATATCCCGGTGCCGCGGGGTTGAGATTATTGTCGATGATGATTTTATTTAGTGCCTGTGCCTTCTCAATATTTTTACCGGATAGTTTTTTCTCAACCAATATGTCAAAATCCTTTGCTGGTCTCAGTGCGGGAACAAGCAGTGTCAGTTTATTTTTTTCGATGATGGTTTCTTTCGAGCTAAAAATATAATCTGCATACGAATCTGTTTTAGTATCAGGGTAAAGCTTACGGTTACCAGCTACAGACTTTGCGCGGTATAAACTGACCCGTACAATATTCTCTGTATTGATATTATCAACAACAAGTACAAACGGCTTATCAAAAGGCACACTCTTGTCTGTTCTTAGTGTTACAATATCAAACTTTACAATATCTGTAGCGTAGGGATAGGGGTCTGCCGTTTGACCTGTTGAAAAAAACGGGAGACAGATAAGCAGGGTAAAACCCGCGATTGTCTTTGTGGCTTGCAGTACTGACATAGGTGGTAATAATGGTTGCTAGTCCAAAGATCAGTTTTTTATAATATGAAAATCCCGTTTTTATACCCTTTTGCTTGAGGAAAACACCTTTTCCGTAAGGCTTAGTTGGTTTTGCGTTTGTTTATTTTCAAACAAGCTGGTGCCAAAAAACTCCTCTCATCAGCATCGAAAGCCGCGAATATCCACCTGCACTTGGGCTGGTTGTTGAATACATTACAGGAAATAAGTATTAGCACCTATTGTACGAGAGCAGGAGTAAAACTACATTCACCGCATCTGTCGGGGAGAATGACCCTGGTAGCTAACAAAACCTAACCTATGAAAATACTGCTACGCAGTTGCGGCCTTGCACTGCTTTTGATTCTTTCTATCTGCTCTTTTGCCCAGGATAACCTGGCACTAAATAAACAGGTTTACGCCTCTTCTGCACATGATAACCTCCCGGATACCGCTGTAGATGGAGACTATACTACTGCCTGGCAGAGCGATTACAGTGATGTAGAATGGATTTTTGTTGACCTGGGCACCAGCTATCCTATTATGCGGGTAAACCTGGTATGGGATACGGCATATGGAAAAGATTACCTGGTGCAGGGTTCAGTTAAGGAAGAAAACTGATTCACTGTACAGACTAACACAGGTAATACTTAACTAATAATTAAAATAACTGTTATTAACGCGAATAGCCGATATGTACTAATTTATGATACGACAAGAGGCAGTGTTTCCGGCGCATTGTCGGGCTATTACCTGGCAGAATTTGAAGTATATAGTCTTCCTGATCCTCCTTCGATAGTGATCACATCACCAGAGAATAATACGGTACATAATTACACGACTGTTCCAACGATCACGGCAACGGCAGATGCGTCTGCCACAGGCGGCAAGAGTATAAGCAAAGTGGAGTTTTTCAGTGGCAGCACACTACTGGGGTCAGATATTGCGGCACCTTATGCACTAAACTTATCCGGGATCAGTGATGGTACACATCTCATTACTGCGAAAGCAACTGATGATGCGGGCGCGATAGCCCTGTCATCCCCGGTTACATTAACCGTACAGGCCCTCGCTGTGAATGCATGCAGCACGGCGCCTGCATGGAACTCGACAACGACATACAGTAACGCGGGAACACTGGTGATGTATTTGGGAAGGCTGTATTCGCACGGCTGGTACAGTGTTGGACAAAATCCGCTGACCAATAGCGGGCAATACCAGGTATGGCAACTGGTATCTACCTGCGGTACCGGTACTACAATTAATATCAGCTCACCTCCGGATAATGATACACTCATAGCCCCGGGCTCGGTAGACGTACACGTGGTGGCGATGGCCAATTCCACCTATCGTGTTACCAAGGTAGAACTGTACAGCAATTCGGTGCTGATCGATACAGATACATCGGCTTTCTTTACTTTCAACTGGAACAATATACCTGCGGGCAACTATTCGCTGACAGCTGTAGCAACTGATAATGCGGGAGTAGGCGTCACTTCGGCTGCAGTAGCAGTACATGTAATTGCCGGAACCGGTTGCAATGCGCCACCTTGGTCGGCCAATACCATTTACAGCGCCATCGGCGAGCAGGTAACTTACCAGGGAAAGGTTTA
Organism: uncultured Terrimonas sp.; assembly: GCA_964528095.1. Taxonomy (GTDB): domain Bacteria; phylum Bacteroidota; class Bacteroidia; order Chitinophagales; family Chitinophagaceae; genus CAZGSG01. Next base: position 29,679 of record CAZGSG010000005.1, read on the forward strand.
CACAAACAAATGGTATAGCGTTGGACAGAACCCGGCCAGCAATAGTGGTCAATACCTGGTATGGACACTGGTATCGGTTTGTCCTGCATCTGCCGTAATCACTTCGCCGGGGAACGGCGCGAATTATATAGGGCCGGCAACTATACCGATCACTGCTACGGCGGCCAATCCTTCCGGTACCGTAACCAAGGTAGAGTTTTACCAGGGCACTGTTAAACTGGCAACCGATTCTACCGCTCCGTATATTTATACCTGGCCAAATGTGGCGGCAGGCAGTTATAGTCTTACTATTAAAGCATATAACAGCACACAGGTGATCGCGGTATCTACTGCAGTGAATATTACTGTTACAGCGATACAAGGTTCATATACCTGGACGGGGAATGCGGGCACGATGGACTGGAACACGGCCACCAACTGGTCGCCCAATGGGATACCCGGCACCAATGATTCCATCACTATTTCTACGGCTACTAACTATCCCCGCTTAACCAATAATACAACTGTTACAGACCTGACGATCCTTTCCGATTCCCTGGACATGAATAGCATGCAACTGACCATTACCGGCCAGGCGAAATTTTCCGGTGGCATTGTTCGCAACGGAACACTGAACATTCAATGCGATGAAGCAAGGTTTGCCGGTACGGTCTTTAATGCGGATGTTATGCTTAATACTACCTGCGGAAATATTTATCTCGACGGATCAGTGTTTAATGGTACAAGTGTGATCACCAAACAAGGACCGGTAGCGCTGGACAATGATGGTGCGGGCAATAATACATTTAATGGTCCTTTGACACTGATCAACAATACGGTCTACCGTTTGCGTACAGCCGCAGTAAGCGGCGATAATTTTAATAACGATGCCACCTTTAATAATAATAGCACCGGTTTGCTTGATATTACGTACAATGGCAATACCACTTTTGCCGGTAATATTGTAGTAAATAGTAATTCAGCGGTTACTTTCGGAGCCGGTACAGGAACGGCCGTGCTCGATAGCAGCAATGCGCAGATCATCGACAAAACAGGACTGGAGAGCATTACATTCAATCGTCTTGTCATTAATAAAGCAGGTAATGCGGTCACGCTTTTTGATCCGGTCAATATCAATACCGCGTTAACGCTTACACAGGGAAATATTATCACTGCAAGTGATGACGAAATGATCTTCCGTAGTGGTGCCACCGTAAGCAGCGCCAGCGATGCATCGTTTATATCAGGGCCCGTGATCAGGAAAGGTGCGGGTGCATTTACTTTTCCCATCGGGAAAACAGGGCTATACCGCCCGCTTTCTATCGCGCCAACAGGTACCGCGTCAGATGCATTCAAAGCAGAATACTTCAGCGCGCAGGCGCCATATCCGTCCACGCTTGGTCCTTCAATCAATCATATCAGCCAGTGCGAATACTGGACACTGGACCGTACCGTTGGTAATGCCTCAACACCAGTTACACTCAGTTGGGGAAGTAACAGTTGTGGAGTGAACAGTCTTTCGCAACTATTGGTCGCACATTGGAATGGAAGCCAGTGGATAAGTGAGGGAAATGGCGGAGTGACCGGTTCCAATGCGGCGGGAACAATTGTGACAGCGGGACCAGTCAGCACATTCAGCCCATTCACCCTGGCCTCTTCCACCGCAAATAACCCATTGCCTGTACAATTACTTTCCTTTACCGCAGAACTGCAGCAGGGCAGGGTACAGTTGAAATGGAGTACAGCGACAGAATTTAATAATAAGGGGTTTGAACTCCAACGCTCCAATGATGCGCGAACATTCACCGCTATTGAGTGGGTGAACGCAGCAGGAAACGTCGCTGGCATTCATAACTACTCAAGCTGGGACAATGACCCATTGACCGGAACCTCTTTTTACCGGCTAAAACAGGTTGATATTGATGGACACATACTTTACTCAGGCGTGGTTACCGTAAATAGGGTACTTAGTTCGCCCATCATATCACTAATGCCTAACCCGGTTTCAGACAAAACAACGCTGGTGATACAATTACCGGTCACGGAAACTTGTACGCTGCAGTTGATGGATATCACAGGGCATATTATGATGACACGACCGCTTGGAAGAATACTGTCTGCAACGGCTGATATCGATTTGTCAGGATACGCAAAAGGAGTATATATACTAAAAATCAAAACACCCCTGCGAACGGTGTATCAGGGTAAATTGATCAGGCAGTAATACCGGTTCTTTATATCGTTTTGTCATTAGGAGTATGTCTCATAGTGGGTCTGGCGAATAAACGGCCATACAATTATTATGAATATCCGATGGCCGGCCCCGATGGATAAGCGATCCCGGTAAATTCACTACAATATGGTTGTCCATTCGTACATCTTGCTTATTAAAACTGATTTATGACGAGGAACACGATTTTGTCATTTCGGAGTATGTCTCATCGCGGGTCTGGCGAATAAACGGCCATACAATTATATGAACATCCGATAGCCGGCCCCGATGTATAAACGAAAAACCATTAATTTTTATTGATAAGATTAAAGTGAAGCGAATCAACCCTGATCATTTCCCAATGTTCATTTAGCTGTAATCTCCAGCCCTTTGCCTCAATAGTTCCCTTGTTTATCTTTATATCACCGCTTGCAGGCAAAGTAATGGTCTTCCAATCCTTCATGAGCATTCCATTAGCTGATACGATTAGTTGTCCCCAGGCATCTTTGATCTCCGCTGTTGGATAAACAGTCCCATATGAACCCAAATCAAACAAACTATTGGGATTAAAGACAATACCCACTTTTACCAGTGCGATCGTTAATACAGGCTTTTGTGTAAACAGGGCAATGTATTCACTTATCACCTGCTGACGTTTTTCTTCCTTTAATTTTTCTGATTCAATGATCGCATCGCCATTGTATTTTTTTTCCAGTAAGGCTACGGGTAGTTGGTTGGATAAATTGATGGCATAGTATTTTGAGATCAATGCCGGGAAGTTGGAACTGGAATCAATTTTCAACGTCCAGCCGGGAAATTTTTCATACAGCAAATAACCATATACGGGACCGGTAATATAGGCACTCGAGCGAATGAACGATTTACGTTGAGCAGCGGTGTCAATCTGGTGATATAGATGCGCCCGGATACTATCTTTTTGCCGGCCAAGTATTACGCCTGTATATTCTGCGAGGCCTTCACTCATTTCTAAAATTTGTTCATTTTTAAATGTATTCGGAAAAAGCTCCTGTCTTTTTTCCCGAAAACGCAGGGCGCTGGCAATATCAGCAGTACGCTCGTTAACCGGCTTACTTAAGGCAGCTTTCAATGCCTGTAATTCCAATAAAAAATAAATTCTTCCATACATGTGGCTTAGATGATCGGCTGTTGGACTTCGTTCAGGGAATCCAAGTTTGGCCTGTACCCGGTGAAAGGACTCATGCAATACCAGGTTTATACGCTCATCACGATCTTCCGGTAATGGCCATAAAATAACAGACCATGCTTTCCCCTGCCAGCGGATGGATGTGTTGGCGATCATTACTTCCTTTGGTAATACGCCTTTATAAATATTTCCAACAGGTTTCAATATTCCGGCGCTATCGCCAATATTGGCATAAGTAATCCTTGAATAAGGCTCTACAAACAATGTTGGGCCGTATATCTTTTCTTTCCAGATCCGCTGGTCCTGGCTGGCAATTGCTGCTTCCTTAAAATAAGCCGCTGCCTGGTGGCCTGCAGTATCAATAGTTTGTGCCCGGCAGGTAAAAGCGGACCAGCAAATAAATGCGGTAATTATTTTTTTCATGCACTTTTTATCAAGATCCGAAGGACCCCTGAAACTGCCGGTCATAATTATAGTAAGTGCAGGGAATTTTATATGAATGGACAAGAAGAAAAAATCTGTCATTCGTCCCGGAAAAACAACCATTCCTATAAAGACACCTGATTTCCACGTGATTTGCTTAAATTGGTTAATGCGTAGATTAACCCTGCATTTCTTTTTTTGGGTTGTTTTCCTCTTGATGTGGAACCAGATCGTGTATTTCTATATTAGTAATAATGTCAACAGGATTTATTTTTCCATATTGGATGTGAGCCTGGTCATTTCTGCCTTTTACATTATTTATTTATACATTATGCCTGCTTATTTCAGGCACAAGAGAGCGGGCACCCTGGTGCTGTTGTCTGTTCTGTTAATTGTACTGTTAGCTGGGATCTACTCATGGATCATGGGAGTATTTTTACACCATAAGCTGGTGCCTATTCATTTTGATTTTTCCTGGGATTATAGGGAGTTACAATACAACCGGTTATTCATTGCCTTATTAGGTGTTCTTGCCGGTTGCTTTGTAAAACTGGCTGCAGACAGAATTGAAGTACGGCGACGAATGGAAATAATGGAAAAAGAGAAATCACTGGCAGAGTTAACTTATCTGAAAACACAGATCAATCCCCATTTTTTATTTAATTCCCTGAATAGTTTATATACACAGTTGGAACTCCACTCAGACGGGGCAAAAGCAACACTGGTCTCTCTTGCAGACCTGTTGCGCTACCAGTTGTATGAATGCAATGTTGATTTTATTCCGCTCACAAAAGAACTCGCTTATCTTGAAAATTACTTTAGCCTGCAACGTATCCGTAAGGATAACTGTAGCACTGACCTGGTAATAGATAAGCCAAAGCGGGAATTACTGATCGCTCCCTTACTGCTTATTCCATTTATTGAAAATGCCTTTAAATATGTGTCTGATAGTGACGGAAAAGAGAATTTTATAAGGATCAGGGTCAGTTTTATTGAGACGCAATTGAATTTCTTTTGCGCGAATAGCATAGATGATCTTAATCAGCGATCAGCTGCAACAACAAACAAGGGTATTGGACTGGCAAATGTTAAGAAGCGGCTCGATCTGATCTATACAAATAATTATCATTTACAGATGGGGCTGGAAAATGATTGTTATCAGGTGATCTTAACTATAAATTTATGATGTTGAATTGTTTGATTGTTGATGATGAACCATTGGCGCGTAAGCAGGCCGAAGCATATGTAAGCAGGACACCTTTTTTAAAACTAATTGGAAGCGTACGTAATTCCACAATGGCTAAAGCTATCCTGGATAGGGAGGCGGTCGACCTGATTTTCCTGGACATAAAAATGCCGCTGATGAGTGGCATTGAATTTATTAAAGAGCATGAGATTTTTCAACAGATTATTTTTATAACTGCTTTCCCGGAGTACGCGGTGGATGGTTTTGAGCTGGAGGTGACCGACTACCTGATGAAACCGGTAACATATGAGCGTTTTTTAAAAGCCGCCAGAAAAGCGTTGCTAAAGGTAAGCGGCTCCGACACAATAAAACAAATAACCGATCAGCCGAACTATTTTTATGTAAAGCATAACCAGCGATATGAAAAGATCTGGATGGATGATATTATTTATATTGAATCGATGCTTAATTACGTCAGTATAATTACCAGGAAAAAGAAATATATCATCTATTCAAGCCTCAAACAAATTGAAGAAAGCCTGCCGGTCGCCGGGTTTGTGAGAATTCATAAATCATTTATTGCGGCGATTGATAAAATTACACTTTTAGAAAACCAACAATTGTTAATAGGAGGGGTTCTCCTCCCCATCAGCCGCTCGAAAAAAAATGCTGTTTTTGCCGCCGCTTTAAATAGAGGAATTAAAATAAAAGAGTGAAAGTTTAATGAATCTACTGTATTAAATAAACTGTTGTAATAAACCGGGAACTTGTTAAGCGCCATTGCGGATATTTATTTTTAGTGCGGTTATTGGATGATGATGATAGCGCTAACTTATAGTCAAACGTCAGGTATTTTCTCATAACATAACTATTGCTTTAGCTACGGCAGTGTATTGGTTTTTGAAATTGTAATTTGGCTACCTGATTTTGGAGCGGAATCAGGTGGGTCACGCCTGGCAATAATTTTATCTTTTACAAGATTGTCGTAGATGGAACTGTCACTGGTTTCACAAATGTCAATGCCGTTTTTTTGACTAAAATGATGCGTTTTCAGGAAAGTGATTGTTTCGTACATCTTAGGATTGCTGCCTGGCCGGTCATTTATCAATAAATAATCAGGCAGGTCGAATTCCTGATTTTGGAGAGGCTTTATAAGCGAACGGTAAGTTTTTACCTGGTTCTTCAACGCAGTGTTCGTTACAGCCGAATCGTTGAGGGCTATGGTCAGTTTTTTTAACTCTTCCTTCTTTATTTTAAAAGTATTGAAGATGTCAAATCCAATACTGTCAGGTGTCGCGATGTTCCAAATTGTTACTGAATTGCCATACTTTTTATCCTCATCCAAATCATTAGCTCCGTAAAAATGACCGGTACCACGATATATCACTGTCGGTACTTTAGGGATCTGAATAATAGAGTCGCGGGCTCTTAGGATTGCAAAATTCTTGGCGTAAAAAAGAAATAATTGTCTATCTGTCAGCAAACGATATTGCGATTTTGCTTTTATCCTTGTGTTACTGTCACCGGAATTAGATAAGTTAAATTGATCCTTGATTTCCTGGTTATATGAATTTAAAAAAGATGTTACAGTAGACGTATGCAAATCGGTAAATTCGCTTAATTCGCAAAAGAACAGGTCGGTGCCATTTTCTTTTGCTTTGTAGATCATATTGTATAACGAGATAGCTTGCTCTTTATAATTCGTTCTGACGTTTAGAATTTGTTCTATTTCCGTAATTAACTTTTGTCTGTTTTGACGGATTTGTTCTGCCGTTACTAGCTTAAAAGGCATTCCAATAGTTCTAAGCAGTAGGTCCTCATCATTTTCAATTGCCAGTGCAAACCCATTTTTTTTAAAATAAGGCATTGAATTGATGATAATTTCATCTTTTGCGTACGAGCCATGTTCACAATCTCCCAGAAATATTGTTCTGATGTTCTGCCTGGCGCATGTTTTGAGTAAATGCTCAATTATCGCCTCTGGCCCCGACGAGCTATCAGGTGGCAACGAAATAAGCCCTGTTTTTTTATCAAAAACAAACTGGTGGCGGGTGATATTTTTTTCAGGGTTTGCTAATTGCGCGTTGCCGGGAGGCTGTGCAAGTGATGTTCGGGTATATAATAAAAAACAAATCAAAAGAAATCTGCACATAGCAAACGACCTTAAATTGAAGTGGATCGGCCACAATATAGAATATATATATGAACTATCACATCCAGCTAATAACCAACGCGCATCTCTTAAAATCTAATTGAAAAAAAACAGACTGATCTATGGGACATTATTCCCACGGACCAGTCTGTTCGATTACTAAGTTACTGATGTTGTTATTGATTAGCCCGCACCAGCAAATACAGCGTAATGGCATCCTTATAGGGAGTGTTCTCCATTTTTACTGTTTTATTCATTTGCTCCAGGATGCTTTGGCATGTTTCATCAATGCCTTTATCCCGCAATACCGACTTAGCCCGGTAGGTATACTCTGCAATGCTATCAATTGGTTCAGCATATTTTGAAGACAGATTATCCAGTAGTGTTTTTATCCTCACTACTTTTATATCATTCTTATCATATACATCATCTATTACAGCAAGTTTCTGTTCTATAGGCGTTTCTTCCTTCGCGGCTGGTTCACTCGCGGCTTCGGAAGCTTCGCCACAGGATAGGGTAAAAAAGGCGAGTACAAGAAAAGTAAAAAGTTTGTTCATGGATATTGTTTTATGCCTACTCTTTAAATGCAGTTTTCGGCTTCCCTGCGGTCCACTGGCAGGCCCGGCCTGCATGGAAATGTTCAGAAATCCGAAACGTAGATGGAAACCTGATATTGTTGACAGACGGGTTTTTTAGCGATAATTCGATTAAAAATAGCAGAAATGTCAATAATTTCCCGGGTCAACTAAGTGTAAACCTTTGTAAGACAGCGATGGCAGGATGACACCTCCTTCGTACCCGCCTCGTGATTGGTTCGGGACTTGTTCGCTTCTGACAGGGTAGTTGAGCGTAAATTCCGAGCAACTCCCGAACAAGTCCCGAACAAGTCCAAACGCAGGTATCAAGGGGCAGTTTGCAATGCACAGACTATCAAAAGGATAAATCAGTCTCTTTTTATTTGGAAACCTGATAGGGTGTCTTATACTAATAGGTTAACAGGCGGTATCATCGCCCTGCCACATAGATAATGATAGCTAACCCCGGATGAGTTAGGTTGATTAACCTGCCTCAGGTTTAACCAGGGAAAGCAGCCCTTTCAAATCCCTCAAATATCACACGAACCGGGAATAGTCCTCCTTTATAAAACAAGTTACTTTCAACTTTCATAAGATCTAGCTGTCCGGTATATTTCCCAGGCAGCGCTAAACTGATTAAACCTTATTGCTATTTGCAAATGTCGGCGAGCCTTTGCATAAATGTCTATTGCCCGGCCAAAACTGATAAAGAAGAGATCAGGTTTTATGAAGCCGATGAATGGTCAGCGGATGTTGAAAAACAATTCCTGGCTAAAATGCAGGATATATTCTCCATTAGCCGAAAACTGGGTAAGGCCTTCCAGGTGTCTATTACTATCGAAACGCCGGATGTAAAAGAAATTTCGTTTCAGTTACTTCGAAAAATCAATACACCGGTAGAGATCAATAACCAGAAACTAAGTATACGCGAGATCGAGATACTGGGGCTGATCATGCAGGGTCTTACCAATAATGAGATAGCCGCCCAGTTATTTATCAGCTACGAAACAGTGAAGTCACATCGCAAAAATATTCTTGAAAAAACAGGTGCGAAAAATACTGCGGCGCTGGTCAATTATTATCACCAGACCTTCTTCGAAAAATAAGATGTATGGAAATCCCCCTTTCGGGTGATTGGAACACGCCTTTGTGAAAAGGTATATTTAGCATATTACTTTATACCACAATCCTGATAACATGGAAAGAACAAGTTTAAATGGCAATGCCAACGGTCTGTCTCAATATGAAACCCCTTTTGCAGATATACCTGTGATGAAGGAACAGGCTGATCGCGTTATTAATTCGGAAGACCTGTTCACTGATTATTTCAGAGAAGTAGAAAGCCCTTTTTCGCGTACCTACGAAGCTACTGCTGTAAGCAAGGGTGTAACACAGGCGGGAGAAGAGTATGTGAACCTGTTATCGGAATTGAATGATTCGGAGTTTAATGAAATGGTGTATGAGCTTGCAGATGAGGTAGAAGATACCTGGCGTAGCAAGATCTCCAATGAAACAGCCATGGGCAATAATTATATACCTTTTGCCACTCAGCAGGCACGTACTTATTTTGCACCGCTTATCCGCGAATCAGAAACAATGATCGACAGGGTAGCCCAGCATTTCTCGGGTAATAACCTGGCAGATCATTCAGAAACGGAAATAGAATCTTTTTTTTCCAATCTTGAATTTAATCACGCCGCGTATTCACCTGCACAGGAACAGTTTTTTGGTAAAATATTCAATAAAGTAAAATCAGTGGTCAGTGCCGGTGTAAACCTGGCTAAAAAAGGCATCAACGCGGTAGGTAAACTGCTTCCTATTAATATACTGCTTGATAAGATAAAAGGATTGATAAAACCATTACTGGATAAGGTATTGAAATTTGCCATAGGTAAACTGCCCAGGAACCTGCAACCACATGCGCAGACCCTGGCGAAAAAATTCCTGAACCTTGAAACAGCAGACGAGACCGGTGACTATGAACAGGCTGATGGACAGTTGGAGGCGATACAGTCGGAACTGGACAATCATATAGCCCAGCTTGTTTTTTCTCCGGGAGAAGAAGAAGCAACGCATGTATCAATGAACTATGAAAGTTCGCAGGAAACCGGTGAACGAATAAGCAATTATGAAACCGGCGCGCTCAATACCACTCCATTACATGTAGCACGCCAGCAGTTTGTGGATGAACTAAAAGGACTGCAGCCCGGAGAAAGTCCTGCGCCTGCGATCGAACGTTTTTTACCCGTGGCGATAATGGCCCTGCAACCAATTATCAAGATGGCCATAGGCATCGTGGGCCGGCAAAAAATAATCAATTTCCTTGCTGGCTTATTGGCTAAACTGGTAAGTAAATATGTACCCGCAAATGTGGCGCAGCCCCTGGCGGCAAGTATCATTGATGTAGGCATGGGCGCGATAGGTTTTGAAACACATGAAGAAGGGAAAACAGACCTGGCTTATGAAGCCATCGCAAATACCATCGAAGAGACCATTCAGCAAATGAACATACAAAATGAGGCGGCCTTAAATGATTCTGAAGAATTGACCATGCACCTGCTGGAAGCGTTTGAAAAAGCGGCAGCGGATAATTTCCCTTCTCAATACATAAGAGAAGAATTAAGACCGACTAAACAAAAAGGTCTTTGGGTGGCGATGCCAAGAAATACAGCGGTGCCCCTGTACAAAAAATTCACTCATGTATACGATACCACCATTGATCCGCAAACAGCCAATGCGGTAACAACTTTCAGGAGTTTACCTCTTGCTAATTTTCTACGTGATAAATACGGGCTTGATACCAGTAAACCTATAAAAGCAAAAGTACATGTATACGAAACCCTGAAAGGTACAAGGCTCAACCTGATCAGCCGGTCTGAAAAACTGGCGGGCCTGAATGCCAAACAGCCCAAAGCGTGGATACAATTGTTACCACTTACCAAACAAGCTTCTTCACTTTTGCTGAAAGAGCCATCACTTGGAAAAGATGTAGATGCAAAGATTCTTTCAAACCGTTTTAAAACAAGTCCAGGTCAACGCTTCTATTACCTGGAGATTGATGGCGCGCGCTTACGTATACCGCCTGTTGACCGGTCAAAACACAAACACAATCAACAGGGGCATGCGGCCGCCGGTACAGAAAGCAGGTCGGCGGATATACAAGGGGTCATCAATTTTATTAAATCAGAAATAAAACTGAATTATTATTTCAGCGAGGAAGACGCGCTTGCTGTGGTAGAAAAATTGAACAAGAATGATTTTCTGGGCGCGGCGCTGGGCATTCGCCAGGCGATCAAAACCGTATTGAATGATATTCTGTTGAAAAATATCGCTACTAAAGTGAAGATCGTACATGAGGCCTTACCGGAGCTATACCTTGAGCATTACCCTGATCAGCAGGAGCAGTTCTCTCCGTTGAATGTACTCGGTAAGGTAGCCGGTAAAGAAATTATCTCCGGGATTGTTGGTAAGCTGGTCGATAAGATCTCTACACAAGCGTATGAAGCTGTTGCGGGTTTCTTCAAAGCAAGAGCCGCGGAGTTCAAAGCCGCGCAGGCAGAACCGCAGGATGGCGTAACTATCAAACTCAGTTGGAATAATGTGCCGGGTATGGCGGTTATCCGCACGATCATTAATGCTATCCGGGGTAATTTATCAATCGGAAACCTGGGAGATCTTACCCTGCCGAATATGCCGGCACCGGATATCAGGATCATCGCGGATAAAAAATTTGATTAATCGTTTTTTATGCAGGCCACTTCTTCCATTTATTATTCTTTGCTGCGCCAGGTAAATCATTGGTTGCAGGCAGCATCCCGGTTAGCACAACTGGATAATCTTGCCTCAGGTAATGCATGGCATGGCATTGAACATAAAATGGGCGTTTTGTTGAAGGATTCGTTGAAGAACAGTGTAGATGAAGTGACAGCTATGGCCAATAGCTTAAGAAAACAATTAGAAAGCCCTCCCGAGCCGGAGCATCTCCGGAATATCAAAAGAGGGCTGCTGCAATTGCGTAATAAATATCTTAAGGCGGAAGAAACGATCCATTTTTATACGGTAGCGATCAACTCCCGCACCACTTCAGGACTGGCAGCTTTGTTACGCGCCTGTGATATACTCTGTGTGAAAAGCATGGAAGAACTATTGCGCCCGCTTGGAAAGGAAACGCCTTATGTATTGACGTATGTAGACAAAGGAGTAGGGGCTTCCATATTAAAAGCCGGTCTGCGCTTATGGGATGGGAGAATAAGCCCGGTAGCTGCCATCAAAGTGACGCAACATAATCTGTATAGACCTACGGCGATCATTCATGAAACCGGTCACCAGGTAGCACATATCCTGAACTGGAATGATGAACTGTCGGCGAGGCTGAACAATGAACTGAACCGGCATCCAAAAATAGTAGGCGCTGCGTTTGCCGGATGGTCAAGCGAAATGGCGGCTGATGCGTTTGCGTTTGTACATACCGGTTATGCCGCGGTGGCGGCATTGCATGATGTAGTGAGCGGATTGCCACAGGCGGTATTTGCCTATCATCAACATGATCCACATCCTATTTCCTATATACGTGTGTTGATGAATATTGAAATGTGTCGCCAGTTTTATGGACATGGTGCCTGGGATGACCTGGAAGAAGCATTCAAAAATGATTATGATATTAATCTTGTCAATTTTCCCTCCATCGGGCTGGTAAAAATGTGTGTGGATGCGTTACCGGATGTGGTAGCACTACTATTGAAAGCGTCATATCGTGCATTTAATAACAGATCACTTGCGCAGATCATTCCACCGGCGAAAGTAAGCCCCAGAGAACTGGAGCGACTGGAATACCTGGCAGGGCCGGCACTATTTACTTCACATGCCTGGATCTGGAAAGAATGTCTACGGCTACTGGCATTAAATGGTTACAGGATCGGTTTGGGCAGGGGAGATCTGCCGGCATTATATAAACAACAGGAAGAATGGATGACAAGACTGGGATTTTCAGTAGAATTAAATTAACCAAATCAGCAACTTCAAAAAACAATGATATGTCAACAAAATTAGACAGCCTGAGGAAAGATATTGAAAGGCTAAAGAAAAATCTTTCCAGGATCGAATATGAATTGGATAAGATGGACCATGATCCAGACTGTGATCATTCCCATATGACTAAACTGATCAGGGATAAAGCAGAAATAGAAAAACTGTGCAACGATATTGAAAAACAAATACTGGCAGAGGACCGTCGATGTGATACAAAACCCGGAGACCAGGAGAGCCCCTCGCAGGAGATATATAGGATGAAAACTGAATCCTATGGTATCATGCGGATGAACTACGGAACCCTGGACAACAATTTATAAGAACCCTCTTTTTTACTTCAAAAACTATTTATATGGACTTCATTGATCAGCTTATCTATACCAGCAACCAGGACAATGTCAGGGGTAATTATCCATCACTACTGAGTGACTATGCGTCTACAACAAATGCAGGCCCAGGTATACCGGGACGCGATGAAATACCCGTGGTACCACCTGTTGCATTGCCACAATTGCCCGCCGCCACAGGTTCTTACCCGCAACAGGTAAGAGAAAATTATTTGTTTTATGAGGATCCGAGAGTGATAGAAAAAGCTATACAAAAACACTGGTTCGATATTGCAAATGGGCCCGTTAATCCACTGAATTTCGCAGCTGCCGTTAACCCGTTATTCAGGCCCACCGATCCTCCACCGTATCACCTGATCTATTCATATCTTATCGAGAATACCCGGATCACCCAGATCATGGAGCGCCTGATCTATTTGTACCAGCACGACGAAGTGCTTGGTGTGGCCAGCGCAAGTAATGCGGTACATCAACAGGCATTTCAATGGATCATGAACACAGAGAACCTGTTCTTTAAAACCCTGTCGAATACGAGCTCGCGTAATATGAGTGGTAACCTGCGACCCAATCCTGAGGCCAACAGGAGAAATGCTTATTACCGGATGTTTGGAATGGACCTTGCTTTTGGTGACGCGAATAGCTCAGGCAATACAGAATATAATTACTATAAAGCAAAAACGGCCAATAAAGAATTCATTTTGTTGTTTGAACAATTTCTCACAGAGATCTGGCAGGCATATACCAATGCGCAGAATACCAGTGGTGCCAATACAACAGATTATCAACGGATCATTGATATGTCGACCAAGCTCCGGCAAATGCTGATGTCAAGAAGAGGCGCTACAGGGCCTATCACCCTGTTGAACTACCGTTATATGAATCTGTCGAAAGAAGAATATTCCTCCGTAGGTTTTGCTTCCTGGTTATTTAATATCATTTCCTATGATAGCCCGCTGGTAAATTTTCTGGGTTGCCAGGCAAATACCGCTTCAGAACGATTAATGAATATTGGCAAAAAAGTGGGTATTGATGCGCATAAAAAAGCGCAGTCCCTGTTTGATATGGCGGGGCCTATGGCGGTCATCCTGCGACAAATTGAATTCGGCACATTCGAACTCACCGCGCCCAATCTATGGATTCGCCGGGTCATTGAAAGCCAGACCACCAATGGCGGACCATTGGCCAGCCAGGAACAACTGGATGCCTTGACAGATCTGTTGACCGTGGTTAACAACTGGGAAAAAGCAACCGGTCACCGGATTAAAAATCCCGATGCGAATATTACAGGTACTGTGCGTATACAACCGAATGGAGTAAAACAAACACAGACCGCGTTGAATTAAATGTAGTGAGAAGTTCAACAGGATTCTTATAACTGCTTTCACCAGATCTAACTGGAATTGATGAAGAATATGTTTACTGGTGTCCGTTCAATAAATCCAGAAGACTGTTAATCTTCGGGCATAAATAAAAGATCGTTAATCAATATTAATTTATCGTGTATGCTGACAACCCCTTTTATAGAACCCGAACTGGAATTGGCCGAGGCTGAACAGGATTGGGAACAGAATGATTCATTCAGTTACCTGGAAGAACCTGAAGAAACCCTTACTGAAAATGAAATAACAGATACCGATGCGGGGAAGCTGAGTATTAAAAATATCATAGAAATATTGTTTACGGCAAGTTCGAATGGAGTTACGCTTTCAATGGATTTAGCCATTGCGACAAAAGAAGGAGAACGGCTGGGGCGATCTATTTATAACAAGTTGATGCTAATAGTCAATGATCAGTCACAGCGTACACTGTTACTGAATTATGCGCAAAGCTTTAGCAAGGCCCCTGCAACTTCACATGCCATTATTGCTAATATTATTAACTATGTATTTGATTTTAAAAAAAGAATTGTTACTAATACGATCGCGGAATACAATACCTGGCTAAGCACAAAAACGAATGGCATATGGGCTATAAAAGAATATGATGCCGGGGCTCTTGTTCATCTCCGAAAATACTGGAACGCAATACCTGACCCTCCGGCAACGGTTGATCTACATGCCCCCTGGAGCGCTGCATTCATCTCTTATATATTGAAGCAATCGGACGCGCGCAGTCTTTTTGATTATTCGGATTTGCATCTTGATTATATCCGCCAGGCCAGGCGAAACAGGGATGCCAGGGCACAAAACCCTTTCCGGCTGTATAGAATTTCTGAAATTATTGCACGAATGCAACCCGGTGATATGTTATGTAAAGCAAGAAAAGATAGTGGGAGGGATTTTGACAATGTTCTGAATAGCAAAGATAAAACGGGTAAGCTTTTAGGTAAAGAATGTCATGTGGATATTATTACTGAGATAGACCGGGCAAATAATTTCATCCGCGTGGTAGGGGGAAATGTTAGTGATAATGTAGACCATAAAGGTCTGACCATTGTTAACGGTAACAAGATCGTCAATTCTGATGGTGATTCATATTTTGCCGGTATAGGCATCGGCATTGCCTGATCGTTTTTAATCATTTTTCAACTACAGTTATGCAAACACCTTTTGTTGATTTATTATTACGGGAGACCGGCGCCATTGATGAATTGTATACATATGAACAACCTGGTTTTTTGGAAAAAGTATTTTCCGCTGCCGTAGGCGTTCCCCCACTGCCACAGATACTTCCCGGCAATGGAGAAACATATCCTGTTCTTTCATTGGAAGATTACAATACTGAAGAACCAGAAGAATATATGTTTGAAGAACAGGTGGCTGCAGGCTATGAGAATTCTATTCCTTCTTCGAAACTGGATAACATGCGTTACGGTTCACCACATGAGTGGGCCAACAGCGCGGAGAATTTGGCGATCCGTAAGAAAGTGTACGAGCAGCATGTGGCCAACTCAAGAACAGCTAACAATCCTTATACCTACCTGTTGGATAAGACGCAGGCCAGAGAAGTGGATAATAGCGGAAAAACATTATTGAACGAGGCCGCTGACTGGCTCGATCAACTATTAGCGGCTGCAAGAGCAGCATTAAGCGGAAAAAATGTGAAGATCCGGATATTGAGTGGATATCGCACTGCAGACTACCAGTTTGATAACTGGGTAGAAAAATTCCCAACTTATTTTTATTGGGCCGTGCATAAAGCCGGCATCAGTAAAAACGATATAAATGGAATAGCAAGATATATCTCAAAAAGCCTTGCTGCGCCCGGTTATAGCAATCACAATCATGGACTGGCCGTTGATTTTGGTGCAACAGAAAGCTCCAATAAATTTACCGTCGACACAAATCCGGATCATAATCATAAAAAATTCTGGGAAACCAAAAGTCTTTTCTGGGACTGGCTCACGAAGAATGCTGCAAGGTTCAATTTTTATCCTTATGCAAAAGAACCCTGGCATTGGGAATTCAGATCACCGGCAGGTGGGGCAGCGGCTGCTCCCAGAATTACTGCGGAAGTTGTTGAAACGAACTGGAAACAAAGTGCAGCGTATAATAAAACATATGCAAGCCGGCTGGGCTGGAGCAATAAAATAACAGCGATTGCCGAACTCTTATTGAAAACAACAGGTCAGTCGAACAGCAGTTATACCAGCGAAGAATTTGCAAAGCTGGTGGCGGTATGGCAGGTGAAGAATGGCGTTACTGGTAAGAGCGCAGACGGAGTAATCGGCCCCAATACCTGGAAGATGATGCAGGCGAAGTTGGGTATTGCGACAGCCACCACTGCAACTCCTGCAGGGGTTGAGCCTCGGGTAGTGGCAAAACTGCAACAGTATAGCGACCTTATCGAAAGCATCAGCAAGCAGTTTCAACTGAATCCAAACATACCCCGCGGTATTATAGCTGCCGAATCAGGGGGGAATCCATTAGAAGGCCAGGGTGAAGAACGCGCATATAAAGGTCTTATGCAGGCGCAAAGGGGGGATGATCAGCTTGATCCCCAAAAAAGCATAGAGACGGGTATTGGTAATTTTATCGATTTCAGGGATAAGTACCTGGGCCCCCGTCTTTCTAAATTGGGCATAGATACCAGGACCCTTGATGATCAGACATTGCTGAAGATCATACTTTGCGGGTATAATGTAGGGCATATAGGTATATTAAAGGCGATACAATATGCCAAAGAAGAAGGTGACTGGAAAAACTGGTTTGAAGCCCGGCACTATCAACGTGGAATTTTATTTTCCGGCTCTTACTCGAAATACCCTTCCTGTGGTCAGACAGATATCGATAAAGCGAACAAGGACGCGGCATTTTATAAATTTAAAAAAGCCAGCACCTGGCAAACAGAACCTGACCCTCCGAAATGGGAGGTTGTTAGTACCAGTATATCGCCTTTGCTGAGATGCTGGATAGAAACCAGGTATAAGAATACACCCGGATACCTGGCCAGGATACTCAATTATTACAATTATTTTGAATCAATAAAAAGTGGCAAACAAAATGAATCGGCTGAAGATTACGTGGATGAGTCTTATGAGAACTATCCTGTGGATGAATATGACAGCGAAACAGGAGAGGGCTGGGCTGGCGGGGAGGAAGATTATAGTTACCTGTCTGAGTCAGG
Organism: uncultured Terrimonas sp.; assembly: GCA_964528095.1. Classification (GTDB taxonomy): domain Bacteria; phylum Bacteroidota; class Bacteroidia; order Chitinophagales; family Chitinophagaceae; genus CAZGSG01. Next base: position 47,312 of record CAZGSG010000005.1, read on the forward strand.
CGATCAATATGAGATAGACGATGAGTTGCAGGAACAACAATTGGCACAGGTTCCAGCACCTCCTGGTACAGGCACATGTGCTGTACCGGCTGTCAGCGCATCTTCAACTCCGCCATTTATAGCCGAAGATCTTTCTGTTGCCGGCTATACCTGTTATGTTAAGATAGACCTGGGTAAAGGAAACATCCGGTTGGACATGACAGGAATATATATACCATCCTCTTTTACTCCTGCAGAACCAGTGGACCTGCTTATTTACCTGCATGGTATGACAGGCGAATTTCCCGGAAAGGAAGCAAAGATCGATAGTTACTGGAAAGCATCCCGTTTACCCAATTATGATTACAGGCTAAGAGAAGAAGTAGAAGCTAGTGGTAAAAATATTATTCTGGCGGCACCATCGCTGGGCAAAAGTCCGAATTCATATCGTAATTCGCTCAGTGATAAAAAGGGAGGTCTTGATGAATACGTAATAAAAATAATTGCCGCGGTACAAAGCTATATTTTAGCAAAGCGTTTTAGTGGGGGTGCTTTGAACCTGCGAAATATCATATTGGCCGGACACTCTGCCGGCGGCAGACAATTGTTAAAGATCGCTACAACGGATAATCCCTTATATGGTTGTTTTGTATCCGAGTATTGGGGATTCGATTCATTGTACAGTGGTAATAGTGAATGGAAAGTATGGGCAAAAAGCAACCCGGGTAAAAGACTCTTCATTTATTATCTCGGCAGCACAAAAGATAATGCCGTTGCGCTGCAAAAAACAACGGCGGCTATGCCAGGTATATTTATAAAAAAATCCACTGCAAAAAAACACGCGTTGGTGCCCAAAGAACACCTGAAAGAAAGAATACTGAAGATCGGACAGAGCGGGTTAACTAAAACGAGTTTTGAAATGCCCGAATATGAAGAAGACGAAACCCTTGTACTGGATCCTGAGAACCAGTATGAACAGGATGAGTACATGGATGAAAGGGAGGGTGCCGGCCCTGAGAATAATGAGGACTATGAAAACGATCCGTTCCAACAAGAGGCATACGAGCATAATAATTTTTTTCATCTTGCGCAGCCAATCAATGCAATGGGATCGGAGTCAACAGATGAATATATGTATGAGGAGATGCTGGATCAACAGGTGGCTGACTGGTCAAATGCTATCCGGCAAAACCGTTATTATGCTGCTAAACTCCAGTGGGAGCAATACCATGACCAGATCAATGACCTGTTATTACCTTATTCAGGTCAGCAGAATGTAAGTCTCGACGAAGAGTCTTTTGCACAGGCGGTTGCTGCCTGGCAACTGGGGCAGGGCTTTTCAGCCTCCGAATCAGATGGTATTATCGGGCCACATACCTGGGCTAAAATGAAAGTCCTGTTGAATAGCCCGGTAACGGTTTCGCCACCTGCTGCTATTGGTACAACAGCTCCACCGGTACAGCAGATCTTTAACTTCAACCGCTGGCATGCGCAAAAGATATTGAATAGTATGAATGCGGGTTTGACGGGAAGTAATTTTAATTCGATGGATCAATTGAAGAAAATAGTGCTGGGGCAACGGGTCTTGAATATCGATCCGCAACGCACGATCATACAGGTATTGCCACTGATCTATCATATAACTGAACAGGCAAGACTGAATAATAACACGGATATCATTATCGGCAGTTTTATCCGTCCGCCAAAAAGCGATGGATCATGTACAGGACATTGCGCCGGTCGTTGTATTGATATAAATTATAAAGGAGGGGGCTTTCAAACAATCGGCTCGGTAACAATGGTAACCAATATCCTGAATTACCTGCTTAGCCTACCGGCGCAATACAAAAAGAACCTTGGATTTGGGATGCCAATGCAGGGCGGCTTCTATGGAAATAAAAATCTTACCAAGGGTAGTAAGACATCTGCATCATTATTGATTGATGCCGGGTTGCGCAGCCTGGTACCACAACTGGGGATGGTATTCCCGGATAACGACAATCACCTGCACATTCAGGTAAGGTGGAAATAAAATAGTTTATTTCTTCTCTAATTATAGAAATGGCCTGGATAAACCAGGCCATTTCTATGGCTTTATATTTAGTTGCAAAAAAGCCAATAAATATAAAGCGAGTTCGAATTTTTCTTAAAGAGGATAATCGCTAAGAAATTATTTCTCTCTTACACTTATAGCTATACGCCTGTCTTTCATTCTTTCTTCTTCCGGGGCATCGGCTGCTGCTTTCGCAAATTCAGCGCCATAACCTTCTGCACCGAGTAACTGCGATGTATTAGCTCCTGCACCTTTTAATGCGGCATCTACTGCATCGGCCCTGCTTTGACTTAATTTTTTATTGACAGCGGCATCTCCTGTTTTGTCTGTATAGCCGCCTATCTTGATTTTTGTTTTAGGGAATGCCTTCAGTATAGCAGCAAGATTGTTTACCTGTTTTTGGCTTTCGGCTGTGATCTTCGCGCTTCCGGTTTCAAAATTCAGGTTATCGAAGTCAAACCAAACATCTTTTCCGCCTTTCGTGTTTGCGTCATTTAAAAAAGAAACCAGTTTGTCTTCTATGCCACCTTTCAGGGCATCCAGTTCGCTTCCATCAGGTAGTTTCACCCTGAAGCTTTCCGTAGGCATGGCAGGTTTCTCCGGACTAATTACCGGCGTTTTTGTCATCGTATCTTCAGGAGAGGTCTTGGATTGATTACATCCGTTCTTACCTCCAAACAAAAAGTACCAAGCCAGCAATGCAGCGATTATTACCAATAACAATGGCAATACCCAGCGTGCGCCACCGGCTGCTTTTTTAACCCCGCTACCGACACTGGATGCAAGTCCCGAAAGTTTATTACCAATATCTCCCAGGCTACCGACGCCCAAGGCGCCCGCAAGATTCAACCCCGAAGGCAGCGCATTCAGTATATTGTCTTTCTGACTTGCCAGCATCGAGATCAAACCGCCTGCTCCCAGTTTATTTTCTTCTACATGTTTGCCCACTGTGCCTAATGTGGCGGGCGCAGCCATACTCATCAGGGATGAAGCAGAGGATTCTTTAATGCCAGCAAAACCGGAGATCATGCTAATGACATTGCTGGCTTTATCACCAAACAATCCTTTTACCATTTCCAGTCCTTTGTTGAGCAGGTTACCACCACCCAGTAACCCACTGATATTGCCAAGCAGTCCGCCACTGTTTGATTCTTTGGCCATGTTCAATACAGAAGACGCACCTTCAATACTGGAAGATTTTTGCAAAAGGCCGGTGAGCACAGAAGGGATGACCCCGCTTAATGCTTTTTGAATACCCCCTTCGTTTTCGCCCAGCGATGACGCGGCTTTTCCGATAAGGTCTTTGTTAAAAAGACCGCTTACAGAATCGAGAAGATTAAATGCCATGATCTTAAATTTTTAAGTTTTTGAAATAAGATAAAAAAATAGGTTAACCTGTTTCATAGTGTACGTACTATACGATTAAGCAGGCAACAGGAATATCCTGTCGCTTTGCCAGAATTAGTTTTCAGAAGCTTAATCTAATCAGTAGGAGGTTCGTTATCTTCAGCGCCAGGCTAAATCTCAGGAATGTTTCATGGCATTCTCTTGGTCAGTTCTTTTATCTATTTGTTCCGGGTGGTGTTATTTTCTGGAAAACCGCATTACAACAATATCGTCTGTCAGGAATACCAGGCTATTCCCTTCGCTTATATCATACTTGTTTACTTTTTTCAGCATATCTAAAAATGCTGTTTCTCCTTCGCCCTCGCAGGCCATCTTGGTCATGGCAGTAGGAGCAGTGATATTTATTTTATTTCCATCAACTGTTAATTTACTGCTGAAAGAATTACAACTTGTATGTCCGTCAACTTCGTCGGTTTTACCCGGTATGAAAGTAAGTTGTGGTTTTTTGCCGGGATATAATCCTTCAAAAGCAATTCTTCGTCCGGAGATATAATTTAATTCCCAGTTACCGCTTAGTTTAGACGTTTCAGCGGCGTTGAATTTAGCAAGCAGTATTTTGCCGTTGCTTAATAATAGCTGGTTGTTGACGATACTCCAGTTATTTACCTGGCCCAACGCTTCTATAAAAGGCGCTTCTGTAGTATTGCCGGGGCAGGCCATCCTGGTAGTTGCGAGGGGAGAAAATTTGATGAAGTTAACGCCGGTCAGTTCCATACTGCCATTTAATCTGTTGCAACCTGTAGAACCGCTTACCTTGTTTACCTGGCCGGGTGAAAATAAAAGATGAGGGGCTTTTTCATTTCCAGTTGTAATCTGTTGCCCGTTTAATTCGATAAGATTCCACTGGTGTTGGTAAAATTGTTCGCTTCCTCCCGTAGTGGTACTGCTCACCGGTTTACTGCCGTTGCAGCTGCTGAATACAAAGAATACTGTTAATGCGTAAAAAAATAAAAAGCTCTTTTTCATATTTAAAAAAATTAGTGCGTTAACAGATGTGTTCTCTTTATGAATTACATAACTGATATTGTTAAAAGCGACTGCCTTTTATCTCCTTAGAATATAGACTGGCTCTCGCCATGCCGGAATATTGTGCATTACGATAGAAGATAACCCGATCACCCTGTGGGGCAGGTTTTCGCCGGAATTGCCATCACCCCCCTGGTTGCCCGGATCATGTATCCAATAGATCTTTACTGAAGAGACCCTTTTTCTCCAGCTTGCCGGCAGACAGGAAACGGAGGAATAAAAAGTTTCGCTGCGGCCACGATAATTATCATCTTCAAATACCTGCATGGCCATACCGTTTGGCAAATGGACAGCGGAGTGCCTGTCATTCCTGATGCCTGATTGATTAGACCTGCAGAACCCCGGCGGAAGGTAAGATCTCATGCCTGAGTACAAACAATTCTCAGCTAACAGGGCTGCATCGTTTTGAGCAAACAGTGTTTGTGCGAAAAAAAGACCCGGTAGCTGGTAAACAAGGAACTTTTTTTTCATGCAATCAGGTTGGACGGTTGATAATACTATTAAGGTAACCATTTATACAGATAGAAAAAAGTATTAAATAATTGTTTCCAAAGTTCAGAACAGCCAATCTGCGCATGCGGATTCCGTATATTAAAAACTTTCAAAATGAAAGAATGGATAAGCAGATACCATTATAAACAGGGGGACAGGACGCAATGGATTTTTTAAAAAAGTTGGC
>CAZGSG010000006.1:0-52406 GCA_964528095.1 uncultured Terrimonas sp.
GCAGTACACGGGAAAAAACAAAAATCAAAATCAGCGATCTAACGCCCAGTGTATTGATTTCCGTATTAATAGAAGTAAAAAAAGAAAGGAAGACGCCGAGCGAAACAGCAATCAGCAACAGTGTAAAGGGTACCACTAACAAAATGATCCAGTTGCGGATTTTTTTTGCCTGCGGATGCGAGGGCCTGGTTTTAATAAATTTCCGGTATACCAGTATCCAAAGCAGTGTAACATAAATAAAAGCCATGCATAAAAGCAGGATGGTGTGCGCGGTCAGGGATAAAGGCCATTCGAATGCCGAACTATTGGGGCCAATCTCCTGGATTGGAAAACTTATTTTTCCTGTTTCTATAAATCCGCTGACCAGGTAGAAAACGACAAGCGATATAGCCAGAACGGGCAAGATAAAATGCAGCCAGTCTCTTTTACCGATAGTTTGTTCATCGTTGATCACCGTACGTGTATAAAGGTAAAGGGCGGGGAGTATCCAATAATAAACAAAAGAGACAGAACCCATCATAAATGTATCAGGAATGGAATGATTATACTGAAGATAAATAGTAAGCGTACGATAGGATAGTCCAAAGAAACCAAAACCCAGGAAACGATTCACAAACCGGTTATGCCTGGCAGAGAATATTAGAATACCTGCAACGACAAAGCCGAAGATAGCTGTCGTTAATGTAAGCAGGCTTAATGGACTCACTGTGTATACTGTTAATTTGCAATAATACAGTTATCTGAATAAACTATTAGAACTGGTGGAAAATTTATCTAGAACTTTTGAATGCAGATGCTGTATTCTGATCCGCCTGGAATGATTGATCACGTGGGGCATATCCTGGTCATTATAAGCAAACTGATTTATACAAACAGTTGTCTAAAATAATTGTTGCTACATTTTCGTTAATTATAGCGCATAAGCCGGAATACACTTTAAACGAATCTGCTCATTCATTGAATATCATTTAATGGCCGACAGGAAAGAACTATGCTGTCACTTTCTTTCTTTTTCCCGATTTTCGAACCGCTGTTTTTTTACCAAGCTTCAGCTTATATGGCCGGTTAAATGCTTCCTGGGAAATACTGAACCGGGCCGCTAATTTCCGGATCACGTCTTTAGATAAACCCTTCTTATAATTAAGAATATCGGAAACATACCCTTTGCTGACCTCAAGCAAATTTACCAGGTCCTTTGCTTTAATATGATGGTCTTTCATAAGGGAGTGAATAAGCTCAATAGGATCAATATCGGTAAAACCGGTATGATCCGCGTCCCATTTTTCAATTAATACAGTAAGCAGCCCGATCTCATCCTGTACAGCACGATCTTTTGAACCGGAAAATACCAGATCCTCAAGGATCTTGCTATATTCTTTGTATTGTACCTTGGTTTTAATGACCTTGTATTTTAATGATTCCATAAAAAAGATTTAATAGATATTGATAGAATACTGTTCATTATTTTTACAGAGCTCATCATATGCGGCATGTGTACCCAACCAGCATACAAACAGGTGAATCCTATTCTCACCAAAAGCATACTTACAGATAAGTCGGTAATTATTGCCGGCAATATTAAAAACCACCCTGTTCGATCCCTTACCCAGCAGATCGGCGCTCCGGAAACAGGCCTGTATATCTGCAGGAACCATCCAATCCGCATATTTTACTTTTGTTAACCATTCACGAAGCGAAGTTCTGCTTTGAGCATTCTGCAGCGCAAACTCTTCAAGTGTTTCCTTCCTGATCAAATGAACTCTCATAACAAAGATAGGAATTTTTTTAAGTTCTCAAATAGAGAACTATTTTATTTTCCCACCTTTAAATTATTAATACATTTTATAAAAAATGCCTTTTCAGGAATTTCACCGTTTTTGCCGTTAAAAACCCCTGACTACCTGAAATCTGCCTTTTACTTTAGCGTATAATTTTTTTATTATGGGAATTACCATTCACTACTCTGCCACCATCAGTCATGTTTCCTTGATACCCCAATTGTCCGAAGAAGTCGCCGATATCTGCAAGTCGGCAAATTGGGAATACCATATCATTAAGGAGCCTAATCCGCACAGTATAAACGGCATTCATTTCACTCCGCCGGGTTGCGACTATGTTTTCCTGACTTTCCTGCCCGATGGGCGGATGTGTTCGATCGCCCACTTAATTTATAAGGATATGATTATTCCCAATGCGCTGGACCCCGATGCATTCTATACTTCCAGCACCCATACCCAGGACGGCGGTCCACATACGCATATGGCCCTGATCAAGCTATTTGGTTACCTGGAAAAAAAATATTTTTCCGCTTTCCAGTTAATAGATGAAGCTGATTACTGGGAAACCAATGATGAGGAATTGTTGATGAAGAGTTTTCAGCATTACGATCAGAAAATGCATCAGGTAAAAAATATGTTCAAGCATCTCAACCAAATGCCTTTCGAAACATTAAAAGCAATTGAAAAACTGCTAAAAAAGAAGAGATGAGCTATCCGACAATAACAGTATCTGTTTTGAATAAAATATTGCTGCTGTTATAAAACAGCAGCTTATATTCTCCCTTACTGGGCGCATGAATCGTAATGGAATCGTTTATAAGTTTTGATATATTATCACAATACAGTTGTCCGTTCCTTGCTTTTGGAATAGTGCCTTTTACCCTTATTTCATATTGGCGTGTTGCTGTTTCTTTTATATCGTACGTTAAAAACTCGGGACAGGAAGAAGCAAGATAATATTGTACATATGATATTATACCCTGGCTCTGCACCTGGTTTACCGGAGTATTCGTAATCGTAAAATCCAGATCTATCAGCACCCGTTCCGAGTAACTTTTATCTTTTGTACAACCGGACAATAAGGCGAGAGCAATAAAAAGCAGGATGATCCTTCGCATGACCTCATTTTATGCTCTGACATCCACCGGGTGTATATCGTTGCATTATGCAGCCGTTATAGAGTACCAGCAGGGATGAGGTGCCAAAAAGCACACCCTGCAATGCTGCAAATGCGTTTTGTAGGGTGTGCTGGCACAGTTTGATTGGTGCGTACGGATCAGACTACAGTATCAGGATTTTATTTGACCGGCAACGGCTCCTTGAGATTGGAAATCTCGATATCTTCTCCGCTCATCTTTATTTTAGCATAGCTGGGGCCATTTTCCAGTACTACCTGGTGCACCAGGTTGCCATTATTGTTGATAGCCACCGCCTGTAATATATTGAACCCATGGTAGTCTTTTTTGATTAGTAATTGTAGATCCGCTGGTAGCTCTTCGGTCTTTATCTCCGTAATACTATGCTTCATTTTCCCATTCTCTTTGAAAACAGCCGTTGAGCGCTGTCCATTATTCACGAATGTGACCATAAAACAATCATCTACAGTGATCCATTTTGCACTGCTGGCCTGGGGATAGATTTTCGCCAGACTTTTGCTCAGTTTTTCTGTGAGCGCATTGGCCTCGGTTGTGGTTTCGTTCATTCTTCCAGGTTCGATGACGATAGCATTGAAAGAGGCCGTCTTCTTAACTGAGGCAAATACTTGCATATCAGTATTGGTTTGCTGAGCAAAGGAGCTGATTGAAGCTGTGCCTATGAGCAGCAGGAACAGAAAGGGTTTAAGTTGCTTTTTCATAATAGTTTTTAATTAAGGTGATTGTTTTAGGCAGGCTTTAGCGTCGGTGTGAAGCTACCTCAACAAGAAGCCTGATGCCTGTCAAAATCGAATCAAATGCTGTTAATCCTGGTTCAATTAGCTTGTTTATCAGAATATTATCTGTGTGAGATCCTTTTGTTAACCAGTGTTCCGGAAAACCTCTAACTACCAACACCCGTTTAGCAGGTTCCAGGGATGGAGAAATAAATGCAGTACTGTCTTTAAATAATTGGTTGAAATAGGAGGGGCATTAAACTCAACCTTATAGGTTGTGCTGATAATAGTATGGCAATGATCTTTCGGAATGTTTAAGATGGTCGGCCCGGGACTGAAAAGGATGTTTTTTTATACCATCCCCCCTGCTCATCCTGTTCGTAATTGGTCGGGCTATAAGGTCATTTATCGAAAGCCGCCACAAACCATAGTACAAAAAGGTAATTTTTGTACCCCTAAATCAGTACAATGATCCGCATCCAACCCCTTCTATTATTGCTTTTATTAGGCACCCAGCAGCTTTTTGCGCAGGATGCGGTGAAAAAAAATCTTGATGACCTCACCATAGTAATCCCAGGTGCCGGGTCGGAGCCTGGTATAGGTGAAAATGATGGCGTTCCCGGCGGTACAGACTTTCGGCTTCCGCCTGGTTTTCGCTTTGTAGATAGGCCCGGAAAAGCCTTCGATCCTGATATTAAAAAGCTGTACGGAAATGCCAATACATTTTATGCGGACGTGAATATTGAGATCATCAGAGATAGTATAAAAATAGGATCCCCGACTTTAATTATTCTTCCTATCGGCCTTGTGATGCTGAACGTGGCCCCAAGCAGGGTTCAGAATGGCATGTTGATGTGTCGTGTAAGAATCAATGTTCCCCCTATTGGTATAGGCCCTGGCGGTCTGCGCGATACGATCACTGCATATATAGGATTGGTCTGCCTTAATAAAGGTTTATCATTTCCATGGGAAGAGAACGTAAATGGTTCGGATGATGTAAAAGAGTATCCAATTGGACTGGGCATGTACAAGCCGTCTAAAGTCACCAGTCATAAAGGCTTATTAATGCTCGCTCAATTACTTGATCAATACCCTAAGCTGCAACTTACCCGGCATTATAATCCACAGTTGCAATATCAGGATGGTTATATACAACCGGAATGGAATAGAATTTATGATCTTATCCAGAAGATGGTGTGGAAAGTAACAGAAGGTCCTGGTATTACAAAAGGAGAGTTGGAAAAATTTAAAACCGTCCTGGCTCCGTACAAGTAAACCCGGGGATTCTATCCCTGGTTTTAAGGACTACGCTTTTGACGCAATAATAGATATAGGCAGTATTAAAAAAATAGTTACCCCTGTTTTAACCATTGGTCAACAAAGGAAATTATCCCCTCCTCTCAAGACCAGTTATGCTTAATTTTACTTTCTAAACCTGTTCTACATGACGATTGCTGTATTAGGTGCAGGCATGGTAGGCCGTGCTATCGCACTGGACCTTGCAAAAGATTACCAGGTAACATCTTTTGATCTAAGCCCAGAAAATTTACAGGAGCTAAAAACAAGAAACCCCGCAATACAAACAGTTGCCGCCGACCTCTTTAAGTTTTATGAATATGCCGCATGGCTGGCTCCGTTCGACCTGGTGATCACTGCTGTGCCTGGCTTTATGGGCTTCAAAACACTGGAAGCGGTGATTCGTGCAGGTAAACAGGCTGTAGATATTTCTTTTTTCCCCGAAGATGCATTGCAACTGGACGCATTGGCAAAAGAAAAAAACGTAACGGTCATTACAGATTGTGGTGTAGCGCCGGGCATGAGTAATTTTATAATAGGCCGTTACAATGAAGAAATAAAGATCGTTTCTTTTGAATGTTATGTAGGAGGGTTGCCAAAAGAAAGAAAACCTCCCTTCCAGTACAAAGCCCCTTTTTCACCGGTAGATGTGATACAGGAATATATCCGTCCGGCAAGATTGGTAGAAAACGGTGAGGTTGTAACCAGGCCTGCGCTGACCGATAGGGAGCTGATGCATTTTGAAGAAACAGGAGAGCTGGAAGCCTTTAATACAGATGGCCTGCGTTCATTGCTTTACACAATGAATCATATTCCTCATATGAAAGAAAAGACATTGCGGTACCCGGGCCATATCGATCTTATTATTGCCCTGCAGCAGGCTGGCTTTTTTTCAACAATACCTGTACGCATTGAAGAAGTGGCTGTATCGCCTATTGCGTTTACCTCAAAAATCCTGGTGAATGAATGGAAACTCGGTCCGCAGGAACAGGAATTTACAATAATGAAAGTAATTATTAAGAGTATTGAAAAAACAATTGAATATACCTTATTTGATGAATATGATTTAACAACGCAGACCTCTTCAATGGCCCGCACTACCGGCTATACCTGCACTGCAGCAGCACAGCTTATTATTAAAAACCTATTTACAGCCAAAGGAGTATTCCCTCCTGAATTGGTTGGTAAGGATAAAAACTGTTTTGATTTTGTAATAAATTATTTAGCGGAAAGAAACGTGTTATGGAAAACCCGATCAAGGTAATACCGGTTGTGTCCATGCTGTTTCTACATCACCTGCCTGAAATGGATTGTCTTTCGGTTTTGACGAAATGATCTTAGCCCTTACATACAAATCCTTTTTTTGCATCGTATAGCTGGCACTTGTTCCTTTAACCTCTTTTAGCAGTGCGCGTTTTTTTATTGTAGTACCGCTGGAATCCCTTGCTCCCCAGAACTGGATTGTATAACTGGTACCAGGCCTGGGCCTGATGCTTAGTTCCAGCTTTTTGTTTTTGTATTTAATATCTGCCAGCTCCACACCTGTAGTTGCATAAAAATCTCCTTTCTCCATTGCTTCGATGATAGCCGCCGGCTCAAGATTTTTTGCCCTTACCATAATCCAGCCTCTGCCAGGATTGGATTTGCCAATATCAAATTCAAGATAATGATGCGAATCATCTGTTGCCAGGCCATATAATAGTGCTTTGCCCTGCTGTATATAATGAATCAATAGCTTGTCCCATAGTTCATCCATGCCCATCGTTGCCGAATCACCATAATTATGAACAAGCGGGTGGCCATTAAATACTTCGAAAAACCGTTCTCCCTTCAGCTCCATCATATCTTCCAGCTTTATTGCCCATCTGAAGTTGGGGTGATTAATATGCGGGAACATAGGCTGGCCTGTTCTTTCCCTTTGTGCATATACCTGATCAAGATTGCGCTGCATCACTTCAGCTACGCTATTACCACCCTGGGGCTTTACCAGTTCCTTTACATTGATGGCATTGATATGAATGGGTTTGTCTTTATAACCATCGGTGATTTCTTCTGCTTTGATCAAAAGAAATTTATCTTTTTCCTCGAATAATCTGCGGTACTCTTCCAGTTTTTTCAGCCGTACACTTATCCCGCCTGCACTATCTGTTTTATATTCAACCCAGTCCTTCCCAAATTTCTGAAGATATTCTTTAAACCTGTTCTGGCGAAAAGGATGCGCCGGTACCTGTTTCCACAGTATTGTATCGGCAAGCGTGTTATGATCGGACAAAGCAAGAAAATCATAGCCATTGGATTTATACCAGGCTACGATCATTTCAGGAAAATCATCTCCATCACTCCATAATGAATGCGTATGCGTATTGCCTTTATACCATTTATAGCTATTATCCTGAGCCCCCAGGTTAGCACTGAAAAAAAACAGGAGAAGAAAAAAAAGAACGCGCATGATGCAGGATTTTACGGTTACCCAAATGTATTCTAATCCGGGTAAAAATCATCTTGCAATTGTGTAGAGCCTGGTTTAATAATGATTTTATTACATGCACACGCAACTATGGAAAAAAGAATAGACATATCTTTTTGTAGATCTGCAATATGCTCCAATACAAAACTTAACAGTTCAGAATAAATAAGAAGCAGCCTTACATCTCATCCTCCCTGTCAATCGCGACATTACCAGAATCTCACATACAAAGCCAGCAATATCCCCAGGATAATAATGATCATTGTGAGTACTCCTGGTGAAACCCTGAACATGGATGGGTCCACCTCCAGACCATTCACCTTTTTACTTCCTTTTACATCAATCAGGCTGGTTACTACCATCAGGAAAACTGTAAAAAAGAAGACCCAGCCCATACTGACCATAAACGGTATTTCGTATACGCCCTGGCCATTCAGATAAGCAGTATACAATGGCGTTTCAGGAAACCAGCCGGGTAAAAATTTATCGAAAAGTACCATAAGTATCACACCGCCCAGTATACCGGCAATAGCTGCTTTGGAGGTAGTACGTTTCCAAAAAAAGCCCAGCAGGAATACCGCAAAGATGGCAGGAGAGATATAACCGGTATATTTTTGAATGAATACAAACCCGCCTTCACTACCAATACCTAATGAATCTTTCCAGTTGACGATGATCGCAATTACAAGCGCAACGATCACCGTAGCCCTTCCCATCCATACAAGCTGTTTATCGGGTGCATCTTTTTTAATGTACTTCTTATAAATGTCAAGCGTATAAATAGTCGATATGCTATTGGCTTTGCCCGCAAGAGAAGCGACTATTGCTGCAGTTAATGCGGCCAGGGATAGTCCTTTCAACCCGGTAGGCAGAAATCCCAGAATTGCAGAATAAGCATTATCATTCCGGAACTCACCATTGGTCAGCATCTCTGTTTGCAATCCGCCATTTTTATAAAGCACATAGGCTGCAATGCCGGGCAATACCACGATAATGGGCATCATGAGTTTGAGGAATGCGGCAAATAAGATCCCTTTTCTCGCTGTTTTAAGATCTGCCCCCAATGCCCGTTGTGTGATGTACTGGTTACAACCCCAGTAATTGAGGTTGGCGATCCACATACCACCCATTAGCATGGCAATGCCTGGCAGGTCAAGATAATTCGATACCTGTGATTTTGAAGACGCCGCGGTCGGCTTGTCAAAGATCATCTCAAAATGTTCGGGCGCATGGTCTAGTAATGCATTAAAACCGGCTAATATGTTTTTACCAAACCCCAGGTGTTCTGATACCAGTGTCAATGCGATATAACTTGTCATCAAACCACCCACGATCAGCACTACAACCTGTATCACATCCGTATACCCGATCACTTTCATACCGCCAAGCGTAATGACAAGTGCAAACACGGCCAGCGCAATCATGATCGCTCCAAAATGTCCACCACCAGTCAGGTTGTTTATTGCAAGTGTTCCGAGGTAGAGTATGGAAGTAAGATTAACCGTTATATAAAGAAACAACCAGAAAATAGCCATGATCAATGCTACTGTTTCATTATACCGCGTTTTCAAAAATTGCGGCATCGTGAATATACGGTTCTTTAAATAGATCGGCATGAAAAACACCGCAACAATAATAAGTGAAGCTGCTGCCAGCCATTCGTATGCAGAAATAGCCAACCCCAGCTTGAAACCACCTCCTGACATGCCGATGAACTGCTCTGCCGAAATATTCGACGCGATCAACGATGCGCCAATAGCCCACCAGGTAAGCGATCCTTCGGCCAGGAAAAAATCAACAGAGGTTTCCTTTACATTTTTCTTTCGCCTGTATATCCAGATGCCATAAGAGGCTACCAGAATAAAATAGATCAGGAATACAACGATATCGGCTGTTTTAAGCATATGGTAAGTTGAAAAAAATGATTGGTGTTAATACCGGCTGACAAGATAATTTACCTGGCTGTTGAAACAACGTTTTGGTATTCCTTTTATTAATTTTTTTTACCTCAACCTATTCCGGGATGTGAAAGTCTGGTTATTCACCGCAACCCCTGCTGGTAACAGGTCTTGCCCAAACTAATAAACGATTGTTCTATCCTGCTGTATTGTTAACTACAAACCATCAAAAGTGTTTTTTAATAGGTTTACGTCGTAGCTGGGTATTTTCATGCAGTGAAAATACTCCTTAGCTCTCAACACTATGCAAATAGCCAGATTCTTCCTTAGCTCATTTAAAATCCCTATCGAAATACATGAGTTACAAATTTATTCCGGAAAACCACTGGTAAGGCTGACCATTTAATGAAGAAATCCTTTTGAGATAAGTTCTAATAAACATACGATAACAAGGTATAATCCATTTAATATAAAGATGAATACCTTGCAGGTATTTCCGGAAAGGATATTTATAATCACTGACGAAAAATAGAAACATGTTTTTTAGTAGATCTCTATTAGCGGGCTATGGTTTATTTAGTATTACAGTGATACTATTTGCCTGCAAAAACAAACAACAGGATACAGCGGCTAAAAACCTGGATACGATCTCCTGTATGAAGACGCCTTCCAGGTTTGCAGGTTCCCCAACAGACAGCAATCATACCGCTATAGCATTCAACAACGACAGCAGCAATACAGGCATGGTACTGATACCGGGGGGAGAATTTATGATGGGTGGAGATAATGACCAGGCTTCCGCTGATGAATTTCCCAAACACAAAGTAAGCGTGCACGCGTTCTTAATGGATGAGACTGAAGTGACCAATGCGCAGTTCAAAAAATTTATTGCTGCTACAAAATATATAACCGTTGCGGAACGCAAACCTGATTGGGAAGAATTAAAAAAAACACTACCGCCTGGCACTGCAAAGCCTGATGAAAGCCTGTTGGTTGCCGCATCACTGGTTTTTAAAGCCACTACCGGTCCTGTCAATCTCGGTGACTATAGTCAATGGTGGGCATGGATAAAAGGTGCGGACTGGAAACATCCGCAAGGGCCTGCAAGTAGTATCAATGGAAAAGATAATTACCCGGTAGTACATGTAAGCTGGGAAGACGCCCAGGCTTATTGTAAATGGGCTGGCAAACGGCTGCCTACTGAGGCCGAATGGGAGTTTGCTGCAAGGGGTGGTTTATCAAATGAAATATATCCCTGGGGCAATGAACCGATCAATAATGGTCATTCTAAAATGAACAGCTGGGAAGGAGATTTTCCTTATCGCAATACAATGACCGATAAATATTTTACAGCAGCACCGGTCAAATCCTACCAACCCAATGGTTACGCTTTATATGATATGAGTGGCAATGTGTGGGAATGGTGCAATGACTGGTATGATGCCAATTATTATAAAACACTTGGCGAAATGACAGATAATCCGCAAGGGCCGGCCAGGAGTTTTGACCCCGAGGAGGCCTATACTCCTAAGCGATCACTGAGAGGAGGTTCTTTCCTGTGCAATGACAGTTATTGCAGCGGATACAGGGTGGCAAGACGAATGAAAAGTAGCCCTGACACCGGGCTTGAACATACGGGGTTTCGCTGTGTAAAAGATATCAGGTGATAAAGCTCTAAATAAAAAAGCGACCCGGTTGAGGTCGCTTTTTCAATATTATTGAATCGCTGTCTTATTCTGCTTCTGCCAATACTTCTTTTACCTCTGGTATCATCCGCTTCATCATGCCTTCGATACCGGCTTTCAACGTGATCATGCTTGAAGGGCATCCGCTGCAACTTCCCTGCATCGCCAGGTTCAGTGTACCGGAATCATAACTCTTAAACTGGATCGCGCCGCCATCCATTTCTACGGCCGGGCGAACATAATTATCCAGCAATTCCTTAATGCGTTTTACCACATCATCATCATCTGCCGATACATCATTGCTGCTTACCTGTTTTACTGTAGCCAATTCTTCTTCATTGATCACAGGCTTTCCTTCTTCCAGGTAGTCTTTCAGAAACTGGCGGATGGAAGGGATCACGTCCTGCCAATCTGTTTCCGGGGTTTTGGTAAGCGTTACAAAATTGCTGGCAATAAATACCGCTTTAATAAAAGGGAAACCAAACAACTCCGTAGCTACCGGTGAGGGTTTTGCGCTTTCCGCATCAGGAAAATCGACACTTTTACCAGGATATAAAAGCTTGTTTGCTACAAACTTCATCGTTTCCGGGTTAGGGGTCATTTCTGTATAAATGCTGATAATGGGGTTACCTGTCTTAATCATGTTTTTTTGTTTTCTTCTGCCGTCATTCCTTATGAAGACGGTTAATGCAAAAATAACAATAAAAATGCCGGGTTGTTTAGAATTTCTGCTGGTAAATCATCATTTGGGCCTCAATCCAACTGATCCAGCAGTTCTTTTATCTTTTGTAAATGACGGCCATAATGCCTGTAAATGACGTATTTAGTAGAAAAATACGTAGCAATTATAACGCCGGCATACACCAAAACCCGTAAAGGCCATGCAAAGTTCTGCCATCCATCTAACTCCTGTACGCGCCCATTATACATCAGGATTTCCAGCAACGCGATCACCAGGAGTTGGGCTATCCGGGTACTCATAAAATATCGCTGAAATGTTTTTTCTATTGTGCCCACCTGGTTGAACAGGGTTTGTTTTAACGTATTTGTTTTATTCTCCAATTTCAATACCGCCAGGTAACTGACGAGATAATACCCTGCAATCATGAACCCTACCGAACAGAAACACCAGAAAAAAACATTGCTGAGTAATTCGGGATGCGTGGTGGTTTTATAAACCAGGATAGCTATAGCTATTGGTACAATCATCAGTTGTAGCTCCAGGTTTTTTTTCAATGAGGCCAGCGGACCATAGCTTTTGTGACGGATCATTTCCATAATAGATTGTTTTGAGGTTATTAAATCATTTTCATTGGAGTCTTTCCATGCGTTTTTAAATGCGTCGAGTTCCATACAATTAATTTTTTGTGAGTTGACGTAATTTCTCCCTGACCCTGTTCATCTTTACCCGCAGCGTTGCTTCGCTAATACCCAATATATCTTCCATTTCCAGGTATGTTTTATCTTCCAGGTAAAGCATTATCAGCGCTTTTTCAACATCATTTAATTGATTGATGGCTGTATAAAGCTGTTTTAACTGGTCATCCCGTTCGGAAGGATATGGTGTCACCGGTATCTCCGGTACAATATCTGCTGCAACAAATTTTATAGCATTTTTTTGCCTGCGTAATCCGGAGATGGCCGTATTGATTGCTACTCTGTACAGCCAGGTGCTGAATTTTGATTCGCCTCTGAATTTTGGGTAAACTTTCCACAGTTGAATGACAATTTCCTGGAACAGATCCATCCTGTCATCCTGTGTGACCGCGTAAATACGGCAAACCTTATAGATCAGGCCCTCATTCTCTTTTATATCCCTTACAAAATTTTCTTTCGTTGTTTCGCTGTGCAATGGAAGCGGTTTAAAAGAATAGTCGCTAAGAAGATGAAAATGTTACAACGATATTAAAGAAACAGAAAATTTATTGCAGATAAAAGGGTTGACTGCAAGCCATCTTAAACGTGTTTTTTAATAGAGGAATGTCGTAACGGTCTGTTTTCACGCATTGAAAATACTCCATAGCTCAACCCCGTACAATTCTTCCCTTCCTCATTTTCCCTGTTAGCTCCTTTGAGATCCCTATCGAAATACAGGAGCTATCAATTAGAGAATATGGCAATACTTATTCCGTAAACCGGCCTGTTTTTTTCAAAAACCGGATAAGAATGTAAATAAGCAAAAGAACTCCCAGGATAACACCCGTAAGCAGGTTACGAAGCCATTTATCAAAGTGTGTAAGTTCCGGATAGTTGAATAACAATAACAGGGTAATACCTATCAGCCAGATGAATTGTGTAGTGTGTTCTTTTAGTATCCACCGGCGCCAGTTAAATCCCATACTGGAAAAGGTATTACCAATGCCTTTCAGATTGGGCCACCAACGATTTACTTTCTGGCAATAAAGATCAAAGCCGGGACCAAATTTGCCTCGTAGAAAATTTTCTTCTGCCAGCACGATCGCCTGGTAAATGAACAGGAACACCGGTATTACTATGGCCACATATACAAGAGAGTTTGCTAAAATACCTACTCCCAGCAACATCAGGATATTGCCTACATATAAAGGGTTGCGGCAATGATTAAAGATCCCGTCTGTTACCAGCCCTTCCGCATAGGGTTTTCCTGCCTTTCCTCCACGCACGATATACGCAAGGCCAATGGTGATGCCCCTGATCAATTGCCCCGATATGGTAATGAGCAACCCGATCAGGATCGGCCAGATATAATAATGCGCTCCAAAACGTTCTTTGGAAAATAAAGGCCAGGAAGGAATAAATAACGCGCCATAAAAAAGGATGAAGATCCAGTTGCGGTATTTGAAGAAAAAATTACCAATGCTTACCATAAAGAACCAAAGATTATTTGCGGGAATTCGCCCTGATTTCAATGATTCTATTGAATCACCTGGTCGTCGGGCGATAAAGAAGTTGTTGTTTTTACTTTTCGGATACCTGTTATGACTTAATTAGGTGGCAAGCGAAGCAGGTTTTGTTTCGGTCGAATCAGTCATTATTTTTTTATGGCAATAAGGCCTGCAAAATTGTACCATTTGAAAAATACTTCACAGTGAGCAAATCCTTTGTCACGCAGCAGGCTGATATCTTCACTTAGTTTATAGGGGATCAGTACATTCTCAAGCGCTTCTCTTTTCTGGGAAATCTCCAGTTCACTATAATTATTCCGGCGCTTGTAATTATAGTAATAGTTGATAAAATCACGGTTATAGCGACTTTCTTCCGCAAGGATCTTTTCAACAAGGATCAATGCACCTCCAGGATTAAGCCCTTCGAATATATCTTTTATGAGTCGTTCGCGGTAGATCGGTCGTACGAATTGGAGCGTCAGGCATAGTACAACGACAGACGCGTTTTCAATTTTTACTCCCTGGCTGAGATCACCGCAACGCAATTCATAGTTGCGCGAAAATCCCAGCTCCAGTAATTTGGATTTGCACTTATCCAGCATTTCCTGGGAATCATCTACTCCAATAAAACGAATATCCGGGTTGACCATCGTGTCCATCCCGATCATGGTGGTGCCGGTAGAGCAACCAAGGTCATATACATCCGAGCCTTCCTGTGCGTGATCGGCTGCCAGCTCAGCCATCATCCGTTGCATTTCTCCATAAAAAGGAACTGACCGGTTGACCATATCGTCGAATACGCTGGCCACATTTGCTCCGAATTTAAAGTCGCTTGCTTTTTCTATTTCGCCTTTAAAAACCTCATCTTTGTCCATAAGTGTTGCGGTAATTCACACAATGTAATAAAACATTCTGAAGACTTTTTGTAGAGTGTATAAATACCGCCAATAAATTATTACAATGAAAAAGGTATACCACCTGGGCAATTGCACCACCTGCCAGGCCATCATCAGTGAAACCGGACTTGATAAAAAAGGCTTCGAAATGCAGGATATTAAATTCGAAAAGATCACCCCGGCGCAGATCGACGAAATGAAAAAGCTATCCGGCTCCTACGAATCGCTCTTCAGCCGTCGCGCTATGAAGTACAAGGAACTGGGGTTAAAAGACAAGAAGCTGGATGAAAAGGATTACCGGAATTTCATTCTTGAAGAGTATACTTTTCTTAAAAGACCTGTTGTGATCATAGGCCAGCAGTTGTATGCCGGTAGTGAAAAGAAAACGGTGGAGGCATTAAAAAAAGCGCTTAAATAATTCTGAATTGAAATAGCCTGCTGCCCGGTCATGAACCTGTATTCCCACCTAGCTGGCAGGGATCAACCCGGTTTTTTCTTTTTTGAAAACAAACCAGGCTATTATCACACTAAATAACATGAATACCGCTCCCAGTAAAAAGGACACCCCGGGAAAATGAATAGGCGCTTTAGTGGTAAAATAAGAAAACAAATTATTTAGTAAGGGCGGGCCGATAATAGTAGTGAGGCTCATAAGACTTGTAAGCGCACCCTGCAATTCACCCTGCTCGTTTGGCGGCACACGGCCAGACAGTATAGCCTGCAATGAAGGACCGGCAATACCGCCAAGACAATAAGGCACCAGGAACGCGAACATCATCCATCCTTGAGTTGCAAACGCAAATAAGGTCAGCCCCAGTGTATACAATATCAGTCCCAGGTAAATACTTTTCTCATTTCCAAGTTTTGGATTAATGACCCGTGTAAGCCCCGCCTGCACCCCACCCACCAGCAATCCGACAACTGCCAGCGAAAGCCCTACCATTTTCTCTGACCAGTTAAACCGGTATATCGTGAAGAAGTTCCAGTTGCTCTGCACAGACTGTGCAGACAGGTAGATAAGAAAAAAGCAAATGGCGAGCCCCCCGATATTCGGATATTTTCTTAAAAACTGTAAAGAGCCGAATGGATTTGCTCTTTTCCAGTGAAAGGCCCTTCGATGTTCCTTATCCAGTGATTCAGGCAATAAAAAATATCCATAGATACAATTCACCAAACACAAAATAGCTGCAGCATAAAAAGGCGCACGGATTCCCCAGCCTGCAAGTAAGCCGCCTAATGCCGGTCCTATGACAAAGCCCAAACCGAAAGCGGCGCCGATCATTCCAAAATTCTTTGCCCTGTTCTCTTCATTACTGATATCTGCTATGTAAGCTGTCGCTGTTGTAAAACTTGCGCCTGTAAGACCAGCAATGATCCGGCCCACAAAGAGCCAGCCATAACTTGGCGCTAATGCGAGGAAAAGGTAATCGATACCAAAACCCAGAAGAGATAATAACAATACAGGGCGACGACCGTATTTATCACTCAGATTACCGACTATGGGCGCACAGATAAACTGCGTTACAGCGTATGCAGACAATAACCAGCCACCATAAGGGCTGGCTTCATTTATAGAAATTCCTTTTAACTGTGCAATCAGATCGGGCATGACCGGGATGATCAGTCCCCAGCCCATGACATCGATAAGGAGTGTAATAAAAATAAATCCGATTGCCGCCTGACGGTTTGTTTGCATAGCTTTTATATAAGAAGAGGCCACAAAGTAGCCGATTTTTTTGCTGGCAGCCAGGTATTTTTGCCTAAACAGGCATGTTTTTGGTCTAAAGGAATTAACAAACTGTGAAGAGATGCGAAAAAACTAGTATTTATCTTTGCCGCTCCCAACCAAACATGGGGATGAGTCCAGTTTTGCCAACTAACCATATTTTTTATTAAAACAAATTATTATGAGCCTCAAGCAAATTATTCTACCCGCAGCCTCCGCAATCCTTCTTTTTTCGTGCGTGAGTTCCAAAAAGTTTAAAAAATCACAAGCTGATTATAGCGCATTACAAACCCAGTATACTACTCTTCAGGGTAATCTGAACGACTGTAATACAGCAAAGGCTGATCTGGGTAACCAGAAATCAATGCTTGAAAGAGATATAGCAAATCTGAATAAGCAGATTGATCTTTTGAAACAAAACAATACGCAAGCGCTTAAACAATTGGAAGATATGTCTGTAATAACAGGAGCACAGGCGGAAAGCATTAAAAAATCGATGGAGAATATCGGTGCAAAAGACAATTATATTCAAACCCTGCAACAGCAGATGGCCCGCAAAGATTCTCTCAATATGGCTCTGGTAATGAATCTCAAAGGTGCTATCGGTAATCTTGATGACCAGGACATTAATATCAAAGTAGATAAAGGCGTTGTATACATCGACATCTCCGACAAGCTTCTTTTCAAAACAGCCAAATATGATGTAACAGAACAGGCAAAAACTGTTTTAGGAAAAGTGGCGACTGTTCTTAAAAACCAGCCTGATATCGAATTCATGGTTGAAGGACATACAGACAATGTAGAATATAAAGGTGGCGGACTGGTATTGGATAACTGGGATCTTAGTGTAAAACGTGCCACATCTGTGGTAAGAATCCTACAAAAACAATATGGTCTTGATCCTGCTAAGATGGCAGCTGCTGGTCGTGGCGAATATAAACCAGTTGCAGACAATAGTTCTGTAGAAGGAAGAGCGGCTAACCGCAGAACAAGGATCGTGATCCTGCCTCAGTTGGACCAGTTCTTTAAATTACTGGAACCAAATAAGGGATAATACTATTTAAATAGCAAAGCCGCAATGCGCAACGTTTTCACGATGCATTGCGGCTTTGCTATTTAATTAAAAAGTCAAAATTAAAAAATAGCCGCCGTAGAATGCTTGCCCGACCTCAGCTCATAGGCTATCCGTGGGTTTCTTGAGGTTTTCTATTGCTTGTATCCCTGGCCTAACCTGAGGAAAAGCCTGGATATGCCATAGTATTGTAGGTTTTTGTGAGATATGAATAACCGGTTTTCCGGGCCGGCATTAATCAACATGCAAAAATGGAGTCCGTTACATACCACAGACTCCATTTTTTCATTTTTAATTTTGAATTTTTAATTTCTCAATCTCGCTTCTTCCAGGTCCAGCTCCCATTCCCTTTCCCTGATAATCTCCTCACTGTATTCACTTGAATGGCGGAACCTGTTGAGTTCCTTGCGTCGCACATCTACTATCTCGATCAGCATCTGGCGGTAAAGAGGCAAAAAATTAGATGCTTCGTCAATAGCTTCTTCGCTGATCAGTTTTTTCCGGGTCACTTCAATCATCCGCTCATAACGATCCCTTACACGCCGGTAAGTATCATGGTTCTCTATCTGTTCTGTATAGTTTGTATCCAGGAAAGCCAGTACTGATTCTGCCAGCCTTATGCGTAGTGCAAGTTCCTGCTCCCTTTCGGATTCTTTTTCATTCACTTCTATCTTTAAAAGACGGATCAACGGCTTAAGGCTTAGTCCCTGGAGTACCAGCGTCACCAATATCACCATAAAAGTGATGAACAAAATAAGATTACGATGGGGAAATGCCTGTTCTCCGGCCAGTGTCAACGGGATAGCCAGGGCAGATGCAAGTGAAACAACTCCTCTCATACCACTCCACCCTACAAGAAAAACTGTTTTCCATTCGGGATAAGGTTCAGATTTGCGGATGCGTTTAAATAATATCCTGGGAAGATAGGCTCCCGGGAAGATCCAGACAATCCGGATAAGGATCGTCAGCAGGCTGATCACTATGGCATATACGATCGCTTCTCCTACCGAATAATTACCTAACCCCTCGATGATACCGGGCAACTGAAGACCGATAAGTATAAAAACAAATCCATTTAATAAAAACGTCAATGTATCCCAGAGACTATTGATCTGCATTCGTGATTCGTAGGTAAAAAAATCCTGGGCCCGGTAAGTAAGAAATAAACCACCGCTTACTACAGACAGTACCCCGGAAAAATGAAAATGCTCAGCCGTGATATACATGATGTACGGCGTAATAAGCGTAATTGACGCATCAATGGCAGGAGTGGTGGGCAGGAACCGGTGAATACCATATACGATCGCCGCAATGGCAAGCCCAATGGCAATACCTGCCGCCGCAACGATAAAAAAAGTTTTGGTAGCATCCCCAATATGAAAAGTGCCGGTGACAATAGCAGCTAAAGCAAACCGGAAAACGATCAGGCTCGATGCATCGTTGACAAGGCTTTCTCCCTCGAGAATAGTCACCACTCGTTTGGGTACTTTCAATCCTTGCAACACAGAAGTGGCCGCGATGGCATCGGGAGGGGAAATGATTCCTCCTAATAAAAAACCAAAAGCCAATGGAAAATCCGGTATAATGGCGTGTGAAACGATAGCTACCAGCGTGGAGGTGAAGATCACCAGTCCAAATGCCAGCAGGCTGATAGGCCTTCTCATTTTCCAGAAATCATTCCAGGAGGTATTCCAGGCCGCCGCATATAATAAGGGGGGCAGGAAGATCAGGAAAACAAAATCGGGATGCAGGCTTATATGTGGAATACCGGGAATTAAACTGATCAACAATCCCCCGATCACTAAAAAAATAGGGTAAGGGATTTTTATCTTGCTGCTAAGCATGGTGAGCAGGGAAATAATAAACAAAAGAGATAAAATGAGCAGGAGATTATCTTGTATCATAACGGGGTCAAGTTAAGGAAAAGCTGATGATTTTGGCGGAGGCCCTGAGCGGCTTTTTGTTTTTTATACCTGCTGAGAATTTATTTTCATACAACCAAACCTCTCCTTATCTCTTTCCCCCTTTACCTCTTAGCTCACAATATCCAAAGATGTAATAAGTTTGGTGTATGGAAAAAGACATCACCAAGAAATACACCAATGGCGAAGTGACCATTGTCTGGAAACCCGCCACCTGTATTCATTCAAAAATATGCTGGTCTGCCGTCACCGGATTGCCTGAAGTTTTTAATCCCAAAATAAGACCCTGGATAAAACCCGAAAATTCGACTACTGAAAAAATAGTGGAGCACGTAAAGAAATGCCCAAGCGGCGCATTGAGTTTTTATTACAATAGCGACGAAGAAAGTAATGCGGAAATAAAAACCAGTGCCATTGTTGAAACAGTAGCCAACGGGCCCTTACTTGTATATGGCAATATCATCGTAAAGGATAAGGAGGGCAATGAAACGAATAAGTCGAGGGTCACCGCATTTTGTCGTTGCGGTCAATCGCAAAACAAACCTTATTGTGATGGTACCCATGTGAAAGTGGAATTTAAAGACTGATCAGGCCGGTGTTTGCTCTTTCTCAATTTCCTCACTGATCTTTTTTATATCACCTGCAATACGGGAGATAAAGAAAAACTGGTCAACAATTGGTTTGAGTTCGGAAAGTTTTTCCCGGGTTTCTGTTTGTATCAATCCTTGCTGTAGTTCAGTCCTTCGTTTACTTACGAGCTCATCTACATGTGTACTCAGCACCGAGAGCGGCATCTCCGTATCTTCCATTACAGCAGTGTGTTGAATGATGGATTTTGCCTGTTCCAGTTCTTCTACTGTATCCTTAATGATCGGGGTAAAATCGGGTGAGCGGTATTTATCGGCCAGCGTGTTGGAAAAATGAGCCAGCGTAGCGATATGCGAGTTCAGCATATGATTCATGACCACGAACTGGTGGACCTTTGGCCCATTCTTTTGTTTACTCTTTGGCTCCGACAACATCCGTGTAAAAGCTTCCGACAGGTTGGCCAATGCCACAAATGCGTTTTTGCGGCTGAGCTTATAATCCAGGTTGCTGGCAGGCGTACCGGCAAAAGCCGCCGTCACATTTTTATAATATAAAAGCGTATTACTGACCGCATCTGCCATTAAGCTTCTCATTTGTACATGTTCCCATGCAGGCACCAGCAGAAAACTGGCGCCAAATGCGATACCAGAACCAATAGCGGTATCCAGTAATCTATCACGAAGGATAGTTTGAAAATTATCTGTACCAAGCAGGTAAAACATAATCAGGATATACGGTGTCATAAATACTACACTCACCAGGTACCTGGTGCGCATAAAACTATATGCACCTGTCATCAATACCAGCATAATGATAAAAAGCGCTGTTGTATCTTTTACAAAGTAAAGTATGGCAAGTCCGATCAATGCTCCCGCGATCGTACCACCCAGCCGCTGGTAGTTTCTTTCGCGGCTTACACTGTACGCCGGCTTCAGAATCACCACGATGGTCAGTAATATCCAGTAGCCGTGGCCAAATTCAAAAAGATGTGACACTATATATCCTGCAGCGGTTGCGATGCTCACACGCAACGCATGACGAAAGGCGGAGGAGTTCCATGAAAAATTATCACGAAGCGTTTTCCACCCCAGGTCAGTTGGTGTTACAAACTGCGAATGATCCAGCGAACTGACATACTCTTTTGCTTTGGCCGTATCATATTTTGAATAATGATGCAGGGTATAGATCCTCGCCGTGATATCTTCCAGTGACTGCAGTATTTTTTTAAGACTGATAAATGCTTCCAGGTTGTCGGGGTTACGGTTAGCCGCGCTATATGATTTAAAATATGCCTGCAGGTCTTCCAGTTTTTTCTGCAGACGATCAGGTTCCCGGGATGCACTGCCACTTTGAATAGCTATTCCCGTTTCATCAAGTTCGTTGGTAACCGCATAGATCATTTGCTGAAACCGTGGAAGGACCTCACTATTATCAAAATAAGTATGCATGGATTCATATGCATAAAAGGTGGTAGTGATGCGTTCAAAAAGATCTACAGTGTCTGTGAATATCATCAGTAAAGTACGTCCCGTAGTAGTTGATTCTTTAATGATATTGCGGCTTTTAAAAATCAGTTCGCGCAGCAGCAACTGTTTTTGCTGTACAATAGCCTGCTCTTCCATCATGCGGCGATAAACGGCATCATACTTAACATGCTTATCATAAAACAACGCTCTTGTACGCAGGTAATCGGCAATGGCCAGTATGCTATCACCAAGGGCCTGCTGTACCAGCCGATAGGGCCGGAAACTATAAAGCGCCAAACTGAATAAAATATACCAGACCCCTCCTGCTGCTATGAATAACGCATTACGTACTACTTCCCAGCCCGTATGGAGGTGATAAATACTAAGCACCATTACCAACAGACCGGCAACACCGATACTGTTCACACGGCCGCCATAAACTCCAACCATGCTGAACAAAAAACAAAAACCAAAGATCAATACTCCCAATGCAACAGGCAAGGGAGCGACAAACCCGGTGATCAGGGCAACAAAAAAATTAATGACCAGGGATGCAAGCATGCCGTTACGTCGTAGCTTAACAGGTCCGGGTATATCGGAAACACTGACGCAGATTGCGCCCAAAGAAATAGCGAGCCCCACGGGCAACAACCCAAAATAATTCAACACTATCGCGGGCAGGGTGACCCCGACGGTAATACGTACCCCTTCAGCGAAATAATAGCTGTGTATAAAACTCTTATATTCCTTTATATAATCCATATGTCCCCGGCAAAGGTAGGATGCCGGTCACTACGGCGCTACAAAAGAAACAATACAACCATTCATCATTTTTTACAGGAATAAAAAGATATATCCGGGCCTGGTTGATTGCCGGGTCTTTATTCGTTTTTATATTTAATCTTTCCTGTATCACTGTCTTAAAAAAATCTATATGAATAAGATCTTTTTTTTCTTTGTAATGGCCCTGTTGTTTATAACCGCCTGTAATAATGACAAGACTGCAACTGATGACCAGGACGGCCTGGCCGCATTCAGCGCAGATAGCCTGGGAGCGCATATCGCCACGCTTTCGGCAGACGAATTTACCGGCCGCAAACCATTCAGCGAAGGAGAAACAAAAACAATCGACTACCTGAAAACGGAGTTTGCCGCTGCCGGTTTAGAACCAGGCAACAATGAATCCTATGTGCAGGAAGTTCCGATGGTAAGGATCACTACCCAGGCTTCTCCATTAATGCAGGTACAATCTTCCAAAGGATATTTTACGCTCAAAGGATACGATGATTACGTGATATGGACCGACAAAACCGATTCGGCTATTTCATTAAACAACAGTGAACTGGTATTTGCCGGCTATGGTGTAGTGGCGCCGGAATATGGCTGGAACGACTATGAAGGTCTGGACGTGAAAGGAAAAGTTGTGTTGATCCTGGTAAACGACCCCGGCTTTAATGCACATGATTCTTCTTTATTCAAAGGAAAAACAATGACCTACTACGGTCGCTGGACATATAAATTTGAAGAAGCAGCCCGCCAGGGCGCCAAAGGCTGCCTGATCATCCACAATACAGAAGCAGCCAGTTATCCATTCAAAGTAGTGCAGAATAACTGGAACGGATCAAGGTTGCGTCTTGATCCCCGCGGCAAACAGGAAACGCTTTGCGA
This sequence comes from uncultured Terrimonas sp., assembly GCA_964528095.1. Classification (GTDB taxonomy): domain Bacteria; phylum Bacteroidota; class Bacteroidia; order Chitinophagales; family Chitinophagaceae; genus CAZGSG01. The sequence goes on from CAZGSG010000006.1 coordinate 23,197, forward strand.
TGTAATTGGATGGGTATCGGCACCAGCAGCTAAAAAATTATTGGCCGCAGCTGGTAAGGATTCAAGTTTATTGGCCACGGCTGATCAAAAGGGTTTTAAAGGGCAATCACTGGGGTTGAACCTTTCCGCTTCTATTGCTGTAAAAACTGCCTATAACAAATCATATAATGTAATAGGAAAAATAACCGGCAGCAAACATCCCGACGAAACGATCATCTACACCGCACATTGGGACCATTTGGGAATAGGCAAACCCGATGAGACCGGTGACTCGATATACAATGGCGCATTGGACAATGCAAGTGCTACAGCAGGCCTGCTCGAACTGGCACGTGGATTTAAAAGCCTGAAGGCAAAACCAGAAAGAACCATTGTTTTTCTTTCGGTCACTGCCGAAGAACAAGGCTTATGGGGTTCGGCTTATTATGCACAGAACCCCGTATACCCTGTTGCTAAAACGGTAGCCAATATCAACATGGATGGGTTGAACTGGTATGGAAAAACAAAAGATATCATCGTCGTGGGCCAGGGTCAGAATGAACTGGAAGATTACCTGAAAGAAGAAGCGGCCAAAACCGGTCGTATCATTTCGTTTGAAGCTCATCCGGAAGCAGGTTCTTATTACCGTTCCGATCATTTTAATTTTGCCAAAGTCGGAATCCCTGCGCTATACACCAGTAGTGGCATAGAAGTGATCGGTAAAGAAGAAGGTTATGGTAAAAAAATGGAGGACGAATACACTGAAAAAAATTATCACCGCCCTTCGGATGAATACGATGCAAAAACATGGGTACTCGATGGCGCTATCGATGATCTTAAATTGTTATTCCAGGTAGGCAAACGACTTGTATTTACCGATAAATGGCCGGCATGGAAAGAAGGTTCGGAGTTTAAGGGGATTAGGGAGAAGAGTAAATGATTAGGTGGATATTGGATGTTAGATAGAGGATCTGTATCCACTATCTAACATCCAATATCTAATCTCATTACCCTATGTCCATGTAAAAATCCGACACCCCCTTTCCCAATACTCTCCGTTTATAGCGTGGTATTCGCTGCTGGTACTTATTCGTTTCGAATTGACTTGTTTTTTTCAAACTTTTGGGGAAATAAGGAAAATGAGAAAAACGGTGCTGGGCGTGATAAGTGTTTTGTGTTGCTTACTGGTTGTTGCACAAACGGCTTCGAAAGGAAGAATTTCGGTAACAATCATAAACGAACAAAATAGTGGAATAGAAAATGTTACCGTTGAGCTGGTACGTCAGAAAGACTCCTCGCTGGTAAAGATCGCCATCAGTGATAAAAACGGTGTCGCGGATTTTGAAAATATTGCTTTTGGGTCTTACCGGTTAAAGCTGAGCTCCGTGAATACTGTTGTACAGTATTCAACAGCATTTGAACTTAGTGCCGAAAAGAATGATCTCTCCCTTGCCCCGATCTCTTTGCAAACACGGTCCACAGAAATAAGCGGTGTAACGGTAACAGCGCGCAAACCATTTATTCAGAAACTGACCGATCGCATAGTTGTAAATGTCGAAAACAGTATCGTTAGTGCCGGCAGTTCCGCTATGGATGTTCTTGAGCGTTCCCCGGGTGTAAATATTGACCAGAATGATGTGCTTAGTCTTCGTGGCCGTTCCGGTGTGATCATTATGATCGATGGTAAACCCACAGCCATGTCAGGGCCTGATCTCGCCAATTATCTGCGTGGTCTTCCTTCCGCTACTATCGAACGTATCGATATTATTACCAACCCATCATCTAAATATGATGCGGCCGGCAATTCCGGTATCATTGATATCCGGATGAAAAAAGACCAGCGGCTTGGCATCAATGGTACGGCTACTGCTGGTTATGGACAGGGGGTGTACCCCAAAGCAAATGCCGGCGCGACATTTAATTACCGTAATAAGAAGGTGAACATCTTTGGCAGTTATAATTATGGGTACCGGGTGAATCTGAATCACCTTATTCTGGATCGTAATTTTTTTACCAATAGTGTATACCAGGGAGGTGATCTGAAAGACAATTATTCCAAGTCACCATTCAATGCTAATACAGCAAGACTGGGAATGGATTTCTCTCCTTCCAAAAAAACGATCATTGGCTTTGTAGTGAACAGCAATTTCAATCATTTTACGCGTAACAATAATAACAGTTCGATCGTGATCAGCCCCCAGAAAGAAAAGGTCAGCACTTTTCAATCACTGGCCACCAATGATGATAACTCAAATAATTTCGTCGCCAATATCAATCTGAAACACACATTCGACAGTACCGGCACAGAGCTTACTGCCGATATCGATTATGGGGTCTATAATTCCAAATCTCTTTCCCTCAACTCCACCAGCTATTATAAGTTGGATGGCTCATCTCTGCAGCCCAGTTACACGCTCAAGGGTGACCAGGATGGCAAGCTGGATTTTAAAACAGCAAAAGCTGATTACTCACACCCGCTTAGTGGTAGTGCAAAATTCGAAGCAGGCGTCAAAACAAGTTTTGTTTCTTCAGACAATGATGCAAAGTTTTTTGATGTAAGCAGCGGTTCTCCGGTAAATGATATAAATAAGACCAATCATTTTTTATACAAGGAAAATAACAACGCGGGTTATATTAACTTTAAAAAGGACTTTAAAAAATTCGACCTGCAGATAGGATTACGCGGCGAACACACACATATAAAAACAGAACAGCTAAAAGGCAATATCAAATACGATTCCAGTTACTTCCAGTTATTTCCCAGTGCATTTTTCAATTACAAATTAAAGGAAGATCAGACCCTGGGTATTTCTGTAAGCCGGCGTATTGACAGACCGGGCTACGCTCAGCTAAATCCTTTTCTGTTTCTCATAGATGTAACAACATATGCTACCGGGATGCCGGGTCTGCTGCCACAACTGACCTGGTCATATGAAATGAGTTATACATTGAAGAGCCTCAACTTTACGCTGGGGTATAGCCGTACCAAAGACAACCAGGATATTGCCATAGCAAGGTTCAGGGATGTTTTCCCCAATATCCCTGCCGATGAAAATGTAACGGTACAGGTGCCTATCAATCTTTCTTCCTCAGATTATTATGGCCTCACCGTTTCCGCGCCCGTCAAAATCACTAAATGGTGGAACCTGATCAATAACGGGAATATCTATTACAATCATTTTAATGGAAAACTTGGTACTACAAAACTCAGCAGGGGTAAGCCCGCTGTAGACCTTCGCGTGAACAATGCTTTTACTTTTAAAAAGGGTTGGGCAGCAGAACTAAATGCCAACTACAGTACAGGCGGCCAGGCTGGTTTTATGGTAATGGATCCGCGATGGGCAATTGCGGCGGGTGTACAAAAATCAATATTAAAGAATAAGGGAACACTTCGTTTCAATATGACCGATATCTTCTGGACCAATATTCCAAAAGCCATTATTACGTATGATAATTATATTGAAAAATGGCGGGCTTACCGGGAGACAAGGGTTGCCAACCTAAGTTTTTCTTACCGGTTCGGCAATAATAAGGTACAGGCTGCGAGACGACGTACAACGGCTTCAGAAGAGGAAAGACAGCGCGCTGGGAATTAATAAAGGTATACTCGATTACCGGTTATTTGGCTTCAGGTAATAAAAGATAAAAATCGATTTCTCTTGTGCATTTCGGGCTGGTATTCCTATCAGCCCTTTTTTATTTACTTATGCAATGCCTGTAATAATTGTAAGTGTGGCTGTAAGTTCTTCAATGTGTTTGTTTGTAAAAACTGTTTCAGGTGTTTATAAAAATGGCTATGGTCATAATATCCAAATTGTGAGTAGTGGAAGTTTTCAGGTGCGCTTGCGATCTCCGCCGTTGCTTTGCGGATGCGCATGATCTGTAGTGCCTGTTTTGTACTTACACCCGTAGATATTTCAAAATACCGTTGCAATGTTCTTTCAGAAACTCCATAACGTGCCGCAAGTTCTTTAACAGCGATCGTAAAATCATTTTGTTGAAAACAATCCTCCAGTACCCGGCTTACAATAGCTGCAGGCTGCACGATTCCCTCATGTTTTGCATTCACAGAAAGAAAATACTTGGATAACAGGCCTATCCTTTTTTCAAACGAACCAGCCTGTTTTACTTTATCGATGATGCGTTGTTCCAGTAAATAACTCAATGGATAGATATACTCTTTATACTCGGAAAAATTGATCTTCTTCTCCATGATCACCGGGGATATACGGAATTTAATACCAAATAAATGGTTGCCGGGTTTATGAAAACATTCAATCGCATTATATCGCGGTAGCAGTCCGTCTGTTTTCATCGGGATTTTCTTTTCTGCCACCTGCATTACAAAAGGAGTACCCAGGTTTATAAGATAGGTGTAACCGATATTGGGAAATTGCGCGTCTGAAAACCCTTTCGGATATTTTTCCCAAAGCCCTTCAAACTTTGTTTCCCAAAAAAAATCAATAAAATGACCAAGCGCAGGCGGCGGCGGAATGCGGTGATAATAATTTTCAAAATGATCGGTATGAAAAAATTCGATATGCTGCACTTTTTCAGAATTCCGGGTAAAGATCCGGATTACAAAGCAATGGATTTAGGTTGGGGCGAATAGAAAATTAAAAACTCGAAAATCAATCCGGAGTTCACCAGGTGATTCGGGGGCTATTTTTTAATTTTTACTTTTGAATTTTGAATTCAAAAAGTACTGGCAACCTGAGTTATTTAACTTCCTGGAACATGCCTGTTTCTTTGTTTTTCCTCACATTATCCCAATTAAAATAGCGGCCATTCATTGCCACATATACTCCTTCGGGTAATGTTTGCACAAAGGCAAGCGCGCTGCCGAGATTGAACAAACCATCCGAACTACCGAATTTAATCGGGATCATGGCCCCGGTTAATACGATGGTTTTTCCCTTTACCTCTTTGGCCAGCATTTTAGCCGTCTCAGACATGGTATCTGTTCCATGGGTGATGATGATCTTATCTTCATCGCATTGATTGCACTGGTGGGCGATCAGCTCACGATCTTCCTGGGTCATCTCCAGGCTATCGATCATCATTAGTGTGCGGATCTCTACGGGCAGTTTACTACGGCCCATTTCCAGCAGATCAGACATATGTGTGTCCTTAAAATAGAGCTGACCGTTCAGTTCATTGTACTCTTTGTCGAATGTGCCCCCGGTAATAAAAATGCGGATTGCCATGCGGAATGATTTGGGCGGTGAAATTAGTGAATTGAGAACAGGCAATACCTGCTACAGCCCAAAACAAGAGTTAAATAAAGAAATAGTTAAATTTTATTTGCAAATTCCAATATGGCTGACTACTTTAGCGGGCCTAAAAGAAAAAAGGCCCTTCCGTAGAAACGGACTGACCTCTAACGATTGCTTGCCATATGAAAAATCTTCGTAGTAAGTTTTGATGCTGACTGATCAGCTTTCTGCAGGATTTTTTTCGTTTCTCGACCTCTAACAACTCTTGCCCCTTTTCAACGATTGCCTGCCGTGTGATACTCTTAATCTCTTTTCCATAACAAATATAGGATGTGTATTTTTACACCTCAAACCAAGTTAATGGAGATTTGATTATGCCAAACACGTTCCGGTAGACCTCAAACCCTTGCCTGGTATACATTCCATGAAAATTTCTGTCTGATGTCCAACCGTTCCCCAGATATATTATTCCAACTGATAAAATCTTTAGAAAAAGCGGAAAAAAGGCATTTTAAGCTATACATAACCCGTAGTTCGGCTAAAGAAGATCTCAAAATTGTCCGGCTTTTTGATGCTTTGGACAAAATAAACACATATGATGAAAAAATATTATTGAAAAAATTGCCGGGTACGGAAAAACGGCAATTATACAATCTGAAGACCCATCTTTATAAGGAAATATTAGCCAGTTTACGGCTCTTAAAAAGCACCGATAGTCTCGATCTGCAGTTGAATGAACAGTTCGATTATGCCCATATTTTATATAAAAAAGGGCTTTTTTCCCAAAGCATCAAAATTCTCGATAAGGCCAAGGAAACAGCCAAACAACACCAGAAGCTCTATTTTGTAGCACAGGTAATAGCCCTGGAAAAAAGGATTGAGAACCTCCACATCACCCGGAGCATGCAAAGCCGGGCCGATACCCTGGCTTTGGAGGCCAATGAAGTAAGCCGTCATATTGATGTGGTGGCAAGACTCAGCAATCTTTCGCTGCAGCTTTTTAGCTGGTTTACCCGCCACGGTCATGCGAGGAATGAAAAAGATGAGGATGGCGTCATCAAATTTCTCCAGGAGAATATGCCTCCGGGCACTCATCTGCTTACCGGGTTCTACGAGCGGCTTTATCTCTATCAAATCTATTGCTGGTACTCTTTTATCCGCCAGGATTTTCTGCAGTATTACCGCTATGCCCAAAAATGGGTTGACCTTTTTCGCTCCGAACCCCTGATGATCCGGGTAGAAACAAGTCATTATATCAAAGGGCTGCACTACCTGCTCAATGCGCATTTTGACCTTCGCAATTATAAAAAATTTGCACAAACGCTTAAAGAGTTTGAATCCTTTTCGGAAACAAGCCGCGTACAGGAACATGATAATTTCCGCATCCAGGCTTTTGTGTATATCAGCACGGCCAAGATCAACCAGCACTTCATGTTGGGTACTTTTAAAAAAGGACTGATCATCGTACCTGATATCGAAGAAAAACTGGAAGAGAACGAACTCTTCCTCGACCAGCACCGTATTATGGTGGTCAACTACAAGATTGCCACGCTTTATTTTGGCAGTGGCGACTATAGTACCTGTATCGACTACCTGCAAAAGATCATACAGGAGTCCGGGGAACTGCGCACAGATCTGCAGTGTTATGCGCGATTACTGCACCTGATGGCGCATTATGAACTGGGCAATGACAGCATTATCGAATCGCTGATCAAATCTGTTTATCGTTTTATGGCAAAAATGAAAAACCTGACGGTAGTAGAAGAGGCTATGTTCAGATTCCTTCGTCAGTCATTTGATGTTTCACCCAGAAAATTGAAACCGGAGCTGGAAAAATTCCTGCAAAAGATCAAACACCTGGAGAAAGACCGGTTCCAAACCCGGGCATTTGCCTACCTGGATATCATATCATGGGTAGAAAGCAAAGTGTATGAAAAACCAATGAGTGAGATCATTCATAAAAAATACCTGGACAGTAAGCGCCGGTAATAAGAAGAAATATCAAATCCCGGGTATATACCTCGGGCTTCTTTATACCGCACAGTATTTGCATTTTCCAGATCAACAGCTTCCCTCATCCCGGTTGTTGCCAGTTGTCGTGTAGAGTTTTTTACCAATAACGCCTTATTTCCCGGTAGTCAGTTCGATTTACCGTACGCTGTAACGGTTCATCTTTGTGTTTAAGATATACCTGTTTAGCTTTTAAAGGGCAATTACGGGCAAAAGACCCAAAGATCATTGCCCCAGCCATCGCTGGCACAGTTTTTTTATTCTTTTACGAAAGATCGTGAATGAAAAAGTTGAAAACCCTTGCATGGATCAACCTGCTTGTATTTCTTGTACAGGTGAGTTTGTCTTATGCTACCAATTACAAACTATTGAACACTGCCGATGTAGGAGAGGTATCTGACAGGTATGAATCATTATTTACGCCGGCCGGTATCACATTCGCCATCTGGGGAGTTATTTATACAGCATTACTGGGGTTTTGTATTTATCACCTTATTAGTGCTTACCGGCAATCAGCGCTTCACCAGTCAAACATAGATCTCTCAAAAATCGGTGGCTGGTTTCTTTTCAATAATCTATTTACGATTGCCTGGCTTTTGTTATGGACAAATGCGCAGATAGCCGCTTCATTGGTAATGATCGCCTTACAGTTGATCACCCTTATCGTAATGAATCTACGGCTCGGTATTCATGACCCGCAATTAAATGCGGGTTCCAAGATCTTTACCCAGTTTCCACTCAGTATCTATTTTGCCTGGATAGCCATTGCTACCATAGCCAATACCTCCATTTACCTGGTGTCTATTGGCTGGGATGGATTCGGTCTTGGTTATAGCGCTATTACCTGGACAAGGATCATGATCGTCATCGCAATACTCATTACAATCTGCGCCGTGCTTATTCGAAAGAATGTTTTTTTTGGTATGGTGATCATGTGGGCGCTGTATGGCATCATTATTAAAAGAAAAAGCATTAATGCAGAAACTTATAGTGACATCATATTAATTGCCTGGACCGGCATTGTAGCAATCGGGCTGGTAAGTCTTATACAGTTGGTGAGAAACCTGGCAACTTCAAAGAAAACACATCATCCTGTTTTTCCGGCCGGTTCAGGAACAGTAAAATAATCTATCACTAAAATTCAATTGTTATGAAAAGAATATTATCAATACTACTGATAGCAGGTACTATTATTTCCTGTAATAATTCATCTGACCCTGACAGGGATAAAAATGATAGCCTGAACATGCATCCAAACGGCAATTCAGATAATGCGGCAGACCGTATTCCTTATGATAAAAAAGACACGAATTCTTATGAACGCATGTCTGGTAAAACATCGGATAGTACGCCTTAGTAATGTGCGATCGGATCGGGCACTCCATCCGGGTCATTTTTAGCGGTTCCGGAACTTGTTATAGCATTTCCCTTCAGCAATAACAAACCAGCCACATGTGGGGCTGCCATGGAAGTGCCACTCATGATAGCATACCTGCCATTCAGATAGCAGGATATGATCCTGACCCCGGGAGCAGCCACATCCACCGCATCATTACCATAATTAGAGAACGACGCAAAATTGTCAAGACTATCAATAGCTGACACCGTATAAATATTCGTTGCGTTTGCGCGGCCTGGTGAGAATTGAATAGCAGGTTTGCTATCATTACCCGCCGCTATCGCTACAAATATTCCTTTGGCAGCTATGTTCTTTACCTGCTGATCTAGCGAAGCGGAAACTTCTTCTTCACCGAGGCTTAGGTTTACCACATCACCGGCTTTTGCATTCGTACTTACATAGGCCAGCGCCTGTATAATAGAAGAAACAAGCCCTTCTCCATCTGCTTTTAAAACCCGCAGCGAAACAAGATTTGCGCCGGAGGCAATTCCAAGTATTCCAATCGTATTATTTTTTGCACCAATAATGCCAGCCACATGTGTACCATGCCCGTTTTCATCATCGGCAGATGTTTCACCACTTATAAATGAGCGACTCCTGGCCACGTCCACATTCAGGTCGGGATGATCAAAATCAATCCCAGTATCAATGATCCAGGCTGTTTTGCCGGTGCCATCGCCATAGCCTATCCGTTTTGCGCTCCAGGTCACCAGCCGGGGCTCTACTACCGTGAAGCAGGTGCCCAGTGCTACCACACGATCCTGTTCTACAATACTTACACGTTCATCTCCTCTTAAACGTTCTGCCTCTTCCCCGGAAATTTTTGCAATAAAACCACCCTGTTCACCGGCAAATGATTCCAGCACACCAGATGAACGAATCGCATTCTTTTCCAGGATGTTTGCAGGTAATTGTGCCAGTTTGCCTTCGGCAAGCGTTTTACTTTGCGTTGTGGGGCTATAGGTAATAATGTATTGTCCCTCGATAGCCCTGCCATTGTCTGCAGCACTCTGAACAATACAGTCATCTTCGTTTGCAGGTTCAGTAGTAGATTTATCTTTTTTACATGCTGTAAAAAAAACAAGACCGCTTATTACGATCAGTAAATAGTAATAGTGTTTAGCCAGGCGCATGGATGTAGATTTAATCCTATTAACGAATATGGCTGGCTTTAGATGCCTGTAGCGGGAGGCTTTAACAAGTAATTAAATAAACTGTTTGCGTCAGATGTGCTATTTGTCACCGCTGTGTCTTATGCGCGCGATGAGTGTTATTTCCGGGTGACAGACTTGTTAATCGTACTCTTAAATAAAAAACCCGCTTCTGCATATAGCAAAGCGGGTGAATATTTAATTGGAGCAAACCCGGTCAGGCGAAACTGGCCGAAGGTTTCCATGAATATTCTATAGATGTCATGAATACCTCCTTTTTTTTGATGAATACGTAAGTTACAAAAAAAAGATATTCCTGCAATATCTCAACATCGTTAAACACTGCTGCGGATACTGTTTAAAAATAAAAATTGACCCCGGTCATTAATTTTCTCCCTGTTCTTTTTTATCTCGTTCCCGGATCTCCTTTCTTCGCTCTTCTTTGTCCTTCAGGTTGGGCATTCCTTCAATTTTACCTCCTTTCCGCAGGTATTCCTCGGCTTTTTTATCCAGCAGGCGGTGATCCCTTTTTTCAGGGTGTGTGTGTTGTTTTTGCATATGGCAGTTTTATAAAAAGCTGCAAAAGCAACGCCAGATAAAGGTTGTACATAAAATATTTTCAGAAAGTTGATCTGCTGTAACTTGCACCCATGCAAGACTATTTGAGTGGATTAAATGAACCGCAGAAACAGGCGGTACTGCATGTAAATGGCCCAATAATGATCGTTGCCGGTGCAGGTAGTGGTAAAACAAAGGTATTGACCACCCGTATTGCCCATCTCATGGCAAACGGTGTGGATGCTTTCCATATCCTGGCCCTCACATTTACTAATAAGGCTGCCAAGGAAATGAAAGAACGTATCGCACATATCCTGGGCAATAATGAAGCAAGGAATTTATATATTGGCACTTTTCACAGCGTATTTGCAAGAATATTAAGAAGCGAAGCACACAGGCTCGGTTACCCCAATAGCTTTACCATCTATGATACGGATGATGCCAAAAGCGTAGTGAAGACGGTGATCAATGAGTTGGACCTGGATGACAAACACTACAAACCCAATGTGGTATATAACCGTATATCTGCCGCCAAAAATGCACTGGTAGGTCCGGATGAATACCGCAATGACTATTACCTGCAACAGGAAGATATGCGGGCAAACAGACCCGCTATTGCCAATATCTATGATGCTTATTACAAAAGATGTTTTAAGAACGGGGCAATGGACTTTGACGACCTGCTGTACCAGATGTACCGTCTATTGACCTTATTCCCGGAAGCATTGGTAAAATACCAAACCAAATTCCGGTATATACTGATTGATGAGTACCAGGATACCAACCCGGCCCAGTATGAAGTGATCAAATTATTGGCCGCACAACATGAAAATATATGCGTGGTAGGTGATGATGCGCAAAGTATCTACAGTTTTCGTGGCGCCACTATTCAAAACATATTACAGTTCCAGAAAGATTATGATGATGTTGCCATAATTAAACTGGAACAGAATTACCGCAGTACACAAAGTATCCTGAAAGTAGCTAACGAGATCATCAAGAACAATAAAGGCCAGATCCCGAAAAATCTCTGGACCGATAATAGCTCTGGCGAAAAGATAAAGCTGGTGCGTACAATGACCGATAATGATGAGGGTAAATTTGTCGCCGATGCCATACAGGAGCAAAAGCTGCGTAATCATTATGCAAATAAAGAGTTCGCGATCCTGTATCGTACCAATGCGCAAAGCCGTGCATTTGAAGAAAGCCTTCGCCGTATGGCCATTCCCTACATTATTTATGGCGGTATAAGCTTTTACCAGCGCAAAGAGGTAAAGGATTTTATCGCTTACCTGCGGGTGCTGGTCAATCCCAAAGACGAAGAAGGATTAAAACGGATTATCAACTTTCCTGTTCGGGGCATTGGTAAAACAACAATAGACCGGCTGGTGCTGTATGCCAATGAGAACAATATTTCCATGTGGGAAATACTGGAAAGGGCAAAAGAATTTGGTTTTAAGGCCGGCACACTTGAGGCAATCGAAAATTTTGTGCTGATGATCCGTAGTTTTCAGAGCATGACCGGCAAACAAAATGCTTATGAGATCGCATTTCATGTAGGCAAGCAGACGAATATTATCAAGGAATTATTCAATGACAAATCAACAGAAGGCGTTGCGCGGTATGAGAATATCCAGGAATTGCTGAATTCTATAAAAGAATGGATAGAAACACCGTTGAATGAAGAAGATGGCGAAGTGGGCGATAAGTCGCTGGGAGCCTACCTACAACAGATAACATTGCTTACGGATGCTGACCAGAAAGACCCGAATGCCGATGTAGTAAAGTTAATGACCGTGCATGCGGCAAAGGGACTGGAATTTCAATGCGTATTTGTCGCTGGCCTGGAAGAAATGCTTTTCCCAAGCGGCATGAGCATCAATACAAGAGAAGAGCTGGAAGAAGAGCGCAGACTTTTTTATGTTGCTATAACCCGTGCAAAAAACAGGCTCTGGCTTTCTTATGCCAATTCAAGGTATCGTTTTGGCTCTCTCGTACAAAATGAACCCAGCCGTTTTATAGAAGAACTGCCCGAAGAGTTTTTAGATAAGAGTTATGCAGGCGGGGGCAGCAGGAACCAGGGCTCAAGCTGGACCAAGGGTTCTGCATTCGACCGGATGAAGGGTGGTGCTTTTGGCGATGATAATTCAAGAACTTATTTTAATGAGAAAACGCCGGGCGCTAAAAAAGAAACGCCTTCTTATTTACCACCTAAATCGACTGCTCAAAAAACAGTAGAACATAAAGTCTCTGCTGATTTTGTGCCCAGTGATATCTCCGGTTTACAGGCAGGACAAAAAGTGGAACACCAGAAATTTGGTTTTGGCGAAGTAATTAAAATGGAAGGAGCGGCACATAACCCGGTGGCTACAGTAAAGTTTGAGTTAAATGGAGAGAAAAAGATCATGCTCAACTATGCGAAGTTGAGGATCATTGAATAAGATTAATGGAGGGCCTCTTTATTATCTTTTGTATAAATAATAAGTACTGCTGAAGATTTATCCAACACTAATCTTGAGTGAGATCAGCTTTCAGCATTCATCTTTTCAAGTTTTCTTTCGACCTCCTGTATGCGTCCCAGCCAGTAATTCTTGGCTTCTTCATTGGCTACAGGTTGCTTTTGACCTAATTTACCCGGTACCCTGGTTATAAATTCCCAGTTCCTGTTTTTATCCCGGTCGATTTCTTTTTGGCCAACCGGTTCTTCCCGGGCTCTCCAGAAATCTAAATTATACTGGTATTCGGTTTTTAATTCTTCGAGGTAGGAAACCAGTTTTTCAGTTGTGTTTGGTATATAACCCGGCCCGGTACACCCACAGGAATGAAACGCTATGCCAACAGCATACAGATTTTGAATATGTTGCCATTGTTTTACATCATTCTTTTTAGGCGATGCGAAGTCCTTTCCCATGTTTGCCATCAACTCTCCGCATTGCGGGCATTTTGCTTCTACCGTGCGTTCATCACCACGGTTTATGTCCCACATCAGCCTGCGCTTAAATGTTTTCCTGCATTTAAAGCATGCATAATGTTGTTTGTATAATGACGTGGCATAGCGGCACATTTCTTTGCTGGTTATTTTGTTTAATACAACTGCAATTTTACCTATTTATTTTTTTTCGATACAGGTCTGGTCAAATCCACCTGTTACTCCAACATTTTCAGCACTCCATTCCTGTATAGTTTACCGATCGGGATCTCTGTCTTTTCAATCTCGATCAGTTCCGAGGTATAGGTCTTTATGCGGTTCAATGATACAATATATGAGCGATGCACGCGTACAAATTCTTTCTCGGGCAACATGGCTTCAACAGAACTGATCGATTGTTTGGTAATGATGACCTCGCCCTTCGTCACCACTTTTACATAGTCCTTCATGCTTTCGATATACAGTATATCCTGTAGCATTACCTTGATCATCTTCCTGTCTGCCCGGAAGTAAACGAATGATTCCATCTTTTTTTCTTCCACTACCGGTATTGTTTCTGTTTTATCTATACGCAGCCCATAGGCCTTGCTCACCCCTTTTAGAAACCGGTCGAACGGGATCGGTTTCAGCAGGTAATCCACCACGTCGAGATCATAGCTTTCCAGCGCGTATTCTGAATAAGCCGTAGTAAAAATGACTTTCGGCGGATTCTTTAGTGCTTTTAGAAAATCATTGCCATTTAGCTGGGGCATTCGTATATCAAGAAATAAAAGATCAACAGGATATTGCTGTAAAAAGGTAAACGCCTGTATGGCATTACCGCATTCACCTGCCAATTGCAACGTGGGCACCTGTTCAATATAACGCCGGATGATCTCCCGGGCCGGCGGTTCATCATCTACGATCAGGCAGCGGATGGGCGTTGTTTCAGACATGGCTTGGCTCAACGGTTTGTTTAACTTTCAAGATAGGGTCTTTTCCTTTTTCGAGCTCTATTTTCAAATTAACAATAAAAACTTCATCATCGCTGGTGATCAGGAACTCATGCCGGTTGGGATATAAGAGCGCAAGTCTTTTTTCTACGTTTTGTATGCCAATGCCAGAAGTGGTCTCTTCTATTTCAAGGCCCTCTGACCTGCCATTCAATAATTTCATCTGCATCTGTTGCCCCTGCACCTGTATCTTCAAACTGATCCAGGGCTGATCAAGCATATTGCTGGCTCCGTGTTTGAACGAATTTTCAATAAGCGGAAGCAGTAAAAGGGGCGTAATGTATAGATCATTTGTTTGTTCGGGCAGGTCTACATGCAGGTCCAGTTTGTTACCATAGCGTATCTTTTCCAGCGTAATATAATCGTTGATCATCTTGATTTCCTTGGATAAAGCCACGACAGGTTGATTACTTTCATACAAAATAAACCGTAACATATCCGAAAGTCCGCTCACTAAGGCAGAAGCAACAGGCGCGGTGTTCTGCGTATGGGAGTAAATATTATTAAGCGTATTGAATAAGAAATGTGGATGTACCTGGGCTTTTAGTAATTGTAATTGCGCTTCTACATTTTCCTTTTGTAATTGCAAATTGCGTTGCTCCTTTACATACCAGTATTTCATCAGCTTGATGGAAGCGGCCATACCACCGATCGTAATACCACCTCTGAATCCCGCCATCAATGAAAAAAAAATATTTACTGCCGTTGTTCTTTGTGGATTATATCCCTGGTTGCCAATAATCAGGTCACGTACCGTTTTTATGATCGTTACCGATAGGGCGGCAGAGATAGCACTGGTTATTAAAAAAATGATGACCACGCACAAAGCTGTAAGCCAGTATTTCTGTCTCAGTAAAAAGCGGGGAATAACAAAATACATCAGTGAATAAGCCAGGAAAATATGGGGAACGAGGTAGATCAGCGATTCGAACAGGGAAGATAAAAGACGTAACGGATAATCTATACCTGTGCCAATAGCAATGAACGAATACAGGAATCCCTGGAACACCCACCAGATGCTCCAAAATGCAAAATGACGGCGTATTCGATACCGGCGCTCGTCAGAAAATATGAATGGATACTGTTGCATGTGAACTATCATAAAATTACGAACCCCGTAATCAGCTTCCAATCCGTGTTCTCCATTTATCGTCATAAAAGCGGTTTTTGGCGACAAAATTCATTAAACGAAATAAGCCCGCCCGAGAACGGGCCGGCTTTCACGTAAATAAACACCGTTTATTAAGGTTTGATCGTGGCCATAATGGGTTGATTGTGGTCTGTCTTTTTCTGCTCCCAGGCCAGCAGGGATGATTCGAGACTTTCTTTCAGCATCATTTTCACTTTGCGTTTTTTTATATCCAGTTTTACGCCTCCCAGCTCTTTGATACCTATCAATAAATTGTCATTATTGTAAAATCGGATCGTGTGTTGTAACGGCGAATGGATATTCCCTTCTACCACCCAATATCCTTTGGAGGAGATCCAGGATGGCTTGTGCTGATGTTCCTGCTGGCCTATTGAAGCCAGGGATAAGAAGCTAAAAACTCCGGCTATCATGTATTTCCTGATTTGTTTTTTCATTGTATAAAGTTTAATAGTGAATCGTTGATATCATAAAGCTATATCGTCACAGGCCGCGTTTTTTTTAATTTGGATAAAGCAGGCACCAATGCGGATAGTCATAGTAAATCAGGAGACAAAATGAAAAAACCCCTATTAAAGCTGTTGGTCTCCGGATAATACAGGTTCGTCTTTTACAATCCGGTCAATACCCGGGTTCATAACAGCACAGCCGTTTTGTTTATAGCAGGTATACTGACTGAATATTATAAGTAGACATTTGTCGTGCTTATTTTACTATTAACAGGGTAATTTTCAGGCACAAACACACTACTTTTTCACATTTTTCATCTTCGGAACACCATTTGCATAGTGCGGCTGAGGTTTGTCTTTGACAATAGTGCTGATAATATAAAACAGTAAATATGCTGCGCTCCATTCACGATCTAAATAACAGGCAGGCCTGCTATTTTATCACTTTTAATACGATTGACTGGGTTGATGTCTTCATTCGCCCGGTATATAAACAGGTCATTGTTCATACACTCAATCATTTTATAGAAACAAAAGGCCTGAAAGTGCATGCCTGGTGCCTGATGAGCAATCACCTTCACCTGATAGCGCAGGCGAAAGAAGGGTATACCATAACAGATATTGAAAAACAATACAAGGCCTTTACCACCACCAAAATACTTGAAGCACTGGATGCCGAACCGGAAATACGAAAAGCATGGATGCTTGAACGCTTTAAAAATCTTGATATCTGGCAGACCTGCAATAGTCCTGTTGCTATTGACCTGAAAAATACCGCTTCCACACTCGACTATTTCCAGTTTGTACATGATAAGCCGGTACGCGACCGTTATGTAGATATGGCTGTCGATTATTCATATAGTTCTGCCAGGGACTACGCAGGTGCAAAGGGCTTGGTTTATATATCCAAAGTAGCTGGTGTAGAACAACAGCTGCAGGCTTCTGAGAGTATTAATGATAATTTCTTCGTCAAATATATCCGGAACTAAGCTGCCAGCCCATTACTTCCCGGTTGCAGCCCCTCCTTTATTCGGAAGATATGCTCATCCCTGGCCTTTAAACCCGGTCAGAAAATAATTGTTGGTATTCCTGTTGCGTTTTCTTTTCAAAAGGCGTTTTATAAAATATCGGGGAGTGCTGAATTAACACTTTAAGAACCTGATAGCTTTTATATTTGCGGGAAGTACGGAAAAAGCAACCTGTTCCTCATGTCATCCCGCCGAAAGAAAAAGATCACCCGCTGGGTCATTTATTGTAGCTTAATCGCGCTGGCCGGCCTTGCCGGTTGGATGGCCTATAAATGGTTTCAATACCGCAATGCGAAATTCAGCCGCTATCCTGCTTTCGGCATCTCTATTCCCGCGGCTTATGATATTCATGGCATTGATGTGTCAAGATACCAGCATACGATTGCATGGGAAGAGGTAAAATCAATGCAGGTATTGGATGTAAAGCTCGGTTTTGCTTTTATTAAAGCCACAGAGGGCATCGGCAATGTTGATCCGCAATTTTTCCGCAACTGGAAAAAAGCGAAAAGCAATGATATCGTTCGCGGAGCTTATCATTTTTTTATCCCAACAAAAGATGGAAAAATGCAGGCTCAGAATTTCATAAAAAGAGTAGATCTTCAAAGTGGCGACCTGCCGCCGGTGCTCGATATAGAACAACTGTTCGGCGTATCGAAAACTCAGTTAAAAGCTGAAGTAACCCAGTGGCTGGATGTGGTAGAAAATTATTACCAGGTAAAGCCTATTATTTATACCAATGTGGATTTTTACAAAAAGAACCTGGGCAGCGATTTTGATAAATACCCGCTTTGGGTGGCACATTATTATGAACAGGCACAACCCCGTATCAACAGGGGCTGGGTATTCTGGCAACACAATGACAGGGGCAATGTAAATGGCATTACTTCCAAAGTTGATTTTAATGTCTTCAGCGGCGATTCGGCCGCTTTTAAAAGTCTGTTGGTACCCTGATACACGCTCAATAAATTTCTCATTAAAACTTTCGTTATGGAACAAGGATGGGACCCTGAGGTAAAAAAGTATTTTAAAAAGATCCTCTATTCCATTTGTTTTGGCCTGTTCTGGCTGATGAGTTTTGTGGCCATCGGCCTTTATGCTGGCCTGGCTTACCCGAAAGAGCACTCCCTTATTGCAGTAATACTGTTTTATACTATCATGTTTACTCTTTTTTGCCTGCTGATGCGCTATTATTATCGCGCCTGGAGAAAGTAACTTCCTGCTAATTTTAACGTTACACCAGAAAAATACCAGCTACGAGGTATATATTAGCTAGTCTGAAATAATTATTTTGTCGCCTATATCTACTATTTCATGGAACTGAAACAAACCTGCAAAAGAATGGTGATCGTTGGAGCACTGCTTATCTGGACCATTAAGATCGTCATTCGCCCACTTTACCTGTTTGATGACCCTGCCAGGTTTTTCCTGGGAATTGCGCCTAACCTGTTTGGTTCCTTTCTTATTCCTTTTGGCGCCTATTGGTTTTTTACCGGTAAAAATTTCCTGGTAGCCCGCATATTTCGCATCCAGTCGGCTTATGATCTGCGCCTTGTTTGTATCATGGGATTCGGCATGCTTATCGTCAACGAGTATCTTCAACTAATCCCTTTCTTTGGCCGCACTTTTGATCTTTATGATATCGCTTTTTCTTCCGTAGGGCTGGTCGCTTCTTATTTTGTATTTGACAGGATACAGCGGCGGTATGCCATTCAACCCGATTAATATCCTGCAATCGGGATTTTTTTTCTTCTTAACACCCGTTAAGCTAACGTTAAGTACGATTGATTTTTTCTTTGCCGCCGATTATTAGTCCAAATTAGCAGGATCATTTTAAGCTAAATAAATAATTTATGAAAAAGTACATCATCGCCTTTGTCACATTTTTACTGATTGCTGCTGTAAGCAACGCACAAACACAAAAACAACCAAGCCCCGCTGCAACTAAAAAGCCCGTTGCCGCACACCAACATACTAGCCCTGTAGCAAAGGCTGCCACAACAACCAGCGCCGCCACACCTGCAGCAGAAGAGAAAAAAACGATTACACCGGCAACTGCCATTAAAAGGAAACATCATGTTGTTAAAAATAAAGAGGCTATGAAAACTAAAGCCCAGTAAAAACAGGCAGACGGACTTCTAAAAGCAGCACTTGCGAAGTGCTGCTTTTTTATTTACAGGAGTAAAAAATCGGTTAACTTTCCATTAACAGATGTTAACAAGAGTTATTCAATTGAATAAAAATCTTTGCGCTACGTTTTATTATGGCTTCATTACTCCTACGATCATCTACCGTAAGGCTGGCAATTTTTATCAGCACGATCATTATGGCCACGATCATTGTTTTTCAATTGGTCTGGCTTAAAAAAGTGTACCGGCTGGAGGAAAAAGAATTCAATCACAATATTGTAAAGACAGTAAGAGGGCTATATGAAGATCTTGAAATTAACAGTTACAATTCTGCTCATCTTAATGAACTGATCGAGAATACATCACCGAACCTTTATCTCGCCAACATTCCCTTACCAATTGATAAGGATTCACTGATCAGTTACCTGCAATATGAACTCGAAGACAATGGCGTTTTTACCAACTGCCTGCTTGGTGTGTATAGTGCCGACTCCTCCAGGTATATTTATACACAACTCATGGCCTCCGCCGGGGTAAAAAATGCCGCGTCTTTTTCTTTGCCTGATTCAAAAAGCAGCTATGATCATATTGCTTTATATTTTCCTAACCGACACCAGTATATTCTTGGTGAAATGAATTTCTGGATCATCAGCAGCGTGGTCCTGCTGATCGTTTTGATATTGCTGGCAGGTAGCCTGTTTTATTTTTACAGGCAAAAGTTTGTAAACGAGACGCAGCGTGATTTCATCCATTCGTTCACCCATGAATTTAAAACACCCGTGGCTGTAATTAGTCTTGCAGCTGAAGTATTAAAAAACCCGGCTATTGCTGAAAAGCCTGATAAACTATTGACCTATGCCGGTATTGTAGAATACCAGTCGGCCTACCTGCAAAGCCAGGTAGAAAAACTGCTGAGATTCGCGTATACCGAACCAAACCAGTTACATCTCAATAAAGAAAAGGTGAACCTGCATATACTTATCCAGGAGGCGGTAAATAATCTTGGGCCGCTGATTGATGAACGCAAAGCAATCGTGCATTACGATCTCCTGGCTAAAGACCCGGTTCTGACGGCAGATAAGGATTACCTCATTATTGTAATTACCAACCTGCTCGACAATGCGATCAAGTATGCAAGACAACCCGTGGTAACGATCAGCACAAGTAGCAAGGGTGCTGCCCTTATCCTCTCGGTAGAAGATAATGGCATAGGTATTGAAAAGGATCAGGTGAAGAATATATTTAAAAAATTCTTCCGGGTGCGCAACGGCGAAACCTATACAGCCAAGGGCTTTGGAATAGGCCTGAGTTTTGTAAAAATGATCGTGGATGCACACAAAGGAAAGATCAAAGTGGAAAGCCGGTATGGTAAAGGAAGTTGTTTTGCTATTGAACTACCTGTATAAAAATTTATTATGGAACAGAAAATAAGGATCCTGGTAGCGGAGGATGATCTTCAACTCGGATTCATCATTAAAGACAGTCTTGAAGACGCGGGCTACCAGGTGGTGAATTGTCCCGATGGCGAAACCGCCTGGGAGTATTTTCAAAAAACAAATCCGCAGCTTTGTATACTGGATATTAATATGCCTTACCGCGATGGTTATAGCGTGGCAAAAAAGATCAGGCAAAAAAGCGATGTAGTGCCTATTCTTTTCCTTACCGCCAAATCACTGGAAGAAGATAAAATAAAAGGATTTGATTCCGGTGGTGACGACTACATAACCAAGCCATTCAGCATGAAGGAGCTATTGCTACGTATCAATGTTTTTTTACGTAGAAATAAAATGGTGATCAATGATTCCAAAAAATCATTCCCCATTGGACAGTTTGTTTTTCTGCCGGATGAACTTATTCTCACCAATGAAAAAGAAAAAGTGAACCTGACACAAAAAGAATCCGAGCTACTCCAGTTTCTTTGCCTGCATCCCAATAAAGTTTTGAAAAGAGAAGAAATCCTGTCTGCCGTATGGGGTAAAAATGATTTTTTCCTGGGCAGGAGCATGGATGTTTTTATAACCAGGCTTCGCAAGATCCTGGCAGTAGAGCCTGCTGTTACTATTGAAACGATTCATGGACTGGGTTACCGGTTCACCTATACGGAAGCTGCTGGTTAAATGCTAGCTGCTATGGTCCTGAACAATTACCCAGCTGCCACCGATCTTTCGGAATACAAGCGTGTAATGACCGCTAAGATCGCCGATACTGCGGCTTAGATGCCATTTGCCCACTACATTAAAATATTCAGGCGATAATCGTTTTACAACAAGGATCGTAAAAGCGAGTTTGCCCATTTGTGTTGTGTCTGCGTAATTTTTTTTATAATTATTCAAAGTATTGGTCCAGCCATAGGTGACCCCGCTTTTACCAATAAACATCAGGGAGTCATTTTCCCAATATCCTTTCATAAAACTATTTATATCTCCACGGTTCCATGCAGCCGTTTGTTTATCCAGTAATTGACGGATAAGCGTTTCGTCGGTTTGTTGCGCGAAGGATTGAATGGTAACTAAGAGAAAAATGCTTGTGATTAACTTCATAGCTAAGCGATAAAAGAATAAAGGAGATAAAGAGAGGATATTCAGTATATCCTGTCATTTCATTTGTCTTCGTAAATATAAATAATAATTTTCTGGCTATTGGGCAAGATAACTTATATAAAAGAGAACACTAACCCTTTATTCTTTTACCGCTTAGCATGATGATCACAATCGTCTGCATGTGCATGATCATGCACCCTGCAAAGACGGTAATTGATAAAATGGGCCCAAACAATAAGAATAACGGCGGGTACCAGCAGCCATGTCTCGTAGTGAATAAAGAACTGCTTCAGGATAAGAAGAATAAAACCTGCGCTAAAAAGCAGGAAGGGCTGATAACTATGGTGGTGTTTTTTGAAGCCATGATAAAAAGAATAACACCCGATGCAAAAAGCCAGGGCGATCATACCGGTCTCAAACGCTATATTATGAATAACATTGATACCAAATAAAGGAAGACTGGTATAAAAAAGCGGTAACAGGGCACAATGAATAGCGCAGGCCAGCGAAGCACTGATCCCCAAAGCGTCCCAATTGATCTTTGTACTCATAAAGAGGGCAAAAATACAAAAAGGCAACGATGTTGCAAAATATAAATCCCCCAGCTTCGTTAACTTTGCAGGATCATCTGAATAAAATAATTATGTCCAAGAAAAGAGCGCTGTACCTGGGATTTTTTGTCATCGTAGCCATAGCCTTCTATTTTGGCTTAACTGCGCTGATACCTGGATTCGGCAAAATCTCGATTCCCCCGGTGAGTTATGTGCGCCCTTTTTCCTTTGTCAACCAGGACGGGGAGAAGGTCACCGACAAGGATATGCTGGGCAAGGTTTATGTGGCTGAGTATTTTTTTACTACCTGTCCCGGTATTTGCAAAGACATGAACGCTAATATGCGAACCGTATATGACCGTTTTAAAGATGAAAAGGATTTTCGTATCCTGTCATTTACCTGCGATCCGGAAACAGATTCTGCTGTCCAATTAAAAAAATATGCAGATTCCATGAAAGTGAACACGGCTAAATGGGTCTTTCTCACGGGCGATAAACTAAGCCTGTACAATACTGCGAGAATAAGTTATGTGATCGATGATCCCAACAACAATCTGAAAGATATCAATGATGATTTTTTACATACGCAGAACTGGGCATTGGTAGACAGAAAGGGTGATGTAAGGAAGATCTATGACGGGCTGAAGGAAGAAGAAATAAAAGAGATGCTTGTAGCTGCTGAAAAATTATTGAAAGAAAAAGAATGATTTTTAATTATAAAATCAAGTGTTATGGAAGCGATAAAAGAAATTCTTAAAAAAAATAAGCTGAGTGTAACTGATAGCAGGGAGAAGATATTAGGCTTGTTTCTAAATGAGAAAGGTGCGCTGGCACATGGTGATATTGAAAAAAAAGCCGGCGAAAAATTTGACCGTGTTACCGTATACCGGACCTTACAGGTATTTGTAGAAAAGGGGATCATTCATACTATTCCTACCGCGGATAATTCTATTCGTTATGCATTATGTAAAGACGAATGCTCAGAAGGACATCATCATGATCACCATATTCATTTTGTATGCGATAGTTGTGATGTTACTTATTGTCTCGATAATATTGTAACACCTGCTATTAAACTTCCTTTGGGTTATCAATCGAAACAAATTGAGGTGGTGGTACAGGGCGTTTGTAAAAACTGTAATAGCTAGATCTTAGGGTCGCATGAAATTTTAGAACTTATCTCAACATGATCTGAAGAGATTTTAAGCCAGCAGGCACGGAGGGCTTAAAACAGATAGGACATTTCTTGTTGATCCGTACCTCCTTATTCTTAAGTTGGATTCTAAACGAGACCAGGAATAAATCCGGCACAAGCAAAAACAATGGCCACCTGTGATTCCGTGTTAAAACGAACTTTAGGAATTTCTAAAATTAGTTGTTGGCTCCCGTGAACACATAACAATCGGTATAAACACATCAGCTGTGGACGAAAACAATAAAGGCGGTACGAACGAGGGATGAAAGAGCAATGGACAAGCAATGATGGCACAATGAAATTTCTAAAAGGAATGTAATCGATGATTCCGCTTTGTCATCCAGTCAACAATACTACATAGTGTATTCAGTTTGCCCAACGGCACTCCTCTGCAATTAAACAATTCAGCTTAAATAAAAAAGCCCCCGTGTAGAAACACGCGGACTTAGGTTAAGGCTCTGATTAGTAGCTATTTTTTACTACGTGCTTTAATCGTAGTAGTATAATGAGTTTTACTTATTTGCTGATCCAAAAATAACGCCCTTATCCCATATTTCCGAATTTGTGCCCTACCACTTTTAGGGGTATTTTTCGGAATTATTCCTGCAAACGGTCTGTTTCCTCCTTTACAAACTCCATTAACCCTTTAATATGGGCCGGGGAAAAATCAAAAGAAAGACCTGCTGCCTTGAACAGCTCTGGTAAAGTTCGTGTTCCTCCCAGTTCTAGCGCCGTTATATAATTATTAAGCGCGGTGTCGGGGCTTTTTTTATACTGTTGCCACATTCCAATAGCTCCAAGTTGCGCTATACCGTATTCTATATAATAAAAAGGAACTTCATATAAATGCAGTTGCCGCTGCCAGGAGTACCTGCGGTATTCTTCCAGGCCTGAAAAGTCGATCTTCGTTGAAGAAAATTCTTCAAGGATTTCCATCCAGCGCTGGCTTCTTTCCGCTTCTGTATGTTGTGGATGTTCGTATACCCAGTGCTGGAATTTATCAATAGTCGCTATCCAGGGGAATATAGTGATCACCCTTTCCAGTTGCTGCTCCATTGCACGTACCAGTTCTTCTTTGTTATCAAAGAACACCTGCCAGTGGTCCATACTAAAAAGCTCCATCGACATACTGGCCACTTCCGCAATTTCCATCGGGTATTCCTTGAATCCGTTCAATTCAAGGTCGTGTGCGAGGAATGAATGTACCGCATGCCCTCCTTCATGTACCATTGTTGTTACATCATCCAATTGTCCGGCGGCATTCATAAATATAAATGGCGCTCCGCTTTCGGCCAGCGGACAGTTATAACCTCCCGGGGCTTTTCCTTTCCTGCTTTCCAGGTCAAGATGCCCCATGGCCCTCATCTTACGTATACAATCAGCAAAGAATGGACGCAGTTTTGTGAAGCATTCAATTGTTTTTTCTGCAAGTTCTTCCCCCGTCTTAAAAGGACGCAATGGTTGGATACCTGCAGGTTCGGCTTCTATATCCCAGGGCCGCAGGTTATCAAGTCCCAGCTTCTTTTTCTTGTTTTCGTATAACTGATCTACCAGGGGCAGCACATATTGTTTCACCGCTTCATGAAACTGGTAACAATCTTCTTTACCATAATCAAATCTTCCAAGTTCTACAAACCGGAAGTCGCGGTAATTCTCAAACCCCGTATTTAATGCTACCTGGTGACGCTTACCTAATAATGAACTAAACAAGCTATTGAGTTCTTCTTTATCCTTAAGCCTGCGTTCGTTGATCTTACGGTACACTTCTTCCCGAATCGTTCTGTCGGAATCTTCCAGGAATTT
Source organism: uncultured Terrimonas sp. (assembly GCA_964528095.1). Classification (GTDB taxonomy): domain Bacteria; phylum Bacteroidota; class Bacteroidia; order Chitinophagales; family Chitinophagaceae; genus CAZGSG01. The sequence continues at coordinate 48,270 of CAZGSG010000006.1, forward strand.
AGCCGCCTGTTGCAGGGTATATTCCTGTCCTTTGACCTCTACGGTCATTTTCCCCGAGATCATACCAAATCGTTGGGCTTCCACCGCCATCTCGGCCTGTAATGGAATATTTGCTTCGCGAAAAAGATCGATGCTCTTTTTTACATTCCTGAGATAAGTAAAATACTTTGTTTTGTCCAGTTTGCCGGTAAAGGGAGATTCGACCAGCTTCCGGTTGAGCAGGTCGGCATATGGCTGGATCTTCGGCTGGATCTCCATCATAAAGAAGTTAAAGGCCGTTTCCAGTTCTTTATTCTCTGTATCACAGGTCATTTTGATCTGCCTCCAGCAAGCATCCTCGCTTACAACCGCTTCCAGTTCACTCGAATCTTTCAACCATTGCTCAAGTGTGGCCTGGGAGTCAAGTTCTCTTTCTGCCAGTTCTTTGAAAAAAGGAGCCAGGGATTCCCAGTCCTTAATTTCAAAGTTCTCCGGTAAAAACTTTCGTGGAAGTTTTTTTATATCTGCGCTGTGTGGCATAGCATATAATTTAAATGTAAAAGCTACCACGGTACAGGTCGCCGGGGTAGCTCTTTATCAGGAATACATTATTTCTTTTTAGGAGCTGCTTTCTTTTTTGCCGGGGTTTTAGTTTCCGCTGAATCAGCATCGCTATCATCCGTTTTTTTGGTAGCTGCCTTCTTTTTCGCCGGGGCTTTTACTTCAGCTTTAGGCTCTTCTTCTGGCTCTTTTTTCTTTGCAGCCGCTTTTTTCGCAGGTTTTTCTTCTTTTGCAGGAGCTTCTTCAGGTACTTCCTCCACTTCTTCTTCAGCAGGCTCGGATAATTTGATCTCTACATTATTCTTCTTGAGTACATCAAACCATTTTACCATCTTTTTCAGGTCGCTGGCATATACCCTTTCAAAGTCCATATCGGGATATACTTTTTCAAAATACTTCTTCAGTGCACCATTGTCTTTACCATCCGGTAATGAGCCGCCGGCTTTTTCCATTGCATGGAATATATCCACCAGGTTTACATTTTCCCTGATCGTGTAGATCTCAATACTCTCCAGGTGAGAAAAATTGTGAATACGGGACGAGGCGAATTTTGTACTGTTATCTTCTAATGAGCGAACGATTGCGCCATCATTCTTACTATTAATAAGTTCATACAAGCCGGGCAATCCAGTTACGGCAACTAATTTACTATACTCCATAATGTTTTAAAAAATTAAGAACGTGCAAGATACTTGAGTTCTTTCAAATGAAAATACCGGGCCATTCTCTGTTTTGACTTTTTTCCGGCAGGCTTTCTGCGACCGTATCCTGTTCCTTTGGCATTATCGTCGCATAAAGAATGGTCCACAGCCGAAAGTTATTTGCCTTTTGAACGTCCTATTCATCGTAATAATTTTTATGAAGAAAACTCTACTGGCCTTATTTGTTGTCGTTCTTTCTGTTATAACGGCTCATTCTCAAAGTATTAAAGGTAAACTACTCGACCTGGTTGATAATAAACCCCTTTCAGGCGCCACGCTTACATTAAGCAAAATAAAGGATTCGACCGCCACATTTAAGGTGGCTGCGAATACAGAAGGTATTTTCCAGTTTGACAATTTACCGATCGATTCTTTCTTCCTGCAAGTCAGTTTTATCGGCTACGAAAAATATAAACAGATCATCGCTACCAATGATTCTACTCCATTAGTGGATGCCGGCACCCTGTTCATTCCCAAGGAAACAGTGCAGTTAGGAGGGGTGACCGTGGTGTCAAAAGCCCCGCCAGTACAGCAAAAAGGAGATACTACCCAGATTAACGCAAGCCAGTTCAAAGTCAACCCGGATGCTACGACAGAAGACCTGATCAAAAAAATGCCGGGTATTACCGTTGATAAAGATGGCACTGTAACTGCCCAGGGAGACCAGGTGAAAAAGATCACTATCGATGGCCGGGACTTTTTTGGGGATGATGCGACAGCGGCTCTGCGTAACCTGCCTTCCGAAGTGGTGGATAAGATACAGATCTTTGATCGCCTCAGCGATCAGGCACAGTTTACCGGTTTTGATGATGGAAATTCGGTAAAAGCGATCAATATCGTTACAAAATCAGGTATAAAAAATGGCCAGTTTGGTCGGATATACGCGGGTTATGGTACAGATGACCGTTATTCCGGTGGGGGTAATGTCAGTTTCTTTAAAGGAGACAGGAGACTTTCGCTGGTAGGGAACTTCAATAATATCAATTTACAGAATTTCGCTTCACAGGATCTTTTAGGCGTTACAAGTTCCGGCGGCGGTGGCAACCGTGGAGGTGGCGGTAATTTTGGCGGCGGTGGCCGGGGCGGCGGCGGTCGTGGTGGTGGCGGTGGTAATTTTGGTGGCGGTGGCGGAGAGAATTTTTCTGTAGGCCAGCAAAGTGGTATCAGCAAAACCAATGCTATCGGCATTAACTTTTCCGATAAATGGAGCCCTAAGCTGGATGTACAGGGTAGTTATTTTTTCAATAACAGCAATAATGAAAACAATAGTTCCACCAGGACCGAAACGATCAGCGAAAATTATTTTCAGAACCAGAGCAGCCAGTCGATGAGCAAGAATTATAATCACCGGCTTAACCTCCGTCTTGAATATAAAATAGATTCCAACAATTCGTTGCTGATCAGTCCAAGTCTGAATTTTCAAAAAAATATCTCCAATTCCGAATCAATAGAGAGTTCTTTATATGGGACCTCGGACACAACAAATACATCTATAAGTGATAGAGATGTAACAAGAAATGGTTATAATCTCCGGAATAATATTCTTTACCGTCACTCCTTTGCAAAAAGGGGAAGAACTTTTTCAATTGGATTTAATACGGCGCTAAATAAGAACAACGGGGAAACCTATTCGAATTCTTATTACCGGTTCTTTAAAGACAATAGCACAGTTACTGATTCTTTACAAAACCAGTTTACAGATAATCCAACGAACGGTTATAATCTTTCAGCCAATATCTCCTATACAGAGCCGCTTACCAGCAAGAGCCAGCTGCAATTCAGCTATGCGCCTTCATATTCAAAAAATAAAGCTGATCAGCAAACATTCCTCTATGATGAGATCGGCAAAGAATACACGGAATTTGTTCCATCACTGTCCAATAAATTTGACAATACCACCACTACGCAAAATGGAGGAGTTACGTATCGTTTAGGAAACAGCAGGGACAATATGTTTTCAGTGGGAGTAAACCTGCAATATTCAAAATTGCAAAGCGACCGAACATTTCCTACTGTTACCAATATCGACCAGTCATTTACTAATGTATTGCCCAATCTTATGTGGCGCAAAAAAATCACAACGCGCAGCAGTATTAATATTTTTTACCGGGCAAATACTAATTTTCCAAGTGTAACACAATTACAGGATGTGGTGGATGCCAGTAACCAGGTACGCCTTACGGCTGGTAATCCTAACCTGAAACAATCTTATTCGCATTTCTTATCAGGCAGGTATACATTTACCAATACGCAAAAAGGACAGAGCTTTTTTGCAAATATCTTCTTACAGGCACAGCAGGATTATATTTCCAATGCTACTTATATTGCCAAACTGGGAGATTCAACAATACTCAATAATAATATCCTGAGAAAAGGGTCACAGCTGATTGTACCGGTAAACCTGGATGGTTATAAAAGTATTCGCTCATTTTTCACTTTCAGCCAACCAGTGAGTTTCATTAAGTCGAATGTAAACCTTAGCACAGGTGTTTCTTATTCCAAGTTGCCAGCGATTATCAACAATGTAAAAAGCATAACGGACAACTACACGTACAATGCCGGTATCGTTATAGCCAGCAACGTGAGTGAATATATTGACTTCAATATCTCATACAATGCAAACTTCAATAACACAAAAAATTCGGTAGATAAAAGCGCAACGACCAAATACATTAACCAGTCAGCCGGTCTTCAGTTGAACCTTCTTTCCAAAAGTGGATTCTTCCTGCAGAACGACCTATCGAATCAAACGTATTCAGGCCTTAGTGATGGATTCAACCAGAGCTACTGGTTATGGAATGCAAGCGTGGGCAAAAAGTTCCTGAAGAAAAAACAGGCGGAATTAAAACTCTCTGTATTCGATCTGTTGAAACAAAACCAAAGTATTAGCAGGGAT
>CAZGSG010000007.1:0-37882 GCA_964528095.1 uncultured Terrimonas sp.
TGACATCTCCGCAGACCTTCGTTACGCATCTATCTATTTGTATTATACTGTCAAGGTCATATTAAAATGCAAATACTTTAGTATCCCCTTCTATGAAAAAAACCAAAGCTCCACTCATAATCATTCGGTGGATAAATAAACAGCAGTATATGTTTCCTATAAAAAAATCTCAGTCATTTCACTACATTCTATTTTCGACCCTGCTGTTCTGGGGCTGCAATAACAGAGGCCTGTTGCAGTCCCAGCCCCAGGGTGGTCAATTAAAATGTTTGCGCATAAGTTATAGTCTTCCGCTTATGGACAAACAAGGCAAATTACTCACACAGGCAGAAAACACCCTTGAGGTGTTTTTCTATGAAAAAATCCGCGTTTATCAATTCAATACAGGTTTTGACTCCGTTGTAAATGGTAAACAACTAAAAGCCTATAAACTGCCAAGCTATTTTGTATTTGAGAAAGCCCGCCCCTTCGGAGTATTGTACGATGATTCAATCAAAGGGAATATTCAACGTTATCCCGTAGCCGATTTTCTGAAAGAAAGAACTTTTTCAGATATAAACCTGTATTCATCAATTGAAAAAGGCGACCTTAAGTTATTATCGTATTCCAATCAGGAGCTGCAGGGAACTCTTGATGAGATCTATGTTTCTAAGGACAGTTCTTTCCCCGGAGACAGTCTTTATTTTAGTTATTCGGCCAGGTTGAAAAATTACGACTATAGTTTTTCGGAGCAATTAGACAGCCTGAAATCTTCAAAACTATATAAAATACGTGCAGTTATAGCTTCTGCATATGATCCAGAGCTAAATATTAAAATTGCAGCAAGAGAAATGAATTTAAAACTAGAGGAAATTGAAGCCCCCAATAGAGAGGTCGTTCTGTTGGTTATTTCAAAATATATGGCTGGAGAGAAATAAAACGGTTGAATGCGCCTAGCTGTTTGCGTTTTTTACAGCCTGACTTAAAAGTAATTTTCTTTCCCGGATGTTTACAGAATTATTCGTTATTCCTTTTATCAAACCACGGCAGCCAGCAGATCCACACTGACACTGAAATGGTTCCATATTTTCATCTAAAAAAAGCGCATAATCCAATGTAAGTTCTTCATCCTTTTTTATCTGCTTCCTGGCAATTACATTCAATCCGTCAAAAAAAGTGTTGGGTTCACAACTATGATTCTGAGGCGCCCATTCCGAAGGGTCCTCGTCCCATAAAATAAACAGCTCCTCGCTAACCGGGTATGCATATCGGCGGAAATGCATTTTTTCCTCTTCATTCCAATATTTGTCAACATACCGCTTTGTAATGATCCTTTGCGCTTTCCCTTCTCCCTGGAAAATAATCGATCCGGCCTTTATCTCGGTGGTAGCATAAATACCAAAACCAGCGATTGAATTTCCGCGCATTGAGAATGGCTTCGCTTTTCTTTTATGCCGGGCTATTCCTTCGGCAATCATATGACGAAGAAAACCTGACTGGCCAATGCCGTCATACTTCAAAACAAAATCAGCTGAGCCCTCATACCCGTCTTTATAAAAAACAGAACAGGTAAAATTAATTTCCAGGAAAAACACCTGGCGCTTTTCGTTCACCCTAAAATCCAGCCTTGCGTAACCAACTCCGTTAAAACCATTGAAGATCCTTTCTGTAGCAGCTCTCAATTCCTTATCTAATGCAGCATCGTTACAGGGAACATTACAATCCGGGTGCAATTCAGAAGTCTTTAGCGCATATGTCTTAAACTCTCTTCCTTCTGGAAAAAGGTATTCTACCGGTTGAAAAACTGTGCATGTCTTACCGTCTTCATTCGCGGCAACCAATACGGTAAATTCTCTTCCAGCTATATACTCTTCAACTAAAAGAGGCCCATATTCTCCAAAAATTGCATTGACCTTTTCATCCAGTTCCTCCTTTGTATAAACTAGAGACCCGTCATCAATCCCCAGGCTATCTCCAGCTTTCGCCGGTTTTACAAAAAGAGGAAAGTTCAAATGTTTCACAGCTTCTTCCGTATCGGCCACTTCATTAATCACAACATACCCCGGCGTTGTGACCCCTTCACAATAAGCCAGGTATTTCATCAACTCTTTTGGCGGATCATATAGTTTTGTGGTGGGTCCAGTGAATGGCAGGTTCAGAAGTTCCAGTGTGTATATTACATCAATCGACGGCACCTCCCATTCCAGGTAACCTTCGCAGAGATTTACAAAAATATCGAAGCCCTGCTTTCCCAATTCCTTGAGTTGGCGGTAGGTTGTCAGCTTATTGAGAAAAACATTTGTCACCTCAGCATCGGGTATCAGCAGCGCAAGGTCACGCGGAGGATCATAATTTTTATAATCAACCCCGGTGGTGGAGTAATCAGGTTGCAGTACACAAACTTTCATGAAATCTAAGGTAATAAGAAGACGTATATAAAAATCAGCCGGGGCTATTTAACAGTAACTGTTTTTTTTTTTCGCTTGGCCCTAACCTTCTTGGTTTGCTGTGGTCTTAAAATGCTTCTGCGCAGAGCATCTTTCAATATTTCAGTAATAACATCCGTATAAGGCACCTGCGATACTTTTATAATAGCGCCGATAGAGGTATAGTTCTCATCTTCGCTTAAACCGCATTGCGCATTTACTTCAAGCATATACAGCTTTCCGGTTTGCGAGTCAATTCGAATATCCAGTCTTGCATAACCCTTTCCACCACACGATTTATAGGCATCCAGGCTTAGTTGCTTTAAAGCAGGAATAAGAGAAGGGTCGACCGGTTGATATTCATAAAAATTCTCGTTCTGCGGCATGGGAGTTTCGTCATCATATATTTCCCAAAGCCGGTCGAACGATAAAAACCGTTCGGTGTCTGGTAGTGAAGGGTGAAAAACCCGCTCTACTGGCTCATAAACAATACAATTCGCGGGATCATCTGCCGAGCCTGTAATGAAAGTAGTAAACTCCGGTCCAGTAATAAACTGTTCTACAAATAAACCATCGGCCAGTAAGTTCCATCCATGGTAGCCAGAATGAATGTCTTCAACCCGTTTAATCAACTCTTCTTCAGTATGAACAACATTTTTTACTGAAACTCCCATACTTCCACCCGATACTGCCGGTTTAATAATAAGGGGAGTGCCGACTCTTTTGCAAATACCGCGGGTAGATCCCCTGCTTCCACTTATGACACGCCAGTTTGCTGTAGCAACAGCTGCCTTGTCGAAAGCTTTTTTCATCGGTATTTTGGAAGTAGTAATCTTATAAAAATGCTCATCCGATCCAGTATAAATAAGACCGTATTTTTCCAATTCTTTTATTACAGATACACCCGGTGTACCATTTACTTCATCCCCATCACAAAGGTTCAAAACAAGCGGAGTCTTGCCGTTGGCACTTGCAGCAATGGTGGCAACGATTTCTTTATAATCGTTCATTGTTACAGGTTGCCATTTCCAATCAGCCTTAAGCTCATTGAATACTTTGGTATACTCTGCTATGCTTTGGGAAAAGTCGTAATAATGCTGGATGTTGGGGTCGTCAGATTCCAAAAAAGGGGCAAGAACCCAGATCTTGTATGGCTTTAAGAGTCGGATGGCTTCGGCTGTCTTCATGCACTCAGGCTACTTTCCTGGCTGTCCGTTTCGCCAGTTGTTGTTGAATAAAATCGGTAAACCGATGCTGTTTTAATGCTTCCTCTGATAAGAATGCTGCGCCCCTGATATCTCCAAGGCAGGCTGCTGTTCCGCAATAACAATTGAAAGACTGTGTCATTTCCCACTCTGTAGAAGGATAGAAAAAGGTCATTTCCTCATCGAAACCAATTTCCTTTAAAGCGACCAGTTGCATAGTCGTTGTATTAAAGAAAACATTCGGGTCACAACTATGGTTGATATATTGTAAAAATTCCGGTTGAAGGGTGATGTGCTTGCCTACATCAACCTGAACCGTAAGGTAGGTTGGCTCGGCGGCAATGGTTCCGGCATAAAATTCGGCAATCACATCTCCGGGGTGAAATGATTGAAGTGCAAATAGTGCATTTTGCTGATTGGAAAAATTTTGTCTCACTTCGGCAAAAACGTGATTGCTTATGAAGCGATGGGTTGGGTTAGTCGCGCTTACCATAATTGAATTGATATGAAAAGATAACTATAAACTTTTATGTAAAAAATCTTCCGCAAGCAAATGTGAATAATTAGCATTATATGCTGAATAACATCTAACATAAAAGATCGAGTCATTACCATTCCCGAACCATTCTATCAAGCGATTCTCCCTGCTACAATTATTTCTTCCGCCTTGTTATTTCATAATAGAAGAGCCTTCTTTTCTAACCACCTACTGTTTTCTTTTCCATCAGTGTCCAACTTTGTGTGCCGCCAATATTGGGATCAAAGTTGGCATCATTTGAATATTGATATTTCCCTTGGCCATCTGTCCATACATATTGATTATATCCTGTATGCTGTGACCCATATTGAAAATAAGGATCATTATAGGATTCTCTTCCCATAAGCATGTCCCCAAATGCTTCCTCTTTGGTGTACTTACCATAATCTTGCGCCTCTTGCTGTTTCCTTTGTTCATATATCCTTGATTCGTCATCCCTTCTTTGCTGTTGCTGCTGAAGAAAGGAATTATTCTGCGCCGAAATCATCTGGCTCATTCGGGTAGCCGCATTGATTTGGTCATAACCAGCCTGCAGATATTGTTGAAATCCTTGCTGGATCTGTTGTATTAAAGGAGTATATACCTGCTGTTCCCAGGTTGGGTTCGCCTTTATCGATTGTACTATTCCCCAGCAATCAGAACGCAATTTGTCCAGGTTTCCTTTTTCTGCCCTGAAACAAAATGTGCGGATAAAGCCCCAATTGGTTTGAATAATAGTACCAGCAGTACCATAACTTGGCGGAGCTTGTTGTACCACCATCAAGCCATATAACTCCTCTTCGATCTGTTTGCCATTTTCAAGGTATTCGATTTTCGCCATTACGCCTTCAAGGGGTAGCTGTTGAGCGGGAATATTCATTTTTTTTTCGAGGCCGGGAACGCGCTGCACATCTACTACTCTAAGTTGCTGCCGGTTTCCTCTATAACGAGGAACAAGCCAGCGATTCATTGCTTCAACTGCCGGCATGGGTTGTAAAAAGAATTGCCCCATTTTAAAACTGCCTGGTCTATCGAAACCAAAGTTCGGTTCCAGCCAATAAAATGATTCCATCGGCAACATTTCTACCCATTCAACTCCTTCGGGGTTATAAGCTATACTGTAAACGGTAACAGGTTGGGATACATTTTCCCAAATCCATTTTACCTGACTGCTGGCTTTCCAATTGCCCGGCACCGTGAAATGAGCAACCGGCGTCTGCCGGTTCTGCGTATCTATTATCGTATGAAGAGTCTCCTTATTTGTCGCGATGGGCATAAAATCAATATTAGTACCGGAAAAGTAGGGAGTGGCCCAATCACATGCAATACAAAATATGTAGTAGTACGATTTCTAAAAATGGCGTACTCTTGACTTCTGCTATAAGGCATCTGTGATAGACGCACTATTTTCTATCCATCGTTTTTGCCGGCAACATATTGTCTCCACGCTATAACATACCGTATCTCACCGAAGCTTATTTCGTTGCCTAATTTCTCTTTTATAAAACTCAGAGTTCCTGTGGTATGCTCCTGAAGCAACGGTTCGATCTGCTTCTGTTTTTCCTTACTCACCAATTCATCTATTTCGATTTCTCCCAGTTCCACAAAACCGGTCAGATGCGATTCTATTGTCTGAACAGTAAGAGACCTCTCTTTTGCTATTTCAGCAACTGACCAACCCTCCCGGAAAAGACGAAATGACTCGTCTCTGGTGCTTCCCTTTGGAGGACGGCCCTTATTAGATTCTTTCTTTTCCTTTTTGGGGGACTTTTCGTGGATTAATGAGGACAGACCCTGCTGCTCGCTGTAACCTACTATTATATCAAGAAATTGCTGACCAAAATTCTGAACTTTTATCTTGCCAAGGCCATTTATCTTCTCCATCTCTTCGAGAGACTGAGGCAGGTAACGGGCCAATTCACCAAGTGTTTTACTACCGGCAACCATATATACCTGTAGGTTTTTTTTTGAACAAATGCTATCTCGTTCTTTTCTCAGCTGCTGATAAAGCTGAGGATGGGGGCTTTCTATTTCCTGTCCGGCCAATGCGGCATATACATTAATTGAAAATGGCGGACTTGTAAACGATTTCCTGGCGGCCTGGTATTTTTCAATTTCGAAATTGTCTTTAAAGCTGCTCAATACCTCTTTTTTTAAAGAAAGCCCCGCAGACATATCCCTGATCAGTTCGTTTATCTCCTTTGCATGCAGCCGGCTATCGGTGGAAATACTACACTGTCGCATAAAATTCAGCAAACCGCTAATATGCGGAATGAAATAATTGACTGCAGCGTCTATCCGTTGTTGTAAAACATCTTCTTCCCCTTCCACCTGCTGAAACAGCTGGGCCAGTTGAATACCAAATTTTCCTGCCACCTGTTGTATAGCTGATACCTGATCTGCTAATTTGCCGATCCAGGGTAAGGCCTTATCGTTAAAAGATCCGTTATGTTCAATTATATAATCCTGGATCAACTGCGCATTCTCGCCGATCTGCTTAAAGTCGAAATGATTTTGCAAGAGAAATAACCTGTAAGAATTCCTTGAGAGCTCGACCTCTTTTTGTAGTGCATCTGAAGAAGCGGCAGTTTGTGCAAACTCCACAATCCGCTTATCACTGAACAGCCCATGAGCACGAACTTTGCTTTTTAAAATCATACCCTCCAGGTTGGTGCACCTGCTAAGAGCAACGTACACCTGCCCGGGAGCGAAAGCTTCTCCCGCATCAATTATCGCTTTTTCAAAAGTAAGGCCCTGACTTTTATGAATGGTAATCGCCCAGGCAAGTCTCAGCGGGTACTGTGTAAAAGATCCCATCTCTTCTTCATCTATCTGCCGCGAAGAATTATTCAGGGTATAACGAACATTTTTCCATTCATGCCGGCTTACTTCTATAGCATCAGGATCTCCTTTACACAGCACCAGGATCTTCTCGTCTTCTATTTCCATGACGGTCCCGATCTTCCCATTAAAATACCGCCTGGACTTGTCCATATCGTTGCGAATAAACATAACCTGCGCGCCTATCTTCAATTCAAGTGAACTCTCGGCCGGATAGGCCTTTTCGGGAAAGTCGCCCTCGATTATCGCGTCAAAAAAGTATTTTTGCCCTGTGAGTTTCTGCAATTCTATTAAATTGATATCGTCAGCCTTTGCATTATGAGTAGTCAATATTATATAACCGCTGTCCCGCCCGCGTTGAAAAGCCGGTTGAAAACGTGAGTCTAATATCTGTAAGCCTTCCTCGTCCAGTCTGTTGTTGCGTACCTGGTTAAGGGCTTTGATAAAAAGTTCGTCACTTTGCCTGTAAATTTTATCGAATTCTATATAGACGGCTGGCTTATCTCTCATGACCCGGCTATCAAAAAAATAAGGACTGTTATAAAAGGAAGAAAGTATATTCCATTCAGCGTTTGGAACCACTGGAGGTAGCTGAAACATATCACCAATAAACAACACCTGTACCCCGCCAAACGGATCATGCGGTCGTTGTCGGATATGCCGGAGCACTGTATCAATTGCATCCAGTGTATCACACCGGACCATGCTGATCTCGTCTATAATCAATAGTTCAAGCTGCTGCAATACTTTCCGGCGATCACTATTAAAACGAAGCCTGTTGATAAGACTATGTTTGTCTGCAATTTCTTTACCGTTTTCATTAAATGCATTGCTTTCGGGAATAAAAGGAGAAATAGGTAATTGAAAAAAAGAATGAATGGTGACCCCTCCTGCATTGATAGCCGCAACCCCTGTTGGCGCCACAACGGCGATCTCTTTCGAGCAGTTTTTTCTGATGTGCCGGAGAAAAGTTGTTTTACCAGTGCCGGCCTTTCCAGTAAGGAAAATATTCCGGGAACTTTGGTTTACAAGTTCAACAGCCAGATTAAAAACACGGTTAGTACTATCGGGAGTAATATTTTCCAAAACTATTCAACATTTGTATAATAGAATATGATCAACAAAGCACTCTATGCATTCGTCAAAATTACTGAATCCCGCTTTGCCCCACATTGATCCGGAGGTAAAGCATTTCGATATCACTAAATAATTCATGCAAGTACGTTTTCGCCAAAGAAAAAGCCCGGTCTATTTCCACATTATTTTTGCTTTTTTTCTGGCAACAAGCGAGGTTAAAAACTAAGGGGGGCTTTGGGGCCAAGCAATAGCAACTCATTCACCTGTATTTCCGTAACATGCCTTTTTTGACCGTCCTTGTCTATATAACACCGATTGATCAACTTACCTTCAATAGCAACTTCTTTCCCCTTATCCAGGTATTTTAAAACGAATTCGGCAATCCTGCCCCAGGCCACAAGCCGGTGCCATTGCATTTCAGCAACCTTTTCTCCTCTCGCATTACGATAATACTCAGCGGTTGTCATGTTGAAAACGACTAGTTTTTTTCCATTAACCGTTTCTTTCAATTCTGGTCTGGTTCCAAGACTGCCAATCAGTTGAACCTTGTTCTTTAAAGCAAACATATTCTAAGTTTTGTGCTCAGGGTAGGAGCCGTTAAAAATCTTTTTTCTCATCCGTGAAAAGCAAGTACAAATATGAAATATAGAAAATGAAATAGGCGTTTTTAAACGCTTATATCCGTTTGTAAACGTTTGTAAACGCTTATACACGGAATATCTTTGATAAACAATTATCCAAGATGTTTTTGGAAGTTATGACCAAGCCGGAATCAATACATAGATCCTGTGAGTTTTGTAAAAAGTCTTTGCAGGGGCGCAATGATAAAAGGTTTTGCGATTATAGTTGTCGTAATAATTATAATAATTTTTTAAAACGATCCGGTAATAAATATATCCGTAACATTAATAACGCACTCGGTAAAAATCGACGCATACTGAAGGGGCTTCTGAAAGACGGCGTTGAAACCGCCAAAGCGAATGAAGATAGGTTGAAGCGACTTGGCTTTCAATTCAATTATTTTACAAATACCTATACCACTAAAAATGATAAAACCTATTACTATTGTTACGACTATGGGTATTTACCGCTGGATAACAACTGGTATCTTGTGGTTAAAAAAAGCGAGGATTAAATTGGTCTTTTTTTACGGGTCTGATTTTTGCCTGTTATTAATATGGAAGGTCCATCACTAGTCATTCTAAAAGAAGAAGTAGCCGCATTCAAAGGAAAAAAGGTACTGCGGGCTTCCGGATACGCCGATCTCGACTTTTCCCGAATAAAAAATAAGACCGTCCGTGATTTTAAAACCTGGGGCAAACATTTCCTGATCGTTTTTCCCGGGTTTAGCCTACGTATTCATTTTCTTCTGTTTGGCACTTATGCTATCAATGAAGGCAAAAAGTCAAATCCGAAAGTCGCGTTGAAATTCAGTAACGGCGTTTTAAATTGTTATGTCTGTTCCGCCAAATTTATAGATGCGCCCTTAAATACGGTCTATGATTGGGAACTCGACCTTCTTTCCCCAAAGTGGAGCTACCGTAAGGTAAAAAAGCTTTTTATGCAATATCCAGATCAACAGGTCGGTGACCTTGTGCTGGATCCTGAGATTTTCTCCGGAGCAGGTAATATCATTAAGAATGAAGCTTTATACAGGGCTGGCATTCACCCGGAAACTTTACTGAAAAACCTGCCTTCCGGAAAAATCACCGCTCTCATTAAGGCTGTACATTCTTATACACATGATTTTTTAAAATGGAAGAAACAGGGTGTTCTGAGTAAAAACTGGAAAGTATACAGCCAGAAAACCTGTAAGGAATGCGGAAGCAAAATTGTAAAAAAATATACCGGGAAGCTAAAAAGGCGAAGTTTCATATGCCCAAAAGAACAAAAAGTCTATAGCCATAAATAACCCTGGTTTGTTGAGGATGATCAGGGAGATATTTATGTCGGAACAGACGGCGGCCTTAACCATTATCACTGGGAGACAGGATTGTTCTGTCTCCTTGAATTAACACGGGATAACAAGAATCAACCTTTTACCATACAGGCAATGGAGCTTGTTGGTATAAACTTTGGGTCGGCGCTTATGAGCGTGGATTGTAGATATTAAACCTGAAATCTAATCGTGTTACCCGATCACATTCAAGCAAGAGGATGTCTCACTAATATGAGGCGCCCTCTTTTATTTGCGGGGTACCCGAGAGCAAGTCCTTCAATCTACTTAAGATGCCTGGTAATTGATATAAGAATTGATGGGAGAAAATAAAATATCTCCGGGGGTAAATAGCTCCTTAATTATCAATTCTATTAATCAACACATTTATAATTTCTGCTTTATATCTTTACTTTTATCGCACGATAACTACTCTTCTATGAGAAAAACTTATCCATTTCTTATACTTGCCCTCATTTATACAGTGCATTCTTTCGCCCAAACAGATTATCTCATCCCTTTTCGAGATGGGAATAAATGGGGTTATTGCGATACACTTGGCAGGATGGTCATACCCACAAAGTTTGATGAAGCCGTCCGTTTCTTTTATGGATATGCACATGTGAGAATAGGAAAAGAGAATGCTATCATTGATAAAACGGGGAAAATCAAATTGAAAGGCGATTTCTCCATTGATAATCCATATGATGGGTTTGCATCTATTACCACAAAGAACAAGGTCGGGCTGGCAAATATCGATAACGGGAAAATCCTACTTGCACCTATCTATTCCTCACTGGGGCGAAATGGCGATTTGGCTGTATTGAAAGACAGCAATGATCGCCAGGGGCTATATCATATTTCACGGAGAAAATGGCTGCTACCGCTGAAATATGAGGCTATTGATATAATTGATAGTGTGTTAACTGTTACCGATAAACAAAAGAAAGTTTATTACACAATAACAAAGACAGGCTCCCTGATCAATAAAGGTCTTCAGAAAAACCCATCAGAACTTCATGACAGTATGAAAGAGGTGCTGGCAGATACTTCTGCAGAAATTGTTACATATGAAGCCCTTGTGCCAGTTAATGTTTTTTCTCCTCCATACAAAAGCCTGTTTACAAGAGATGGAAAAGTTGGATATTACTACGAGATAATACAGGACAATAAAATAATAAAAACTGACACCATTTCGGCTATTTATGATTCCGTCGGATGGGTAGGATATAATGCCTCTTTGTTACTTGCGAAGAAAGATGGCAAAATGGGAATGATAGCGCTTGACGGTACCATTAAAATTCCTTTCCTGTACGATGAAATTTTAGCAACCGAAAAATCGGGTATCGACAGCATCTATTTAGTAAAACAAAACGGCCAATGGGGGCTTGTGCAGTTTGGTAAAGTTCTATTGCTTTGTAAATACGACAAAATAGAACGCTACAGCCTCAACAGTGATGGGTTATACTTGATGCAAAATAACAAGCAGGGGTTCTATGTATATTCCGATGAAAAAAAAGTATACAATGTGCTGATCCCTTGTAAGTACGTCTTCTTCGAACCACAATTATACTGGATTTCATTGCCGGATACAAATACTGGAATACAGTATGACACAGCGCCTAAAAACCCTTTCTTTTTACTTGGCGTTGTTACTCCTCCCTGGAAGAGGGGATTTATTGATCTAAAAGGCAATGAATTCTTCAGAGACTAACAAGCTTACATTTCTCTGTGATTTGATATTTTTTGTAGCGTAGACCTTTCTCTACCCGATATTGTGCGGTATTGCTGCTGATACAAGATTACATTAACTAAAATAAAAGAACCGGTAATACAAGGGCTTTCAGATCCCGCATCAGTGGTGGACCTGCTCTTTATTCCGCTGGAAATCAGTCTTCTTATGATCAGTATACAACTGATTGGAAATGGCGTCACTTGAGGAGATATTAGAGTTTCCTAATCTGGTTAAATATTTACCCATGCGGCAGTAATTTTGCCAGATATGAAAGTGATATTAGTAGAAGATGAACCACATGTGGCAGGCGTTATCAACAAAGGGCTGCTTGAAAAGGGGCATGAAGTGACGGTCGCGCCGGATGGCAGTCTTGGCCTTCAACTGGCCACGCAAAATGATTTTGATGTAATTATCCTTGATATCATGTTACCCCAGATCAACGGTATGGAACTTTGCGCACAGCTCCGGCAAAAGAATATTCTGACTCCTATACTCTTTCTTACAGCGTTAGGCACCACCGAAAACATTGTGGCCGGTCTCAACGCGGGAGGTGATGACTATCTCGTAAAACCATTTAAACTCGCGGAGTTGGAAGCCCGCCTTCATTCTCTTTATCGGCGCAAGCAATTAGCACCAAAGGAAGGGGACGTGACTTCGTTTGGCGAAGTAAGGGTGAATCTGAATGCAAGGCTGGTATATTACCAGCAAGAACAGGTGAATTTAACCTCCACCGAATTCCGGTTATTACAGTACCTAATGAAAAACCGTAACCGCGTGGTGTCGCGCGTGGAGATACTTGAAAATGTGTGGGGCATTGATTTCAATATGGGCACCAACGTGGTCGATGTTTATGTCAATTACCTGCGAAAAAAAATAGATAAAGATCCTTCACAGAAATATATCCAGACTGTTATTGGTATGGGGTATATGCTGAAAGTAACCTAACGTTTGCAGCATGAAGATCCAGGCAAAAACAACGCTGCTGTTTACCGGGCTCACCTGTGCATTTTTTGTGATCATCGGTGTCACCGTATATTATTTTATTGATGAAGCTGCGCATCGTGATTTCAACAAACGACTCGAACTCAGGGCTCGCATCTCTGCCAAATTTCGTTTTGAGGCTGGCGAAGTTTCTACTGAATCGTTTCGCCGCATCCAGCGGGAGTATCTTGAGAAACTGACTGATGAAACAGCTTTTGTTTTCCAGGTAGACTCGGTGAATAATGTTTTTATACCCAATCCTCCTCCTGAAATTCCGTTATCATTTCTTGTATCTGCATTCCAGGCAAATGGGGAAACAGTATACAGGGAAAATAATTTCCGCAACTATGCTGCCCTATTGTATCGTGATGAAACCGGTCTTTTTATCGTTATAAAATCAGCGACCAACCAGTATGGTATGGAGCTTATCAGCCAACTGAGAGAAATTATGATCTCTGCGCTGCTGGGCACGATTCTTTTAATCTGCAGTATAGGGTATTACTTCTCGCGGCGCACGTTCAGACCCTTTCGAACGATCAATAACAAGGTGAACCAGATCAATGAAAATAATCTACACCTCCGCCTGGAACAGGTAGAAGGAACGGATGAGATCGCAGAACTGGTCCGCACATTCAACCAGATGATCGATCGCATTGAAATGGCTTTTGAAACGCAGAATAATTTTATCAGCAATGCCTCACACGAACTGAGAACGCCTTTGACTGCTATTGTAGGTGAAACCGATTATGTACTCGCAAAAGATCGAACGCCCGAGGAGTACCGGCTAAGCATTCAGCAGATCGGATCGCAGGCAGAAAAACTTAAATCATTGATCAATGGTTTATTGGGACTGGCCCAGACAGGATTTGACGGGAAAAAAATCGCCTGGAGTTCAGTGCGGCTTGACCAGTTGATCTATGATGTGAAAGAAAATATAGATTCCATCATGCCCGGTAACCAGGTAAAAGTTTCATTACTTCATTTGCCGGATGATGAACGCAGGATGTTTTGTATCGGTAGTTATGATCTGCTCAAAATTGCTATCGGCAATATAGTGCTTAACGGGTGCAAATATTCCGATAACAAAACAGTTACACTGGATTTGTCCTTTAGCAAAAATCATGCGATCATAACGGTGGCCGACCAGGGAATCGGTATACCGCAGGAAGAGTTGAAACATATTTATGATCCATTCTTTCGGGCTTCCAATACCCAGGCATACGAGGGATACGGCATCGGCATGCCGCTTTCGAATAATATTATACGATTGCACAAAGGAAAAATCGATGTATTATCAAGACTTGGCCAGGGTACCATTGTACATATCTATCTTCCTATAACAAAAGAATAAAAATTTTGCATGATGATGTTCAATCGGGTAATTTCTCTCAGACCTGTTGGCCTTCCTGAACACCATTTGCTACTTTAATACAGATTAGATTTTCTTAGCGGGTTCTAATTACACTCTCATGGAATTGCGGTGTTCTTCTTAGTCCTTTCCAATGTGACGCCGTCATCTTTGTGTTCTAAAACAAAACACAATGACAAATATTCTTATTCCCAGCAATCTATCTCCCGCTTCACTTAGCCTCGCTGAAAAAGCTATCCAGTGTCTTGAGCCACGAAATGCAAATATTATTCTTTTCCATGCTTTTGAATTTCCCTACTCAGAATTCGAACTGTTGCGACCTGGCAGGAAAATGCCTTACGCGGATGCTATGAACGATGAATTTCGCCAGGCCTGCAAACAGTTGAAAGATCAGAATCTGAAAGCCGTTCAGGGAGTCTTCTTTAAATTTATTGAAGGAGGAAGCGCAAGGATGTTCCGCAATTTTGTAGATGCGAATGAGATCGATCTCATTGTTTGCCCCGATGAATATATCTATACTCCCATCAATAAACTTAGTGTGGATCCAAGACCGTTATTCCGCAAGGCGGGCATTCCGGTTGTTCGCGAGTTGCCGGTACAAAAGAACCGCGTAGTTATTGAAACGATCCCGTTCACAAAACCTGGGTTGGCGATGGCGCAATAAAATGATTGCGCGCGAATATGAATGGACTATAAAAAACTGAATATATGTTATTGAAGAAAAATATTCCTTTTAGTTATGTATTTGGAAAGATAAAGTATGAATTGGCGGTGATCCTTTTGTATAGTGCGTTGATCGCCGTATTGTTCAGCAATTACCATATTACCCGCATTACCATCCCTATTGCCGTACCGGCAATATTGGGTACGGTCATATCTCTATTGTTGGGTTTCCGGAGCAACCAGGCTTATGACCGGTGGTGGGAAGCGCGGCATATCTGGGGGGCTATTGTCAATGATTCGCGAACATTGGGCCGGCAGATCATGAACTTCACACATGATAATTATGAAGGTTATGAGGTTGTGGCATTTCGTGAACGGATGTTGCGCCGCCAGATCGCCTGGAACTATAGCCTGGCACGGCATCTCCGCAATCAGAAAAACGCGAGAATGCTTGAGAAATACCTGAGTAAAGAAGATCTGAGCTATGTAACCAGCGTAGACCATGCACCTTCTGCGCTGCTCGACCTGATGGCGCGGGATCTTTCACTGGCACTTGAAGAAGGTTGGATCAACCGGTTTCAACAGGTGGAAATTGATCGCACCTTATCACGATTATGTGATTCAATGGGCAAGTGTGAGCGGATCAAAAACACTGTTTTTCCGAGTACGTATAGTTTGTATATCCACATCGCGTTGCTGCTGTTCATTGCATTGTTGCCATTTGCGGTGATCGAGTACTTCGGAATGTTTGAAGTACCGTTGGTTGGCGCTATTGCCGCTTGTTTTCTGCTGATTGAAAAAATGGCAATTCACCTGCAGGATCCATTTGAGAACAAACCCACCGACACGCCCATGACCAGTATTGCGAAAAATATTGAAGATAACCTGGTAGCGCTTTATGGATTGGGTAAACACTCACAGGACCGAATAGACCGGCACCTTGTTGAATTTGAAATAGTGCAGGAAGAGTTTGCTACCAGCTATAAGAATAACAAAACTAAATATTACATCCTCTAACAATTGTAACTTCTTTGAGAGAACTCATCCCACCCCCGGTTACAGATCGCGAACATTTTTTACGCTTTAGTTGGATAATGCTCATCCCAAACTCCTTGGTCTATTGTAAATCCAATGTGCATTTCATAAAAAAGCGACCGATCCAATTAACTTGTTGTGTCATAAAGAAAAAGCGATTACAATTTGATTTGTAATCGCTTGATTTCGTTCGTGGTGTGGGCCGGGATCGAACCGGCGACACAAGGATTTTCAGTCCTTTGCTCTACCGACTGAGCTACCGCACCTTCTCTACGCCCAGCGCTCGCGCACCTGGCTGTTTTGAACCTTTTTACGCCCAAAAGCGTAAGCGGGGCAGCAAAAATAAGAGATTCGGGTATAAATCTGAAATGTTTTTCACTTGTTTTCTACATTCCG
This sequence comes from uncultured Terrimonas sp., assembly GCA_964528095.1. Lineage (GTDB taxonomy): Bacteria > Bacteroidota > Bacteroidia > Chitinophagales > Chitinophagaceae > CAZGSG01. The sequence goes on from CAZGSG010000007.1 coordinate 16,161, forward strand.
TATTCGCTTAAAAACTTGATCCGCATTATTTTAAGCTGTTCCCAGTTAAAATTAAACTCTGCCAGCTCCTCCTGGGCCACCTGTAAGGAAGATGTATCACAGGTTTTGAAGTATTCGATGATCTCTTCCTGGTCGCCCTCATCCAGCATCTCGTCTATGGCATAGTTGAGGTTTAGCTTGGTGCCACTGGCCGCAATGGTCTCCATTTCTTCGAGCATTTCATCCATCCGCCAACCCTTGTTTTTTGCAATTGTTTCCAGCGATACCTTCTTATCCGTATTCTGAATAATATAGACTTTATTACCACTCTTATTCACCACACTCTTCATTACGAAATCGTCCGGCTTTTCAATATTATTTTCCTCTACATACTTTGCGATCAGCTCTACAAATGGCTTACCATACCGAATCGCCTTTCCTTTGCTCACACCCTGGCATTTCTCCAGGTCGCCCACAGAAGTAGGATATAAGGTGGACATATCCTGTAATGACGTTTCCAAAAAGATCACAAAAGGAGGAAGATTCTTCTTTTTCGCTTCTTTTTGACGCAACTCTTTCAATAGTTCGAATAACTTTTCATCCAATGCCGCTCCAGTGGTAGATTCTACCGCTTCTTCATCATCTGCATTAGCCTCTTCGTAGAGATTATTCAATACTATTTTAAACGATTTCGGCTTTTTCTGGAACGCCTCTCCTTTTTTCGTGATCTTTAATACCCCGTATTCTACAATGTCTTTGGATAAAATTCCTTCCAGCAATAGCTGACGGATCAATGAATTCCAGAAATGACTTTCTTTTTCATTTCCACTGGCAAACACATCAAGACCGTCGTGTCGGAACATTTGGATTTGTGGAGTCAGCTTTCCCGAAATGATCTGCACTACATAATTAGTCGCAAAACTTTCGTTCAATACTTTGATTGCCCTCAATACGATAAGCGCCTCATCCCTGGCTTCAACACGTTCCTTAGGGTGTTTACAGTTATCACATTGCCCGCAGTTTTCCGTCTCATACTCTTCTCCAAAATAACTCATCAATACCTTACGGCGACACACCCCCGCTTCTGCAAAAGCAACTGTTTCATTGATCAGTTGAGCTCCGACTTCCCGCTCGCTCAGCGGCTTGTCCCGCATCAGGTGTTCGAGTTTGCTTACATCCTTATGTGAATAATACAAAACGCATTTGCCTTCGAGTCCGTCCCGACCGGCACGCCCGGTTTCCTGGTAATAGTTCTCTATCGACTTGGGAATATTATAGTGGATCACAAAACGTATATCCGGCTTGTCAATTCCCATTCCAAACGCAATGGTCGCACAAATAACCTGTACATCTTCCCCCAGGAAAAGGTCCTGTCGTTCTGCCCTGAGTTTGCTATCAAGACCGGCATGATATGCCACCGCTTTTATCCCGTTTGCATTGAGAATATCGGCAAGCTCCTCTGTTGTTTTCCTGTTTAGTGTATAGATAATCCCGCTCTTTGTCTTCATCCCCTTTATAAACCGCACGATACTTTCATCCGTCTGCGCTTTTTTAATCTTGGGAAGCACTTCGTAATAAAGATTTGCCCGATTAAAAGAAGATATGAAAATATTGGGCTTTTTGAGGTCAAGATTCTTTACGATATCGCTCTGCACCTTAGGTGTTGCCGTTGCTGTAAGCGCTATCACCGGTACATCGGGGTTTATCTGGATCATCATCTCTCTTAGCCGCCTGTATTCGGGTCTGAAATCATGACCCCACTCAGAAATACAATGCGCTTCATCAACAGCAAAAAAAGAAACTTTCAGATCCGAAAAGAATTCGAGATTTTCCTGTTTGGTCAATGTCTCCGGAGCTACATATAACATTTTGGTCTTACCGGTGAGCAGATCATCGTGTACCTCTTTTATTTCTTTTTTGCTTAATGTCGAATTAAGAAAATGGGCAACTTCATCATTACTACTGTATCCGCGTACAAGATCGACCTGGTTTTTCATCAATGCGATAAGCGGTGAAACAATAATAGCCACCCCCTCGCAAACCATGGCTGGAAGCTGATAACAAAGACTCTTGCCTCCGCCGGTGGGCATAATGACAAATGTATCATGCCCGGCAAGCAGGGATTCAATCACTTTTTCCTGAGTGCCTTTAAATTTAGTAAATCCGAAGTATTCCTGTAATTTCTTATGAAGATCAAAAGGCGTCTTTGAAGAAGCTGTATTTTTCGCCGGTTGCCGGCCAGATTTTGCAGCAGATTTTTTTGCAGTTGATGTTGCCATTACTTGGTTTTTCCATCTCACCCATCGGGGTGCAGAATCATTTAAGGTACTCTTTTTTGCCTGATCATTACAGCGTTTAAACCATTTATTTTCAAAAACAGCCCGTAACCAGACAATAGGTGTTTTTCTCTTTACTTGGGGGGAAGCGAGCTTGGGGCAGTATCCGGGTTCCACACAATACCTTCCATCTCCAAAGGATCACAAATTTACTAAACGGGCTCGGGTTTTGAACTACAAAACCGTTAAAATTCGACCCTATTCATGCCTTAGGGGTTACTTCGTACCAAAACCTCTAATTTTGCGGCTTCATAACAATGTCAATACCAATTAAACAGATTGCTGTCAGAACAATTGAACTGGAAGCACGGTCTATTTCCGGCCTCACTTCTTTTATCAATGATGACTTTGAAAAAGCTATACATGCTATCGCCGCCTGCAAAGGCCGTGTGGTTGTGAGCGGAATTGGGAAAAGCGCCGTAATTGCACAAAAAATCGTCGCGACCTTTAATTCCACCGGAACACCTTCCATTTTTATGCATGCTGCCGATGCTATACATGGGGACCTGGGAATTGTGCAACAGGAAGATGTTGTGATCATTATCAGCAAAAGCGGCGAAAGCCCCGAAATAAAGGTTCTTGTTCCCCTTATAAAGAACTTTAAAAATATCCTTATCGGGATGGTTGGAAGTATCGATTCTTTCCTCGCCAAAAATTCCAGTATTATTCTGAATACGACCGTTGAGCAGGAAGCCTGTCCCAATAATCTTGCGCCAACAACCAGCACTACCGCTCAATTGGTTATGGGAGATGCGATTGCTGTTTGTTTAATGGAGCTAAAGGGATTTCAATCGGATGATTTCGCAAAATTTCATCCCGGCGGTACATTAGGGAAGAAACTATACCTCCGTGTATCAGATCTGTATACAGCTAATGAAAAGCCCCAGGTACTTGCGGGCCAGTCGCTTAAAGAAGTGATTGTGGAAATGACCAAAAAAAGATTAGGAATTACTGCCGTTGTGGATACAGATAATACGCTGCTTGGTATTATCACTGATGGTGATCTTAGAAGAATGCTGGAGAAGAGTACCGCCATTGATCAAATTACCGCAGGAGATATAATGACAAAAAATCCAAAAGTAATCGATGCCGAAGAGCTTGCCGTAGATGCATTGGATCAGATGCGGAAAAATGAGATAACCCAATTGGCTGTTGTAAACGAAAAAAAATATTTAGGCATTATACATTTACATGACCTTATAAGAGAGGGATTAATATAGCTTGCGGACCATCAATTAACCAGCTATTCAATATTTCAAAATATGAGTAAACATCATTACGTAGCAATAATGGCAGGAGGAATCGGAAGTCGCTTCTGGCCAATGAGTCGCAGCAATTATCCAAAACAGTTCCTTGATATCCTTGGCGTAGGGAAAACGCTGATACAACAAACCTTTGAACGGTATGCGAAGCTGGTACCGGAGGAGAATATTTACATCGTGACCGCGCAGGAATATGTTGATCTGGTTAAAAAACAATTGCCAACTGTCGCGGCTGAAAATATACTTGCCGAACCATCCCGTAAGAATACCGCTCCCTGCATTGCTTATATAGCCTACAAGCTTTTAGGTAAAGACCCGGATGCGCTGATGATAGCCGCTCCTGCCGATAACCTGATCCTGGAAACAGATGAGTTTATAAAAACAGCAGAACTTGCGTTCAATTTCGTGGACAATATCAATGCGCTTGTAACGCTTGGTATTAAGCCTTCTTATCCCAATACCGGTTATGGCTACATACAGCACAACACTATAGAAGCTGCGCCAGGAGTACATAAAGTAAAAACGTTTACAGAAAAGCCTAACCTTGAAATGGCAAAGACGTTCATTGCCAGTGGAGACTTCTTATGGAATGCCGGCATTTTTATCTGGAAAATAAAAAATGTCGTTGACGCATTTGAGAAATTTCTTCCTGAAATGCACGAAGTGTTTTTTGCTGAAAAAGATAAATTCAATACACCGGAAGAAGCGGCTTCTATCGAAGCGATCTATCCGCAATGCACAAATATTTCCATCGATTTTGGCATAATGGAAAAAGCGGAAAATGTTTATGTGATCCCCGCAAGTTTCTCCTGGAGCGATCTTGGCACCTGGAATAGTGCCTGGGAAAATATGGACAAAGATTATTTCCAGAATGCTGTGGTCGGCAAAAATGTAATTGTGGTTGATGCAAATAATTGTATGGTGCATGTCCCTGATACCAAACTTGTTCTGTTACAGGGTCTGGATGGGTATATTGTAGTGGATACCAAAGATGTTTTAATGATCTGTAAAAAGGACCGAGAACAGGAGATAAAAGAATATGTTGCCGAAATTAAACGGACCAGGGGTGAAAAGTTTTTATAAATTCCAGCGCGACTCGTTTAATAAGGCGCTTGGTTAAAAAACAGAATATATTCGTTTTTTCGTCTTTTTCTGGTTAATGCTTTTCTGTATCCTTGTACTGGACAGGCTACTTTAATTAAAGACTTATTCCATTAACTGAAATCATGCTTTCTTATCCTTTAAACAACATTCTTTTTCTCGATATTGAGACCGTGCCTCAATTCGCTGCATACTCAGATCTCCCGGAATCCTGGAAATCTTTATGGGATACCAAAGCAACCAACCTCATAAAAAACAAAGAAGAAGAAACCGCTGAAACAATCTATCCCAGAGCAGGAATCTATGCCGAATTTGGTAAAATAATCTGTATTAGTTGCGGGGTAATACAAGGATCTGGTGAACAAAGAAAGCTAGTGCTGAAATCCTTCTTTGGAGATGAGGAAAAGTCGCTCCTGGTCCGCTTTTCCGAGATGCTGAACAAATGGACATCCGATGGGTCTAAATATCTATGCGCACATAATGGAAAAGAATTTGACTTTCCTTACCTATGCAGGAGACTGCTTATTAATGGGCTGCCTATTCCACTTACCTTAAATACGGCCGGTAAAAAACCATGGGAGATCGCTCATCTTGACACAATGGAGCTTTGGAAGTTCGGAGATTATAAAAGTTACACCTCTCTCAACCTCCTGGCTCATACTCTTAGGATACCAACACCAAAGGACGATATTGACGGTAGCGTGGTTTGGGAAGTATACTGGAAAGAAAAAAATCTGCCTCGTATTGTCACCTATTGCCAGAAAGATGTACTTACCACAAGCCAGGTTTTCCTGAAAATGAATGGGCTTCCCCTGCTCGCACTGGAAAATATTGAGATAAAAACCACCTGACCTTCATAACAATAATATGGAACGTACAAATTATTCATCAGGATCAAAATGGGAGGATATTGTCGGCTATAGCAGGGCTGTCAAAATAGGCAATACTGTTGAAGTCACTGGCACGGTTGCCACTGCTGAAGACGGGTCCATTGTGGGTGAAGACGACGCGTACTTACAAACAAAACATATCTACCTGCGCATCAAAGATGTATTAGAAAGAGCAGGAGCCACCCTGAAAGATGTTGTTCGGGTAAGAATGTTTGTAACAGATATCAGCAGGTGGCAGGAATATGGAAGAGCACATAGCGAGTTCTTTAAAGATATCAAGCCCTGTAACACGATGGTTGAAGTGCGGGCATTGATAGAACCCGGCTACCTGATCGAAATTGAAGCCACCGCTGTAATTAGTAATTCCTGATATTTTATTTCATATGCATATAGAATCTCTCCGCGAATATTGTTTATCCCTCCCTGCTGTCGAAGAAGCTCTTCCGTTTGGCCCCGACACCCTGGTATTTAAGGTCAACAGTAAGATTTTTCTATTGGTGGGTCTGGATAGCGATGACCTTCGTTTTAACGTAAAATGTAACCCGGAAAAAGCTATCGAATTAAGGGAAGAATTTCCCTGTGTGCTACCTGGTTACCATATGAATAAAAAACACTGGAACACAATCGTAGTGGATGGTTCTGTACAGGATCAACAACTTAAAGAATGGATCAGCGATTCTTATTCACTTGTGGCCGGCAGGAAAAAAAAGAGCTGATTGACTACTCATTATTCTCTATTCCTGTTTTACTTGTTCCTGGATATCTTGCTTATTTTTACAACTCAATCCAGTCGCTTTGCATATATCATCCAAATTACCCAATGTAGGCACTACCATCTTTACCGTAATGAGCGGTCTTGCTACCGAACATAATGCTGTAAACCTGGGCCAGGGATTTCCTGATTTTCCAATGGACCAGGAACTTATTTCGCTGGTCAATCAGGCTATGGAAAAAGGTTTCAATCAATATGTACCGATGCAGGGTTATCTTCCTCTTCGCCAGACACTGGCTGAAAAAGTCGAGTTATTGTACGGCACAAGAGTGAATCCTGAAACACAAATAACCATTACTCCTGGTGGTACCTATGCGATCTATACGGCATTGACGACAGTCCTGCAACCCGGTGATGAGGTGATCGTGTTCGAACCTGCATATGATAGTTATATACCTAATATAGAGATCAATGGAGCGGTTCCTGTTTTGATCGATCTGCAGTTTCCGAATTATAAAATAGACTGGGATAAAGTAAGAGAAAAGATCAGCCCGAGAACAAGAATGATTATGCTTAATAGTCCACATAATCCCACTGGTTCTGTATTAAGTGAATTGGACATCCAGGAGTTAAGAACTGTGGTAAAAGATACCAATATTCTTATACTAAGTGATGAAGTATACGAGCATCTTATCTTTGATTCTATTCCTCACCAAAGCATGCTTCGTTACCCGGACCTGCTGGAGCGGAGTTTTGTTTGTTTTTCTTTTGGTAAGGTATATCACTGTACGGGCTGGAAGCTGGGCTATTGTATTTCTCCGGCATCTTTTATGAAGGAGTTTCGAAAAGTGCATCAATTCAATTGTTTCAGTTGCCATAGTCCTTCACAGGTTGCGTTGTCCTCTTTTCTGAAAAATAAAGACTCTTACCTTTCCCTCGGAAATTTCCTTCAAAAAAAACGGGATCATTTTATTAACCTGATGGCTGGCTCCCGTTTTGACCTGCTTAATAGCAGCGGCAGCTATTTTATTTGCGCCAGGTATGATCGTATCAGTACCGAAAAAGATACTGAATTTGCCATTCGCATTACCAGGGAGTTTGGCATAGCAACAATCCCTGTTTCGGTTTTCTATAAAAATGGTACAGATAATAATGTGATCCGGTTCTGTTTCGCTAAAAAAAATGAAACACTGGAAGCAGCAGCTGACAAACTGAGAAAAATATAATTCTCAATATCCCTGTATGATCCGGTATAGCCAGTGTAGTTGCCTGCAATAAAACCAGTAAATCGTCTTTACTTTGCATAAAACATCTTCATTTGAATAGTCCCTTTCTTTCCGCTGCTGTATATAGATTCCTGTTTGCATTACTGGGGCTGATCTACCTGATCGGACTTTTTGTTCCACTGATGGATAACGATTCCGCTCACCATGCCAATATTGCACTGCATATGTACCTGACAGGTGACTATGTAAACCTGGTTGACTATGGCAAAGACTATCTTGATAAACCCCATTTACATTTTTGGCTTGCTTCTCTTAGTTATCATATTTTTGGCGTGACGACTTTTGCTTATAAACTCCCATCCTTACTATTTACATTATTTGGAACATACTCCACTTACAGGCTCGGAAAAACATTGTATGATAAAGAAACGGGTAAACTTGCCGCGTTACTTATAGCATCCTCTTTTGCGTATATCCTTGCAAACAATGATGTGCGCATGGATGCCATACTAACAGCTTCTATCGCCTTTGCTACCTGGCAGCTGGTAGAAGTGATCCAACATAAAAAACTTATTAATGTAGCTGGCGCCGCATTAGGACTCGCGCTGGGTTTTTGTACAAAGGGGCATATCGCAGTTTTCACGCCCGCGGTTGCTGCTTTTTTCTATATTCTATATCGCAAAGACTGGAAAATACTTATTAACTGGAAATGGATATTACTGATTGTTTTATTCGCCTTATTTATTTCTCCCGTGGTTTATTGTTATTATCTGCAATACAATTTGCATCCTGAGAAAATAGTACGCGGCAAAAATCATATCAATGGAGTAAATTTTATTCTTTTTAATCAAAGTGTGGAACGCTTTGGTGGAGGAATGGGTAATAGTGGCAAAAACGATTACTTTTTCTTTATTCATTCTTTTCTATGGGCTTTTGCTCCCTGGAGTATCATCGCTTATATCGCATTTTTCCTAAGGCTCAAAGAGTTCTTTACAAGAAAAAATGAATGGCTTACAACCGGGGTCCTGGCTACTATGCTAATTATAATCTCCCTGTCAGGATTCAAATTACCGCATTATTTAAATATCACTTTTCCTGCTGCTTCAGTAATGACTGCCTGTTTTATTCTTAGTAAGCGCACAAATGTGAAGTGGGTAAAAATATTTTATATAATACAACTCATTCTTTCATTCATCCTGCTTATTGCTTGCGCTGCTATTAATGTTTGGGCCTTTCCTGTCAGTTCATTCTGGATTCTTGTTTGTGTAATTGCTCTTTTAAGTCTTATTTTTTATTTTATCAGGAGTGGTTTTTACACTATTGTACAAAAAACAATACTGGTAACGGTAGCCTCCGTTGTTTTTACTTTTTTTCTTCTAAACAAAAATTTTTATCCGCAATTACTTACTTACCAGGCCGGCAATGAACTTGCATTCAATACAAAAAATATTGTTGATCCTGCAGATGTCTATTTCTGGAAAGATCATTACAGTTCTTCGTACAGTTTTTATACGGCAACATTAAGACAGCAATTCACTGATTCTACATTCCAAAATGGAAAAAAAATATGGATATTGGCTGACAGCAGAAGCTTACAGGAAATAAAAGAGGCAGGATACATCCTGGGGAAATCGATACTTGCAAAAGATTATGAAATAACAAGGCTTAAACTGAAATTTATTAACCCTGCAACAAGACAGGAACAATTATTACAAATGGTACTTGTACAGGTAATAGGTTATGTTGCGCCGGCTATTTAGCGATACAGTTTAATTTGATCAGTTCTTCTGCTTCTGGTCCATATACTTCTGTAAATCCCAGTTCTACTGCTCTCCTGAGATCTTTACAGGCATTATCATTCTGTTTCAACGCTATGAATACCAGCGCCCTGTTTTTAAAAGCATAAGAATTTCCCGGGTAGAACTTCAGAGAACTGTTGATATCTTCCATAGCTCCGGAGTAATTCAAAAGATGGTATTTTGCCAGGCCTCTGTTATTCAGGGCGAGCGGCTCATCCTTATCTATCTGTAAAGCCTTATCAAAATAATCCACTGCTTCCTGATAAAGTCCCATTTTGGTATACTGAAAGCCCAGGTTGATATATCCTCCGATAGCTACTGAATCTATCTTTATTACCTTTTTTAAGTAGGCGATGGCTTCATCTCTTCTTCCAAGTTCGTCCATCGAAGTGGCCATATTATTGATAGTGTACAAATTTGTAGTATCCAATAAAAAGGCTTTGTAGTAGTCTTCATAAGCGCCCTGGAAATCTCTTTTCTGCTGCCGCATATTACCTCTGTTACCTAAACAAACCAGTCGTTCCATATCATTTGTGGCCAAATCAAGCGCTTTGCTAATATCATAGATAGCCTCATCTGTATAAAGCATAGAGCTAAGCACTATGGAGCGTTGCATATATCCCTCGGAAGAATCTGGTTGAATAGTAATCGCTTTGGAAAAATCATAAAACGCTTTTTCCCTTTCTTCCAGGATTGTATACAGAATCCCCCTGTTCAGGTAAACATTATAATTCAATGAATCTTTCTTCCAGGCCTTGTCGTAAACAACCATCGCTGCCTTATAATCCTTTTTATCTATAAGAGCAGAAGCTTCTTTTAATAAATTATCTATAGTCTGGCTCTTACAAAAAGAAGCCAGCACTAACAAAAAAAACAGAAGAATATTTTTCTTCATTATAGTCCCGCTTTTGCACTTATCTCAAGCATTCTGTCTATTGGCTTTTTTGCAGCCAGTCTCAATCCTTCTTCCATGTGTATTGCTGGAGTTTCATATTCCATACACAAATAAACTTTCTCCAGAGAATTGAGTTTCATATGAGGGCAATCGTTACATGCGCAGCTATTGTTCGGAGGCGCGGGTATAAAAGTTTTACCGGGGTTGGCTTTCATCATCTGATGAAGGATTCCTGTCTCTGTAGCTACAATATATTCTTTTGCATCATCTGTCTGTGTATATTTCAGTAAGCCTGTAGTAGATCCTATATAGTCAGATACACGTAAAATAGGCTCTTCACATTCAGGGTGAGAGATCAGCTTCGCATTTGGATGTTTTATTTTCAATTTAGTGATCCTCTCCAAACTAAATATTTCATGAACCATACAGGCTCCATTCCAAAGCAACATATCCCTGCCGGTTACTTTGTTGATATAAGCACCCAGGTTTTTGTCCGGAGCGAAAATTATCTTTTGATCTTTTGGAAAACTCTCTACAATAATTTTTGCATTACTGCTTGTCACAATCACATCGCTCAGCGCCTTGATCCCCGCACTGCAGTTGATATAGCTTACCACCACGTGATCAGGATGTTGTTCCTTGAATTTTTTAAATAACGGCGGTGGACAGCTGTCGCTCAGTGAACAGCCAGCTTTGAGATCAGGGATAACTACTTTTTTTGTCGGGTTCAGGATCTTTGCTGTTTCAGCCATGAAATGCACTCCGGCAAAAACGATCATGTCAGCAGTTGTCTTTTCCGCCTGCTGTGCCAACCCAAGACTATCCCCGATATAATCCGCAACGTCCTGGATATCGGGCTCCTGGTAGTAGTGCGCTAATACAACCGCATTTTTTTCTTTTTTGAGCCGTTCTATTTCCGAAAAAAGATCCAGAGTAGGATCAATGTCGATGTCGAGAAAACCCCTGTTCTCAACATTTTTTTTTGCCGCGCTGATTGTTTCTGTGTTCATGACTGCTCTTTTTTCGATTCAGCAATATTCGACCAGCTATTCGAAATTTTCAAAAGAATATTTTTTCTCACTCTCTTAATACTATATTAATAATAATATAATATTTATAAAAAAGAGTTTATTATTATTACAGGTGTTAATTAGTGGATAACATTAAATGCAAAGTTAACCAATCTGAGTAATTCACATTTTTAAACAGGTAATCCACATTACAATTTTACGCTACCATTGGATTTCAGCTACACTATCCACATCAATGTGAAATGGAAAATCGAATAAGTTTCCGTGTCATTTTAAAAAGGTGAATGTGAATTAGTGTAGAGAAACTCCCGGTTGTCTCCTAATAATTTCTCTTTACCCGGGTAGGGTCTAATTAGTTTCCAAGAATACTTTTTCATATTAACGTTTCACGAGGGGTTATTCACATAAAAAATAGGCTATTAACAGGGGGCTGGGGATAAAAAGATGATCAGGTCTGGATTTATCCATCAAACAAAGTTATTAAAACCCACATATGATGGCCCCTATATGTAAGAATATGAATATACGAAAGCTTGTTAGTATATTATTGAATGCCGTATTTTTAATGCTTTAAAAAAATCAACATGAAATACCTGAAGTGTTTTTTTCTTTCCTTCTTCCTTTTTCTTTTCTCCCTGGTAAAAGCGGATGAAGGAATCTGGCTTCCATTACTCCTTGAAAAAATGAATGAAAAGGAAATGAAAAGCCTTGGTATGAAAATAAGCGCAAAGGATATTTATAATATTAATAGCGGTAGTCTAAAAGATGCGGTGGTAAGCCTGGGAGGGTTTTGTACAGGAGAACTTATTTCTTCTAAAGGATTGGTGCTAACCAACCACCACTGCGGGTTTGACGCTATTCAAAATCATTCCACACTCGATCGTAATTATATAAGAGATGGATTCTGGGCAAAGAATAATGGTGAAGAACTTGTCAACCCCAGCCTTTTTGTCACTTTTATTATAAGAATAGAAGATGTAAGTAAGCAGGTGTTAAAAGGAATTACACCGGAAATGAAAGAAAATGAACGCCAGTCCGCTATTGATAAGAATATTAATGAAATGAAGGGATCCGTCAAAAAAGAAACCTACCAGGATTCTTTTATAAGAGGTTTTTTTGAAGGGAATCAATATTACCTGTTCGTTACAGAAACTTACAGGGATGTACGCCTGGTAGGCGCCCCACCGTCTTCTATTGGTAATTTTGGAAAAGACTCCGATAACTGGATGTGGCCAAGACATACAGGTGACTTTTCCATGTTCAGGATTTATGCGGGAAAAGATAATAAACCCGCCGAATATTCAGCCGATAATATACCGTATACTCCAAAAAAATCGCTGTCTATTTCTCTTGATGGCGTGACAGAAGGTGATTTTACCATGGTCTTTGGCTTTCCCGGAAGAACGACAGAATACCTGCATAGCTCCGCGGTGGACCAGATAATGCAGGTAAATGATCCGGCTAAAATAGCTATCCGCGATAAGGCACTTGGAGTTATAGACGGCTTTATGCGTAAAGATGAACAGATCAAGATACAGTATGCCGCTAAATATGCCGGGATCAGCAATTCCTGGAAAAAATGGCAGGGTGAGGTGCTGGGTCTTACCAGTACAAATGCAGTAGATAAAAAAAAGCGTTACGAGGCAGATTTTCAAAAAAGAGTAGATGCCAATCCGCAATGGAAAACGAGCTATGGTAAGGTATTAAAAGAACTGGAAACAAATTATGCGGAATTGAAATCCTATGGACTGGCAAGGGATTACTACCTGGAAATAACCAGCAAAATAGAGCTCTTCACTATAATAGGGCAATTAAATACGCTGCAAAGAGCCAAGGGAAAACCTGGATATGAAAATGCCCTGGCCGGCGCCAAACAACGGCTTGCTGATTTTTATAAAGAGTATAATGTACAGGTAGATAAAAAGCTGTTTGAGGTATTGATGGAGATGTACATAAAGGACCAGGACAAAAACTTTATTGCAGCAAAGGCAGCTGTTGATGCAACAGGAAGTATCTCTAAATGGGCCGACGATATCTACAATTCTACTGATCTTGATGATGAAAAAAAGACCCTGGCCGCTTTGGAACAAAATCCCGATGCGTTGCTTGAAAAACTCGGCTCGGATAAAGCTGTAGCCTTATATGCTGCGCTGGTAAGCACTTATAATAGTAGTGTGGCAGCCAAACTCAACGAAATTCAAACCCGCATAAATCAGTTGCAGCGGACCTATATGCAAGCGCAGATGGATGTAATGAAAGAGAAAAAATTTTACCCCGATGCTAATAGCACGTTGCGTGTTACTTATGGAAAAGTAAAGGGATATACCGCAAGGGATGCCGTAAAATATGACAGCTATACTTATCTGGATGGGGTGATGCAAAAATATATTCCGGGCGATTACGAATTTGATGTACCCCAAAAAATCCAGCAACTATATAAGGACAAGGATTATGGTCAATATGGAGCCAATGGAAAAATGCCGGTTTGTTTTATAGCAACCAACCACACAACTGGCGGAAATTCAGGCAGCCCGGCATTGGATGCCTATGGAAACCTGGTGGGACTTAATTTTGACCGCGTTTGGGAAGGCACGATGAGCGATATCAATTTTGACCCCTCTATTTGCAGAAATATTATGGTAGATATCCGCTACGTATTATTTATAATAGACAAATACGCCGGGGCCGGCCACCTGGTCAGGGAAATGAAACTGGTGCATCCGAAGAAAAAGTAAATATGGCGACCGGCAAAGGCTGAAAAAACGGTGGCATCCTGCATTTTAGCGGTTTTCCACAATTTGTTCATATGCCCAAAAGCCCTATTTTTGCCGTCCTTTCATAAACCCTAGATAATATTATGTCAGTTATTCAGCAGATACAGGAGAAGTATGCAAAACTAATGGCGATAATTATAGCCGTCGCACTGCTCACATTCGTGGTAATGCTTGCCTTTGAAAATGGAGGAAGTTTATTCCGTGGCGGCAACAATCGCTCCGTTGGTAAAGTGAACGGTAAGAATATTGATTTTACAGATTTTCAAAAGAAAGTAGATGCCCAGGAAGCTAATATGAAAGCACAGGGTTATCCCGGTGGGGCGGCTACTACACAGCAGGCCCAGGAAAGTGCCTGGAACCAGGAGATCTACCGTACGCTGATGAATACGGAGATCGAAAAACTCGGAATGCAGATCGGTAAAAAAGAGATCGGAGACATTCTTTATGGAGCAAATCCTCCGGAAGATCTGAAAAAGGCATTTACAGACCCTCAAACAGGTGAGTTCAATGCCCAGATGGCCAAACAACAGATTGACCAGTCACTCAAACAAGGTCAACCCGAGCAGAAAGCACAAATCAATAACTACCTGGCACAGTTGGAAGAAGGGCGTTTATCTGAAAAATACAATTCACTTCTCAGCAATAGTGTCAACGTTCCAAAATGGTTAATTGAAAAAGAAAATGCTGACAATAGTCAAATGGCTAAAGTGTCCCTGGTAAGAGAATTCTACTCTACACCAACGATTCCCGACAGCAGTATTAAAATAACTGATAAAGAAATAGAAGATTATATCAGCAAACACAAAAAAGATTTCAAGCAGGAAGAAACACGCAGTATTAGTTATGTTGCTTTCAGCGCATTGCCAACCGCTGCAGACACAGTAGCAATAAGAACAGAACTGGAAACGCTGAAACAAACATTTGATACAACCAGTAATGCACCCGCATTTATTGCAGCAAATGGAAGCGCTGTAAATTTTTCCGATATGTATGTTGGAAAATCTTTTATGCAGATGCAATATAAAGACAGCATTCAGAAATTGCCTGTAAATGCAGTAATGGGACCGTACCTTGACGGAGGAACATTTACCCTCGCAAAAATGCTTGCAGTAAAACAATTGCCCGATTCAGTAAGATGCCGCCACATATTACAGGGAACAATGAACCCGCAGACAAGAGAAGCGCTGATCCCCGATTCTATCGCACATGCAAGAATAGATAGCGTAGCCCTCGCAATAAAAGGCGGAGCCAATTTTGATTCACTGGAAACAAAATACTCAACAGACGAAGCCGCCAAAAGAGATAAAGGGGTGATGACATTTTCATCTACCGATATCCAGAACGAAGGATTTGCAAAGGAATTCGGAGACTTTATTTTGAATGGCGCTCCGGGAGAAAAGAAAGTTGTTAAAACAATTTACGGCTGGCATTATATTGAAATCCTGAATTTCATAAAAGTTGAGCCACATTATAAAGTTGCTTACTTCGCAAAACAAATAGAAGCAAGCAGGGAAACACTGGATGCTGCAGTTAATGAAGCCAATACATTTGCCGTAAGCAGCCAGGATTCAAAATCATTTGAAGCAAACAGCGAAAAACTAAAAGCAAAAGGAATCAACAAAGCGTTTGCCCAGGAAATAACGCCAAACGCGACCCAGATAATGGGACTCGGTGCATCCAGGGCATTTGTAAAAAATATTTACAAAGCCAAATTAGGAGAAGTACTGAATCCGGAAGAAGTAGGCGATAACTATGTAGTAGCAATGGTAACGGAAGTAAATAAGGAAGGCACTAAGCCCGTGGCCAAAGCCCGCATGATGGTAGAACCCCTTTTACGGAACCTTAAAAAAGGAGAGATGCTGAAGCAAAAAATAGGCACCATTACTACTCTTGAAGCGGCTGCTACAGTATTGGGAGGAAAACCGGTTGAGACAGTGGATAGTCTTCGTATGACAGGCTCACAGTCTTCGGTTATAGCATCTGAACCAAAAGTGATCGGAGCGGCATTTAACCCGGCAAATAAAGGAAAAGTTGTTCCGGAAGTTATTCTTGGAAATAGCGGAGTATACGTAGTGAAAGTGGACAACGTGAGCGCTACAGCCCTCGGCGATGCAAACGTAGCAGAACAGCGTAAGGCCCGCATCCAGCAACAGAAAATGAGCAATGGATACGCGGCACTGCAGGCGCTCAGGCAGTCGGCCGTGGTAAAAGATAATCGTAGTAATTTCTATTAAAGAGTTTTACAGCCAAAACCAACGACAGCGGCCCCAATTGGGGCCGTTTGTTTTGCTAGGCGTTTGGGAGAAAAAGAGATGAAAGAGCCTTCTATCGGGAATTGAGTAACAGTAAGAAGAAAGGAAGCTATTAAACAACCCGCCCATTTATGTGTTATTTTTATAGTATGGAGAAAATGAACACTTTTTATCTCATTTTCTCTTAAACTTTAGCCATGGACGAGCCCATTATTAATAAAGTAGCCGATAGCGGCATAATTACCCTGGATCCGGAAAAATACTATCCCCGGGACCAAGCCATTGTGTTTGATCTCAAGGGCCATTTGTTCATGGAACTTATCTTAAAAGAAAAGGATTTCAGGGAAGCGCTGAAAAAAACCGATTGGGAACAATACAGGGATAAGGA
Source organism: uncultured Terrimonas sp. (assembly GCA_964528095.1). Lineage (GTDB taxonomy): Bacteria > Bacteroidota > Bacteroidia > Chitinophagales > Chitinophagaceae > CAZGSG01. The sequence continues at coordinate 32,806 of CAZGSG010000007.1, forward strand.
AGTGGCCGTAACCTGCAGCGCCGACGCGATCATACCAGTATGGGCATATATGCTGGTGGCTTCTTACCTGCAGCCCGTTGCAAAAGATGTAATAATGGGTGATGAAAAAGAGCTTCACCGCAATAAGTTTTTAAAAAATCTTGCACAGATAAACATTAATGAATTCGCAGACAAAAGAGTGGTGATAAAGGGATGCGGAGATACACCCATCGGCGATTTTGTTTATATGGAACTTACCAAACTTCTCCGGCCTGTAGCAAAAAGCATCATGTATGGAGAGCCCTGCAGCACAGTGCCCGTGTATAAAAAGGCCGCTACGGAAAATAAATAACGCTTTTTACCCTAATGAATACTGGTTAACAAAAAAGGTCAAAACCAGCCTCTTTTTTTGAAAGCCATGATCATCCATATGGGAATGATCAGCATAACGGCCACAGCGATCCAGAACCCATATTGATTATGCAGGTAGGGAATAGCGTCGAAGTTCATTCCGAATATACCACCGATAACAGTTGCAGGTGCCAGCAGGCAGGTAACAATCGCCATCACTTTCATTACTTCATTCAACTTCAGGTTCACATTATTTACATACAGGTCCTGCATGCTCATCATGATATCCCGATAGTTTTCGCTTAAATCAATGGCCTGTACAATATGATCGTATATATCTTTAAAATACTTGGTAGTGCGATCATCCAGCAGTTCGCTCTCACTACGCAGGATGCCACCAATGAGATCTCTAACGGGAACAGTATTCCTTTTTAATACAATCAGCTCTTTACGGAGTTGGTTGATCCTGGCCAGCGAACGTTTATTACTTGACCGGATTACTTCTTCTTCCAGGGCCTCGATCTGTTCGCCCAGCTTCTCCATTACAAGAAAGTAGTTATCAACGATCAAATCGAGCATTGAATAGCAGAGATAATCAGCTTCTCTCTGGCGGGCCTTGCTATTATTCAACTTTAGCCGGTCGCGCAAAGGATTAAAAACATCACGCCTGGCATCTTCCTGGAAAGAGATAACAAATCCTTTGCCCAATACAATACTGATCTGCTCCTGCTCTACTGTCTGTTTTTCATCATTGTAATAAAGCATGTTGAGGAGACAGAACAAGATGCCCTCCACCTCGTCCATTTTAGGTCGTTGGTTCATGCTTAGTATATCTTCAACGATCAACGGGTGTATGGCATAATGATCACAGATGGCCTCCACATCAGCTTTACGAAGACCGTCTATATTGATCCAGCTGGTGCGATCACTTTGTTTATAAGGATAACATTCTGTAACAGACGACAGCCGTTTTTCCTGCAGACTATTGCTATCATAGTCGAAGATATAAACAACCACCTCTTTTGCCTCCTCGCGCTGAGGCATAATGGTGGGGTTTACCGACAGGATCTCTTTTGTGCGCTGGGAGCCAAAGAGATTTGGCAGGTACAGATAACGAAGATATTTTTCAGGCCTCAGTTTTACATTCATAAAAGATGATAAAGAAATAAAGAATAGAAGGTTTACTTTGGCTGCAGGCCATTATAATATTCAATAATACCAATGTAATCGGAATCTTTTTTACCGGAAGATTTGTTTTTTTTAAGAAACTCCTGCAACGCCGCTTTTTTATCGATCAGTATATCGGGAACAGTATTTAATTTTTTAATAGCGATAAGACCATTTTTATATAATAAAAAATAAGAAGAGGTCTCTGTGATCTGTTCTTCGAAGGTGGCCGAATTATACGGTCGTATTGAAGAAATAACCTTATTGGTCTTTTTATACAGGGTCGCATTACCAGCACTAAGCAATTGATACCAACCGGTCGCAACAGCCTGTTCAATAACCCGGAGACCTGATGAATGAACAAACACATAATGTTCATTTTTCAAAAGGTTGTTGAGCGTGACTTTAACAACCGGAGATGTGGCAACCATTTCCTGGTCGCCTTTAGGAGATGTATAAAGAACGGTATTATCGACCAGGTCGAGGCGAAGTAAAAGGCTGTCTACAATTTTTCCTCCCGCTATTTGCAATGAACCACTCATTTTTTCTTCAGAAAAATAAGGAGAGCCGCTAACGATCTTTACATACCTGGCCGTGCTCACAGGACTTCCTCCTACCACGAAAAACGCATTTGAAGCAAGTCCTCCTTCGGCCTTATCTACATTGATAACGGTTTGTGCAGTGCCTCTACAAACCAACAAGAGCATAACCATGTGTAAAACAAGGGTCTTCATGGTAAAAATTTGAATATTCAAGGTAAAAAAAATAAGGATAGCAAGAAGATTCTTTTATATAAAGCGAACCATAGCAAAAATTAGGGCACACATTTAGTAGCTTAGAGCAAAGGATAAAAAAGAAAGGGCGAATGCACACTTTTTACATTCATAATTAAACGCTTAGCACACAATCTATGCTAGTTTTCCAGCTTCCGGGACAGGCCATTGCCGAAATGAGGAAAAAGGATCCATTACGGATGGCTGGAGCAACGGCTTTCTTTACAACATTTGCATTACCGCCAATTCTGATCATCATTTTTCAATTGTTTGGTTTGTTTGTCAGTAAAAGAGCTGTTGGCCTGGAGATAATGGAAATCCTGACGAATACACTCGGAGCGGATGTAGCTACACAGGTCAGGCAAACCACTAAAGGGTTCCGCATGCTTGTCAAAAACTGGTATATGGCAGTTGCAGGATTTCTGTTTCTTTTATTCGTGGCAACCACCCTGTTCAATGTAATCAAGGATTCTTTCAATGAGATCTGGAATATACGGGCCAAGGAAAAACCCGGGATCTTTTTTTTCCTGCGCATAAGGGCCCGGTCGTTGGGCCTGATACTTTTGTCGGGGATACTACTGATCGCAGGAATGATGATCGATGCCTTTGAATTGCTGGCGGGCAAGTATGTAGATAATCTAATACCCGTAGGCGCCGCATTTTTTAAAGGAGCCCTGAATGAAATTGTCGGAGTAATTATTGTGACCATCTGGTTCATTGTGTTGTTTCGCTATATCGCCAATGGCCGGCCAGGCAGGAAAGCTTGTATAGTAGGCGGCCTGGTAACCGGCGTATTATTTTCAGCAGGCAAGGCCATTCTGTCAATACTGATGCGAAACAGTAATGTAGGCGGAATATATGGAACAGGCGGTTCAATCGTACTCATATTACTGTTTGTGTTTTATTCAGCAATGATCCTTTATTTCGGGGCGGCATTCGTAAAAGTATATTCCGAAGCAATAGGGCGTCCTATCGTTCCGAAGAAAATGGCATACCGTTACCAGATACAGGAAGTAGAATAAGTTTATACGACCACATTAGCTTTCCTCGTAAAGATCTACCTGTGAGGCCAGGATCTCGCGGTACTTATTAAACAATTTTGTTTTGGAAATAAAGCCGACAAATTTTTTATTGTTATCAAGAACGGGCAGGTACCAGCTTTGAGTAATATCGAATTTTTCCATTACCAGGTGCATGTTCTGCTGCAGGTTTAAAACAGCCGCCGGTTTTTTTACCAGCGAACGGATAAGAATAGAATCAAAATGCTCTGACCTGAAAAGCTGCTGTTTAATATCGTTTAACTCGATGATGCCGGCAAACTGACCTTTTGTATCGTGCACGGCAAAAATATTTTTTTCACTTTTTTTAATAAGTTCTACAAGATCCCGTAGTTTTTTGTCAATCGCAATAGAGTCATAAGAGTCCTGCAACATCTCCTGCAGACTGATCGAAGTAAGAATATTCTTTTCTTTTTTATGTGTGAATATCTGCCCTTCCATGGCCAGCTTTTTTGTTTCCATGGAATAGGGCTCATATGTTTTTACAATAAAAAAGGAAAGTGAAGACACGATCATTAAAGGAATAAATAGTTCATAGCCATTGGTGATCTCGGCAATAAGAAAGATCGCCGTCAATGGTGAATACATTACACCGCTCAATACACCAGCCATTCCAACAAGACTGAAATTGCTTTCCGGGATTTTAACCCAACCAGTATTGTTCAACAGCTTCGACAGGAAGAAACCGAGATAGGACCCGGTAAAAAGAGAAGGCGCAAAATTACCACCATTACCTCCACTGCCAATTGTAATGGCTGCAGCGATCGGTTTTAACAGCACAATAAAACCGGAAAAGATCACGAGCGACCAGTTTTCATTCAATAAAGACAAAAGGGTTGTGTTATCATTTATTTTTCCCGGAGACCCACTGGCCACCTCTTTTACGCTCTCGTATCCTTCACCAAACAAAGGGGGAAAAATAAAAAAAATGCCCATGAGCAATAAGCCACCGAATATGGCTTTCCAGTAAGGATTTATTTTCCAATTGTGCAATCCTGATTCGGTACGCTTAAACACTCTTGCATAATAAAGCGAAACAAACCCTGCCATGATCCCAAGCATGATATACGCGGGCACATTCTTGTAGTCAAATTTTGTTTGTAACAGAAAATTGAATAACGAAGATTCACCTAAAATGATCTTTGAACAAAGAGCGCCTATTACGGAAGAAATGATAAGTGGGATGAAATAACTGACGATGGTTTCAGTAAGCAATACTTCTATTGCAAAAATAACACCGGCAATAGGTGCATTGAAAACGGCCGCAATACCAGCTGCTGCGCCACAACCGATCAGCAGTGTTCGCTCACGGTAATTCAGTTCACTAAGCCTGGCCGTGTTCGAACCTATTGCGGAACCTGTGGCAACGATAGGGGCTTCCAGCCCGGCGGAACCACCCAGGCCAACAGTAACAGCGCTGGTGATGACGTGCTGATAAGTATGTTTAAGCGGGATAAAAGAAGATTTGACCGCAATGGCTTTTAATACCATTGCAATTCCCCTTTCTATGTATCCGCCAAAAAAAAGCCGGATGATCAAAACGGTTACAAGCAGGCCAATGGTCGGGAAAAGTAAATAAGCAAATCCGCTTACGTTCACATCTTTTATCCAGTGTTGTAAATAATGCACCAGCGTTTTAAGTAATACGGCGATCAGGCCGGAAAAAAGACCAACCAGGGTTGCCACCAGCATTATGTATTGAACACGTGTGATCTTGGTACGCAGGTAATGCAAAACATATTGATACAA
>CAZGSG010000007.1:37892-51803 GCA_964528095.1 uncultured Terrimonas sp.
GGGTTTCGTAAGAAATAGCGAAAGCAAAGATAAGGCTCCTGTTTTTAGGGGCAGGAACCGCAAGCCGGCTCTTTACCGGTATTTTATTGCAAATAATTAATTTTCAACAAACCACCAGATCATAAGCAACGCTTTATAACAACGAGCTTTTATAATTCGTCAAAAAACCCCATCTTACAAAAAAATCAGACATGCCGGAAAAAATGCAGGTCATTGAGTCAAAAGGAAATGATGCAAGTACGTTGCAGGCGCTGGCTTATGGAGCCATGGAGCTTCTGCAATGGGACATAAAATACGCGGCAGAGCACCTGCTTATTGCCTATACACCAAAGAAATGGAATAAATGGGATGACGAAGTAACTGTCAACACAAAAGAAAACGAATTGTCTGTTACCAGCAAACTGGTACACAATGAAGCATTCGACCTGTCTGGAAAAAACAAAAAACACCTTGCTGAGTTTGAAGCAGCGTTTGAAAAAATAAGATCAGCGGCAACAGAAGAGCAATTAAGCGAATGGAAAATAAAAATAGAAGCGCTTGTCAATAAGACCATAGCGATAGCCGAAGAAGAAATACAAAAGGCAACTGAGGCCGATAAAGTGATGAATTTTTCCACAGGGAATATGTATGTTACTTATAGCATTATTGCAATAAACATCCTGATCTTTATCGCCATGGCTGTGCAGGGAGTTGGCATTATTACACCAGACACGCTTTCGGTAATAAAATGGGGAGCGAACCTTGCGCCATTAACATTCGGAGGCGAATGGTGGCGACTACTGAGTTCCGTATTTCTTCATTTTGGCGTATTGCACCTGTTGCTGAATATGTACGCTCTTTATTTTATTGGCAGTTACCTCGAGCCAATGCTTGGTAAGGTAAGATATATCGCGGCATATCTTTGTGCAGGTCTGCTGGCCAGCCTGATCAGCGTTATATGGCATAAGGACGTGCTTGTTCCCAGCGCAGGTGCATCAGGCGCTATTTTTGGAATGTTCGGTGTTTTCCTTGCCTTGCTTACAACTAGTATTATTCCCAAGCATGTAAAAAACGCCCTGTTACAGAGCGTACTGATCTTTGTTGGCTTTAATGTCTTTTATGGCTTCAAACCCAACTCGGGAATAGATAATGCAGCCCACCTGGGTGGTCTCATCAGTGGAATGGCCATTGGTTATCTCTATTATTTCTCCTTTAAACAACCAACCGCTAAAAAATCGTATGCTTTCTCTGCCTTAATAACGGTGGCGACAATTGTAATTCTCGCCGTTGTATTAAGCAAGGAAAAAACAGCACCAAAGGAAATGGACTATACCTCAGGTCAGATCTATAACAAAGGAGAGGGTGGGTTCGGAGCAAAAAAAATGGAGCTTGCTGTATTGGAAGAAAAAGCGCTTGCGGTTTATAAAGGGGCAGATGGCCAACAACCGGAAAAACTAATGAGCGAGTTGGAAACAATAACACTACCGGCCTGGAACGAAGCACAAACAATAGCAGCGGAACTGGAGCAAATGGCGGTTTCAACCGCCCAAAAACAAACAGCTACCATCCTTTTGCAGTATGTTGATCTTCGGATCCGTTTAAGCAAGCTGCAGATAAAAGCATTGAAGGAAAATACAACGGACTATGATAAAGAGATCACCAGCCTCGTAGAACAGATAAATACATTAGTAGAAGACTTAAAGAAGATCCAATCACAATAGTTTCCTGGCCCTGTCGAGATCCTCCGGAATATCAATAGCAACATTTTTAAAATCGACCAGGGCCATATGAATGCCCACCCCGTTTTCGAGATAACGTAATTGTTCCAGCTTTTCTACCCGTTCCAACGCGCCGGCAGCCCATCCGGTAAAATTCAGGAGCACTTCTTTTCTGAAACCATATACGCCAATATGAAGATAATAGGGATGATCTATAGCGGGGTTTGCCGGGAAAGGAATTAAGCTCCTGCTGAAATAAAGCGCTTCATTATTTTTATTCACCACCACTTTTACTGCAGCACTGCTTTTTAATTCTTCTTCACTATTGATCCTGCGCATGAGTGAGCCCACCTGTACTTTCTGATCATCAAAAAGACGGACAAGTTTTTCCAGGGGCTCCTGCCTGATGAACGGCTCATCACCCTGCACATTGATTATCACATCCACATCCATATCGGCTACCGCTTCTGCTATGCGATCACTACCGCTCTCATGGGTTTTCTTGCTCATTACTACTTTGCCACCATGCGATGCAATCTCATTAAAAATAATATCGCTGTCGGTAACTACGACCACTTCATCAAACAGGTCCGTGGCCAGTGTAGCTTCATACGTGTGCCGGATAACGGTCTTATCTCCCAGCGGCTGCATTAGCTTGGCAGGAAAACGGGTAGCAGCATAACGCGCAGGGATCATTGCAATAACTCTCATTACGCAAATCTACACCCCGCTTCCATAAAATATCACAACCTGGTTATCTATTTGAAACAGCTCAAAATCATAAATTGCGCCTTCCTCAAAACCAATCTTTATTCTTTTGATCCATTGTGTATTGCCAAATACCTCTTTTTCCACGGTATATCTATATTCCCGCTCGCCCTTTTTAACGGTCTTATTCTTTGTAATGAATTCATCTTTCTCGGAAACATAATCTGCAAACTCCGGGATCAGACGCAAGAGGAGAAAAGCCTGTTGCATGGTAAACTCCGGGATGAAATAAGTCATCGAACCGTATTCATACGCCGAATATTCATGTGTTTCCGATCCATTCTTATATAATTGTTTGGTGATCTTGTAACCGGCTTCTTCTGTATCTCCCGCAGCATTGCTGCTTATAACCAGTGGCTCCCCATGCGCCGAAGAAACAGCGGCGATATATTCTTTGATCGTTTTTGTGCCTGCTTTTGGCGGAGGCCAGGAAAATAAATAGGAATCTACAATATAACCGGTCTTCTCGTTGTATTTTACTTTACGCCATACTCCATTGAGACCTTCTGTTTGTATTGGTTTTGTTTCTTCGGTGCTTTCCAAAAGTTCGACCCTGGTGGCATACGGAATTTTGTCAAGGACCTTCGCCGATAAATCCGGCTTCTCCCGAATATTCAATCCTGTTTTAATAGCTACATATTGAACTGTTTGCTGGGCAGAAAGATTGAGGCCAAAAGCCAGTATCAAAAAAAGAAGGAGAGGTTTCAAAACCAGGGAATTTATGTATTAATAATCAGGTACAAAGAGCACAAAGATAAAAAGCGGCTATTTGAAATAAGTGGATATTTTCCAATGGGCTATGCAGAATAAACCAACGGCGCTTACATTAATCACTCTTCTAATTTTTGAAAAGGCTTTTTAAGCAGACGCATAAAATCTTCATCTTTATCATTGGGATAATACCGGTCAAGACCATAACGAATGTCTTTCGGATCAAGTTTGGTAAAAGTACCAAGTAGCCGGTCCCAGCAGGAGAAAACAGCGCCATAGTTACTGTCCGTATAAGGCTGTTTCCAGTGATGATGCACTTTGTGCATATTCGGGGAAATGAGTATGTAGCTCAACGCGTGATCCAGTTTTTTTGGAAGACTGATATTGGCATGAGTAAAGGCCGTAGCTATTACGACAAGTGTCTGGTAGATCATTACACTATACATCGGCGCGCCGGAAATAAAGATCAGTAAGAGGAAAAAGATACCACGCAAAAGGCTATCACCCGGGTGATGTCTCAGCCCGGTGGTCACATCCACATTATTATCACTATGGTGAATAAGATGGAAACGCCATAGCAGCTTATTTTTATGCATAACAAGATGTACCAGCCAGCTGCTAAAGTCAAGCGCAAGCACACCAATAATAATGGTCAGCAGAATATTGGCATTGAACCAATACACAAGACCAAAACTATTATGGAAACACCAATCCGAAAGTTTTACAATAAGGATTGCAAGAAACGTGTGAATGATAAGATGAATAACGGTGAAAATGAAATTGACACCAGCATGATGAAGCTTCTTTTTTTTATACTTTAATGGCATCAGCGGTATAGCGCCTTCAATGATCCAGAAGATCAGCAGACCCCCAACCAGGAAACCCATTCGCTCCAGGGGCCGCTTTTCAAGCGTGGAAAAATATTGCAAGATCGTATCCCACATAGAATGAAAAGTTACGAAGAAAAAAGAAACCGGGAATCAGGACTCATTAACAACGCTTAGAATATCTATTGCCCGCTGCGCCTGTGATTCGACAACCATTAGCTTTATGCCTCCAATAGCATTCGAAAGAAAAGGGTCTATCGTTACCGAATGTTCATCCTTTAAATAACAATTGATAAACTCCTCCCTTAGCCGGCCCATAGCAATATGAGCAGAAATATAATTATCAAAAGCACAAAGCAGGATGAAATTCATACTAAACCATTTTATCTGCCAAAATCATCACCATATTCTTCCGAATATTTTTCATATCGTTTGATAAGAACAATATTCTTTTTTTCAATATCTGTCAACTTATTCCGCACATCCGTATTGTCGGGAATATACCATTCCAGTTCTTCAAAATAGTCGCGCATTGCTTTATTGCCGAAACAATAGCCATGCCGCGCATAGATTTCATTGCGCATAGTGGTAAGCTCAAATCTTGGCGAATTTTCCAGGTCCTCTTCTGTCAGTAATCTTTGTGATGCCTGTGGATAATCACCCACATCGGTGCGGTAACTGAAAACCTTGCGTTGCAATGTATAATCTTTGGCTTTTTTATTTGTATCATTTGGTGTCCATGATCCCGACACCTGGTCCGGGTTTTCTTTTTGAATGGTGAAATTGAACACGCCATCATTTGGATCGTCTCCCGGCTCTTTTGCAGTAATGGTATATATCCCGTCCTTTTCCCGGATGATACCGGTAAACGGACGATCGTTGCCGCCAACAACAGAGCGACCCCTGACAGAATCCTCCTGTGCCTTTGTGATCAGCAATGTAATTTTATTATCGCCAAATGCGCCAACATAAGAACCGAGGATTTTATCTATAATCTTAACGGGCAGTTCGATTGCGTCTTTTGCATCTGCCGGTCCTGCTTTTTTATCATTCTTACAGGATAAAAAGCCGGCAGCAAGCACGAGAACAAGCGTAAGTATTTTCATAGCAAAACTGTTTAATTTCGGGAAAGCAATATTTTCATTGCTATTTAAAAATACCACAAATTATCACCCGCACAAAGATCTTCAATACCGGGCTACTGCTGCTACTTGCCTTTTTTGTGTGGCTAATGGCATCTATAACGATGCGATACATCCCTTACAACACAGATGTGGGGTTTCTGCGGATAAAACAACAATACCTCTCCATTGAACATTGGCGAATTGCTTTTTTTATTCATGTGTATGCGAGTATCTGGGTATTGCTGGCGGGATTTACCCAGTTTTCCAGGTCCCTGTTGACCCAACGACCAAAGCTACACCGCTCTATGGGGTATATTTATTGTGTAAATATTCTATTCATAACCGGTCCTGCGGGTTTATTGATGGGCTTTTATGCTAACGGAGGACCCTGGTCACGGACCGCATTCGTGTTGCTGGCACTGCTATGGATTTTTTTTACCGGCATTGTATAAAGCAAAACAAAAAGACTTTCGCTCACATCGTTACTATATGATCAGGAGTTATGCACTTACCTTATCTGCGATTACTTTACGCGCCTGGAAATTTGGTATTACCAATACTGTTGTATTACCGCCAATGGATGTGTACAGGGCTGTAGCATGGCTGGGCTGGGGCGTAAACCTGCTTATTGCGGAGTGGATGATCTACCGGTTAAAAAAGAAGAAGACAAACGGACAAAGACATTGGTCTAACCCGCCGGCAACTAAATCAAATTTCGGGGCATAAAAAAGAGGCATTAACGCCTCTTTTTTTTATAATTTAAGCGGGATCAAATCTTATTGATTCAGCATCAGCGGCATTACCAGCATCAGCAATTCTTCTTCTGCATCCTGTTCCGTTGGTTTGATCAGGCCGGCCTTGGTTGGCGTGGAAAGTTCCATATTTACTTCGGTTCCTTCTGCAGCGTTCAGCATTTCGATCAGGAATTTCGCATTGAAAGCGATCATCAGATCTTCACCGTTATACTGGCATTTCATTCTTTCTGTTCCTTCAAAACTAAAATCAACATCCTGCGCAGCCAGCTGAAGTTCACTACCACTGATGCTCAGGGCCACCTGGTTGGTGCTCTTATTACTAAAAATACTTACCCGGCGTAAAGCGCTTTGAAAATCGCTTTTATTCACCGTCAACCGGTAAGGATTGTCTGCCGGAATAACCACTTTATAATCGGGAAACCTGGCATCGATCAACCGGCAACTCATTTGTGTAGTGCCGTGCTTTACGAACAGGTGGTTGCTATTATAGCTTAATGTGATTTCATCGTCATTATCAGGAATAGCGGCCTTTAGCAGGTTAAGTGGTTTGCGGGGAACAATAAACGAATCGCTTTTAGGGCAGGAAATATCCTTTCTCTTATAACGTACCAGGCGATGCGCATCAGTTGCTACACACTGCAGGCTTTTTTTCTCCAGTTCAAAGAAAACACCGGTCATTGCAGGCCGCAGATCGTCGCTGCTGGTTGCAAACAGGGTTTTATTGATCGCAGTTACCAATGCTGTCGCTGTCATGGTAAAAGAGGTAGCATCATCCGCTGCCGGTTCCTTGGGGAAATTATCAGGATTTTCTCCCATCACCTTATACTTACCGTTATCGCTGGTGAGTTCGATACCAAAATTCTTATCAATATTGAATGTAAGCGGCTGGTCGGGGATATTCTTTAACGAATCGATCAGGATCTTGGCAGGAATACAAACCTTTCCGCTGTCCTTGGCCTCTACTTCTAGCTGCACCCTCATCACTGTTTCAAGATCCGTTGCTACCACGGTCAATTTGTTTTTTTCTACTTCGAATAAAAAATCTTCCAGGATCGGCAGCACCGTATTAGCATTGATAACACCGGCAATGTGTTGCAATTGTTTCAATAAGGACGAAGAGGATACAATAAACTTCATATGTATAATTGAGTGGGGCGAAACTACTGATTTTTAAAATACTCTCAACACTTTCAAACCCCGGGTGGATTAAATGTTGATTGAGGGATGAAAAACCAGGAAACACTGGAAATTTTCGAAAATTTTCAATTTTGTCATGGTAGGTAAATTGAGCCTGGCGGCGGCAATACAGCCATTTCCCGCTTTTTGCCTCTCCCGCTTTTTAGTTGTAATTATCAACCTGTTGCGGCTTTGCTCATCTTTTGTATCTTTCAGGTCTTCAATTTTTGGAAACTATGTTTGACAAAATTTTTGGCTGGGGAAAGAAAAAAGAAGAACCTGCTGCAGGCGTATTGTTTGGCCGTTATTCAGATAATAATAAGCCGGTAGAAAAAGTAAACCGATGGACAGATGCCGATAATCTATTCAAGGAAAAAAAGCATCCGGAAAGTTTCGACGCATTTTTCGACTACCTGAAAGATGATGGTGCCCAGAATGTGGTATATGAAAGAAAAGGCGATGAAGGGAAATTCCATATTTACCAGGGATCCAAAATAGTAAGAGGCGTATTTGATAAAGAACAGGTAAAGGCAGAAGTGACATTGGCAAAAATGCCTCAGCCATCTGTTCCGGTCATGCGCCGGTTGCTGGAAATGAACTTCAGCTTATATTATAGCCGTTTTGCACTCGATAATGAGCGGCTTTGCATGCGTTTTGACAGCGATATCGAAACGGCCAATCCGAGCAAATTATATTATGGATTAAAAGAACTGGCCACCAAAGCAGATAAACAGGATGATCTGCTGGTTCAGGACTTTGCCATGCTGCAAACCATCGACAGCGAACACGTGGAAGCGATCAGCCAGCCGCACAAAGAGATCAAATATGAATTTCTGCAAAAATGGATCAAACAAACATTGGATTTGATCGTAACGCTGGATGCTGACAAGATCTCGGGAGGAATCTCTTATATGTTGCTCACGCTTGTCTACAGGATCGACTACCTGGTAACACCAGAAGGCAAATTGCTGAACGACCTGGAAAAGATCGCAGCCATCTATTTTAAAAAAGATGAACGGCCCGCTACGGAGAAGAACCGGGATATGATCGAAGAGTTTAAAAAACTGCAGTTAAAAACAAAAGAAGAAATTTTCTCCGGGCTGTTTCAGTCGAAATATACTTTTTCAATAGTAGCACCTCAGAATCATAAAGCGGTTGCGGATGCTATTCATGCGGCCAACCTCAATATGGTTTGGTACCGCGACAATAATCATCCATTCATCGCTTCGCAGGTCATAGAGTATGGGATCGCTTATTGCCAGTATTCTTATAGCCTGCCAAGAGTTATTACAGAACTGTTCGATCTCTACATGCAGATAAACTACGGAGATTATTACCAGGCGCTTGGTCACAAAGAGCAATACTATACACCCGAAAAAAATCAGTTTAATATGCAGGGTATAGGCGATCGCATAAATTCCATACAGGAAAAATGGAAGACCAAATATCCAAACCTTGCTTTTAAGGTTGGTAATATCCGGTATGATTCACTGGTTAATTTTAATCATACCTATACAACAGAGCTGGAAACATTGAATATGGATGTAAATAGATAGGAGAAAAGAAAATTATTACCAATTATTAATGCAAGAACGGTATGGATTCACAGCAGATAATAGAAAAGTATCAAAAAGCGATCATTCAGATTGCAACGGCGGGAGGAACTGGCACCGGTTTTTATATCAAAGAATATGATCTTATCGTTACCAATGACCATGTGGTATCAGATAACGCGGAAGTAACAATAGCCGGCAAGGCATTTGAAAAAACAATGTCGAGGGTCTGGTATACTGACAGAAAACATGACCTTGCTTTTTTAGAAGCACCAAAAGAAACAGAGCTACCCGAAATAAGACTTGGCCAGTATGAGGCCATGAAAGATGGCGACCAGATCCTTGCCATCGGGCATCCATATGGATTAAACTATACCGCAACACAGGGGGTTATCTCAAAAGTAGATCGCATCAGGGATGGCCTGAAGTTTATCCAGATCGATGCAGCGATCAACCCCGGGAATAGTGGCGGACCGCTGGTAAATCATGACGGCGAAGTGATCGGTGTAAACTCCTTTATCATCCGCGGTGGCGATAACCTGGGCTTTGCATTACCCGTTAGCTACCTGCGTGAAGCGTTGCAGATGTATCAGCCCAATAGAGGGCAGGCAACCACCCGTTGTTTTAGTTGCGGATACCTTGTCACATCAACGAATATCGACTCCACCAAATATTGTCCCAGCTGTGGCACAGAAGTAAAACTGCCGGAGATACCAGAAAAAGAAATAGAACCAGTGGGTGCTGCCAAAACCATTGAAGAGATCCTGAAAGAACTGGGAAAAAATGTACGCCTGTCAAGAGAGGGTGTAAATAACTGGAGTGTAAAAGAAGGGTCTGCTAAAATAAAGATCACCTACAATGCAGAGAACTTTTTTATTGCCAGTGATGCCTATCTCTGCCAGATGCCCGCGGATATTCAACAAATAAAACCATTGTACCAGTTCCTGCTACAGGAAAACTATCGCATCAGCGGGATGGTATTGAGTTGTATAAAACAAAATATTGTTCTTTCCTGTATCATGTATGATATGGACCTTACCAAGGAGAATGGAATGGAGATCTTCCGAAATCTTTTCCGCCAGGCCGATCATTACGACGACTTTCTGAAAAAAGAATACGGCTGCCAGGAAAGACTGGAAGAATAACCCGCATTATAAAAAATTTCGATGTCTATTGGATTTGGAGAAAACTAATTGTATTTTTCTAATCCTAAAATCGCAATACCATGAATTCTCCCCGCCGGAGACAGTATTTTACTGTCTTACTGTTGACGCTGTCTGTGCATACCATTGCACAGGATACAAGGGCATTTAATCAGAATGCCTCACGCAGCAATCACACCCGTCTGAGCCTTTCCTTTTCACCGGTATACTCTAACCCCATTAAGAGCAATAATGATTCGCTGTTTTTCCGGGGCAGTGGTAGCGGCTTCAATTTTGGAGCGGATTATTTTTTTGATAAAATAGGTATTGGAGTAAGCACAGGGTTTATCTCTTCTTCAACAGATGATGCATCTATTAATAAATTTTTAAAAAGATCAGGCGCTGTGATCGATCTGCCGGTTATCCGCAGCTCCAAACAACAAAATATGTACCTGCTGCTGGGGCCTACAGTAAGAGTGGGAACAAAGGTTGCACTTGAGGCGCATGCAAAAGGAGGATTATTCATTAATAACGGAGGTGTTGTAAATATTCAGCAAAGAGGCGCACAACGTGCGGCATACAGAAATGAACCAACTGACAAAGCGGTCAATCCCGGATTTTTAGCAGGACTGAAAGTGAAGTATAGCGTTAAATCAGACATATGGTCCTTTGGTGTTGGTGTAGACTATATGGGCACCAAAGCAGAAGTAAATAACTACGATCTCAGAAACAATGGAGGGATAGAGCCATTAAAACTATCACAGAATATAAAGGATTTAGTAGCGGGAATAACGATCACGTATAATATATTATCTCCCCGTGATCACGCAAGCGGTATGCCTACCGGGCGCAGATCCAGGAATGCGGGTATTGTTAGTCCCCGCGATCATGCAAGCGGATTGCCCACCGGAAGAAGAATGACTACAACCGAATCCTGCGGACCTGTGACACAGACCATTACCAATGCAGATGGAACAACGGAGCAAATGACATTTGCCTGCCCCGATGATGCGCTTGCGTACCAGCAACGAACAGGAATAAACTCCATTAATAATGGAATGCCTAACAGGATATCGATGAATGTTACCACGGCCAGGCAAACCCAGGGATCATCGTTTGGAGAAAAAGTAAGCGGAGGTCTTAGCGCTGCAGGCAATATGGTCGCCGGGAGAACATCCCAACCCCCAGCAATTCAAAGAAATTTCGCGGCAAGAAATATATTATCCGGAAAAATAACTTGGGTTGGCGAGAATGATATTGATGGCATAACAACTAATAAAACAGTTGTTACCTCAGGCACAGCGTCAAGACAGACACCCAATACAAGTTTTGGCGCACGGGTAACAATGGCTGTTCGCGAACCCGCATCGGGTAAAGAAGCGGCCATAAAAAAATACGGAATCATATTTGCAGACCAGGGAATGCAAAAAAATAACGGAGGCACTGCTTCTGTTGTAAACAACCCATTGTACAACAATAGTGCAGTAAGCGATAACCCGCTATATGAAGAAAATGGAGGATCAACGGTAAACCCGCTGTTTGAATCAGCGATGAAAGGAGCAGGGAACAATCCCTTATACGACGATAAAGGTCATTCATCATCCAATCCGCTTGCAGGTAAAACAGCAGCAGATGAAAACTGTACAGGCATCGGTGAAATAAATGTATTGCTGATAGACGCGGCAAGCAGGGAAATAATAGCCCGCACAAAAACAGAACGATGCGGAGACTTCTTTTTTGCCAATGTACCGGATGGAGAATATATAATAAAGCTTTCAGCAGCGGTTACTTTTACAAAAGGATATGATGTACATATCAATTCATCAACGGACCTGGCAGGAATAGTAAACAAGTCACCCGGCCAGGTAAAATTGCAGTTGTATTCACAAACGGCTACCGACCAGGCAAACGATCCCCTGTTGTTATCGGGCAGCAAGAACTTACAATTCTATAACACCGACACAAATGGAGATAATGTAAAGGAAATGCTATTGGGAACTGTTTTACCAACGCCTGCAGAAGCTGGCCCCATAAAAGGTGTACCGGTAAGGGGCGCAAATACACCGAATCCGGCACATCAACGACGATTAACCGCGAACGAGGACCTAACAAACGGAAGTCAACCAGAGGCACTGGTAGCAGGCAATCCTATCGGGGGGATCATAGTAAAAGGAGGAAAGAATCCCGGAGGAGCGTTTCGCACTGTACCAACCAATCCCCATGGCGAGTTTTTTTTCGATCGCCTTGAGGCGGGAGATTATACATTTAAATTTGATCAGACGGTATTGTTGAATGACGAATCTGTTATAACGATAGTAGCGCCGCAATATGCAATAGAAAACCCATTGTATAACGGGAATAGCAATAGTGGTAGCAATCCAATGTATAATCCTTCTGCCCGCGCTGCAACCGATGATCGCCGTACCTATACCGGTGGGCGAAAAAATGAAAATGTCGATATGTCGGAAACCACAGATCATCGAACCTATACCGGTGGCAGAAGAACAGAAAGTGCAGCACCGCAGGAAACCCAGGACCATCGTACATATACTGGCGGTCGAAGAACAGAAAGTGCCGCAGCACAGGAAACCCTTGATCATCGTACCTACACTGGTGGAAGAAGAACAGAAAGCGCCAGCGCAAACGATAACGCATTAATAATCGTGGATTCAGCTAACATCGCACCATCCGCTGCAGGAAGATTAAAAGGAAAAGTCATCAAAACCGGCGACAACGGAATGATGTTGATAAATGCGGAAGATCCGGTCACTTTTAGCTGGTCGCCAGTGCAAGCCCGGCAGGGAGACGAGCCCATCTACCAGTTACAGGTATGGCAATTGGTAAATGGACAAAGCGGTAAAGAAGCCATGCAACGCAATCAACCGATTATACAAAAAAGAATAATGGGATCAACAGAACTGACCATTTCATCGATACTAACAGGCCCTTGCAAACCACCATACCTATGTGATTTTATCTGGACAATACAGGCTGTAGGTAAGGCTGGCGATAAATATGAACAACAGGCCGACCCTGTTACATTTCGTATTGTACCGGCTAACCAAAACAAGACAAAGCCGCCCAAAAGCAAATCATCCGGTTTGAAAGACACACTTAAAACGCAGGTATAAATGTTGTATGCATAATTAAAAACTTTTCAGACACATCAAACATTGAATGCTGAACCCTAAACGTAGGTAAGTACAGATAAGCTAATTTTGTATGGATGTATAAAAAACACCTCACGAAAGAGCAGGCCATACAAAAACTGAAGCAGTATTGCGCCTACCAGGAGCGATCTCATAATGAGGTAAAAGAAAAGCTTTATAATTTGGGAGTTTGGAAAAGCGAACATGACGAGATCATTGCTACACTTATCGAAGAGAACTACCTGAACGAAGAACGTTTCGCCATTGCTTTTGCCGGTGGTAAATTCAGGATAAAACATTGGGGCCGCACCAGGATCCGCTATGAATTAAAACAGAAACAGGTAAGCGAATATTTAATAAAAAAAGCGCTGAAACAAATAGAAGATGGTCCCTACCTTGACACGCTACGTGCACTTGCGGAAAAAAGATATGCTTCACTAAAAGGAGAACAATACCTGGTTCGAAAAAAGAAAACGATTGATCACCTGCTGGCGAAAGGGTATGAAATAGATATCGTTAATAAGGTAGTCGCGGAGTTAAAGATTCAAAATTAAAAATGTAAAATTCAAAAATGGTCTTCGCTGTTGGGGACAGCATCCTCTTACGGAGGGTATTTTTGAATTTTACATTTTTGAATTGGAAAAGCTTAGTTTATAAATATCTTTTCAGTCTTTCTAAAATCCACTCCATTTAACCGCAGAAAATACATGCCCTTTCCAAGTGTTGGCAACGGAATATTAAAATAACCGCTTACTCCATTTAAACTTTTGGAATAAATAAGCTTTCCATCAGGAGTATAAACAGCGGCCTGCTCTATGCGGGCTCCTGAAACCACCTGTACGGTATTGTTGGTAATCATCGTTGGATATACTTTGATGTCTTTGATCCTTCCGGATCCCAATACGATCACCGGTGAATAGCGATTGCTTCCATCAATATCAGCTATTGTAAGCCGGTAAAAGATCTTACTGCTATTGCTGATCGCATGATCATAGGAATAAGTGGAACC
>CAZGSG010000008.1:0-49542 GCA_964528095.1 uncultured Terrimonas sp.
TTTTTGAATTAACCCCCGCCACTCTTATCATCAGTTCACCCTCCCCAACGCCTCTCTCAGCTTTCCAATCATTTCTCCTATTTCTTCTTTTTTGCAGGTGCCTACGCTTAGCCTGTACCAGGCGGAACTACGACTGGCGCCGAATGCATAAAAAGGAACTACGGCCAGTTTAGCTTCATTGAGCAGGTAGGCCGTCACATCTCCCTGGTCTTTTAATAATTTGCCATCAGCGGTCTTTTTGCCGGCGAGATCTACTTTGATCGTCAGGTATATGGCGGCTTCAGGAGCTATCGCATCCACTGAAAACCCTTCATTTTTTAACGCGATGAATCCATCATAGATACTATGGAGCCGTACTTCTATTTCTTTTTTAAAATGCTCCAGGTATTTTTTAATGCCTTCCCTTTTACTGAAATAATACGCTACTGCTTTTTGTTCTGCCATCGGTGCCCAGGCACCTACATGTGTAAGAATGGCTTTCATTTTACTAATAACAGTTGCAGGACCAAAGCTCCATCCTACCCGCACACCTGTAGCGGCAAATACCTTACTGATGGCATCGATAAAGATGGTATACTCGCGCATAGCCGGTCTTAAGGAAACAGGATTGTAATGCTGGATGTCGCCGTATGTCAGGTGCCAGTACATCTGGTCATACATGATATAGAGCTTTTTCTCATTTTCGCCCCGGCGTTTATTTTCTTCCAGTACAAGATCACAAATGGCTTCAAGGTCTTTTTTCTTAAAAGTGGTACCGGTAGGGTTTTGCGGAGAGCATAAGGAGATCAATGCCGCTTCCCGGATATAAGGACGGATATCTTCGGCAGAAGGCATAAAATTATTTTCCGCTTTTGCTTCCACAACGATATGTTCGCCTTCTACGAAATGCGTATAATGATTATTGTTCCAGCTGGGTACAGCATATATTACTTTATCACCCTTATCGCAAATAGCGCGGAACAGGGAATAGATCAATGGTCTTCCTCCTGATGCTACCAGCACTTCGGTGGTTCCGTAATCAAGCCCTTCCATGTCTTTTGTGAATGAAAGGATGGCTTCCCGAAGATCAAGATTACCTTCAGCCGCGGGGTAGTTGGTGAAATGATTGCGGTATGCCTGTACAATAGCATCTTCCAGGTCTTTTGGAATAGGAAAAATGGCGGGATCAAAATCGCCTACGGTAAAATTATAAATACGATCACCTTTGCTGATCTTCTCTCTTATTTCGCCCCCCAGTTTTACAATTTCAGAGCCGATTAGTGTTTCAGATAAATGTGACAACTTCATAATTTTCAATTTTTATGATTGGAGGTACGCTACAGAGCGACTAAGGACGACAAAAATAAACTTTTCAGCATTAAGCGAGGTCCACAGGCTGTTTTTTGTGATCAATGGCCGTCTTTTAAATAAAAAACTCCCTTAAAATAAAGGGAGTTCTTCAATCTTATAAAACCAGCGGCGGCTATTGTAAAAACTTAGTAGTCGCATGCTTTGCTGAATATGTCAAAGTTGCCCGGCTCAGGGCTTTTCGTTGTATTTTTTCTCCGCTGCTTTCGCTTTGTCAAAATCAAGCACTACTCCATTGATGCAATAACGCAGACCTGTAGGAGGCGGTCCATCATCAAATACATGTCCCAGATGCGCTTTGCAGCGACCGCATTGTACTTCTGTCCTTATCATGCCATGAGTAGTGTCAGGTGTATTTATAATACTGACCTTACTGATCGGTTCATAGAAGCTCGGCCAGCCGCAACCGCTTTCAAATTTTGTATCACTTTTGAAAAGGGGATTACCACAGGCGGCACAATAGAAAGTGCCGATCTCGTTAAAATTCTCATACTTGCTGGTCCAGGGCCTTTCTGTTCCTTTTTGCCTGGCGATATAATAAACATCTTTCGGAAGGATTTTCTGCCATTCGGATTCGCTGATATTTACTTCGGCGCTATCGGTTTTTGAATAAACGGGATTCTTTTTTTCGGTACTATCCATTTTTGACGAATTGTGTGTTGAATTTGACTGTGAATAACTGCATTGCTGCAATAAAGCTGCCAGCAAAAACAGGGTAATATATTTTGGTATCATCATGCTATTTATTAATAACAAATTTACGTAAACAAGGTTGCCACAGATTAGCACAGCAGAACACATTAAATTATATTAACATTTTATTGAAATGAATGAAATTCAATCAAAACTTGAGTGCGCTAAAGATTATTTAAGCGTAGTACGTTATATTTGTTTTTCACCAATTTAGGAAGTGCTTATGTTTAATTTGATCCTGTTTGGACCTCCTGGAAGCGGAAAAGGTACTCAATCGGAAAAGCTGGTAGAAAAATATGGATTGATCCATCTTTCCACCGGCAACCTGCTCAGGGAAGAGATCTCTAACAAGACTCCATTAGGGCTTGAGGCTAAGAATTTTATGGATAAGGGCCAGTTGGTTCCCGATGAGGTGGTGATTGGTATGATTGATAGTAGCCTGGAGCATCATAAAGACGCGCAAGGATTCCTCTTTGATGGCTTTCCCAGAACGGTAGCCCAGGCAGAAGCACTTGATAAATTACTCGAATTAAAAAAAACTACCATTAATGCCGTACTGGCGCTGGAGGTAGGTGAAGATGAACTGGTTTCCCGTCTGATCAACAGGGGAAAGACCTCAGGCCGGAGCGATGATACAAATGAGGCGGTGATCCGGAAACGATTTACGGTCTATAGCAACGAAACCAGCCCTGTTGCAGATCATTATAAAAAGGAGAAAAAATTCTTTCCGATCAAAGGTGAGGGAACAGTGGATGAGATCTTTTCTTCTCTTTCGGGACATATTGATAAAAAGCTCCACCTTCGCTGAGCCTGGACGGATATTAATTTTCTTTGATCCCCTGCCGGAAGACGAGACTGTCTTTCTTATTTCAAGCCTGGCGCTGAACAGGGAACTTTGAACTTTAGTCTCATATCCGTATTTTAGGCCATACGATTGCCACCATGAACTTCGAAAAAGAGAATTTCCTGCGCACCAGACTGGTTCGTTATTTACAGCAACTGGATCCGCATACTCCCCCGCGCTGGGGTAAAATGAATGCACAGCAGATGGTAGAACATTTTGCAGGCGACGCTATTCGTATAGCCAGTGGAGCATTAAAGATGGATAAGATACTGACTACACCAGACCAGCTTTCCAGGATGCGGGAATTTTTGAGAAGCGATAAGCCATTCAAAAAAAATCTGAAAAATCCCTTGCTCGGGGAAGAGCCGGCACCACTGCATCATAAAACCATGCAGGCGGCTATTGGTTATCTACAGGAACAGCTGATCTTTTTTTTCGAAGCATTTGACAATGATCCTTCATTGGTAACCCGTAACCCATTTTACGGAGACCTGGATTTTGAGTCAAATGTGCAACTACTTTATAAGCACGCTATTCACCACCTGGAGCAGTTTGGGGTCGTGCATTTGGGAAAAGCTTAGAATTTTTTATGTAGCAGGGAATCCGCTTTTTGCAGGCTGCCCAGGATTTTCTCCTTTATACCATTTACCGAAATTGTTTCATTGGATAGATAATTGATCCGTTCCTTCAGATCAGTTTTCAGCGTATCATAAGAAAAATCTTCCATCCACTTGTTCATACCCGATTCGGCATTTCCCAGGTCTTTCAACAGGGTGTCCAATTTTGATTTAAGAGGTTCAGCCGCTTTTACTGCACTGGCAGGAAGTTTCGAAATAGAATCAAGTAGGCGCTTTACCTCGATCTGTGCTTTGGAAAGCTTGCCCATTTTAGCCATGCCTACATTATGACCATCCATTACGAGCCTGAACACACTGTCTTCCTGCGCCTTGGCGGTATTATCTGTTTTATTATCGGTTGAGTTATTACAACCTGCAGTGAATATCATTAGAAATGCCAGTATCGGGATAAACAGTTTTTTCATACAAAAAAAATTATGATGCTGCAAAGATAAGCCGCATACTACCAGCGCCCATGTCAAAGCGATACAAGAATTCAAAATTAAAAGGCAACATGTAAGAAAGATGTCCATAACGGCGTAGAGGATACCAACCGCCATAAGGTAGACTTAGCATGGTAACACGGAATAGTTTGCGGGACAGTTCTTATTCATCCGTGCCCCTTATTCCGAACTTGAATTGTAAACGAAAATCAGGAACATAGTCCTGCATAAATAGAAAGAATGATCACCTGTGATTCCGTGTTAAAACAAACATTTGAGAACGCCAGTTTTTACGCCGAAGGCGTATGGTGTATTCGATAACAATTCTGGAAATCAACGTTTTTATTGCATTTTGAATATCCATCCTTAAACATTGGTAATCAATGCCCTTGACCTATGTAAGCCAGACCAGGGTAATACCTGGGTCGTACCTTGTTCGGGACTTGTTCGGGATTTACGCTCAAATACCCTGGCGAAAGCGAACGAGTCCCGAACAAGGTACGAGGCGGGTACGAAGGAGGTCCTTCTGTCTTATTAGCAAAACTCGTTGTCCATTCCCTGTCTTTTTGCTGCTACCAGAACAATCTGTTCTGTAATAATTAAATACGGTGGTTACTTATTTTATGCGGCTGATCCGGTAGGATGAATAGCCGCATTCCATGTTTTTGAGCGATTCTGCGATAGAATTATAAAACCGGAGTTTTGCTTTTAAAGTAAATTTGTGGCCAAGAAGATTGCTTTATGAATAAACTCGGTAACTATATCAATGGACAATGGATCAATGGAGATGGAGAAGGGCAGCTTTTATACAATGCAGTAACGGCTGAGCCCATTGCAATCGCCTCTGCCAAAGGATTGGATTTTGAAGCTATCACCAACTATGCGAGAACCGTGGGAAATCCGGCCTTACGGAAAATGACCTTTCATGAGCGCGGGAATATGCTAAAAGCATTGGCGCTGTACTTACGCGAACACCTGGATGAATTCTATCGTATCAGTTATATGACAGGTGCGACCAAAGCGGATAGCTGGGTAGATATTGAAGGAGGAATCGGAAACCTGTTTGCCAATGCTTCCCTGCGAAGAAAATTTCCTGATGAAACATTTTGTATTGATGGCGAAAGTCATAACCTCGGCAAGAACAATACATTTATGGGTACGCATATCCTCGTACCAAAAGAAGGAGTGGTGGTTCATATTAACGCCTTCAATTTTCCCGTATGGGGAATGCTGGAAAAAATTGCGGTGAACCTGCTGGCGGGAATGCCGGCTATCGTAAAACCAGCTACCGTTACCTCCTATCTTACAGAAGCCGTTGTAAAAAAGATCATAGCAAGTAAGATACTTCCTGCCGGAGCATTGCAATTGGTCTGTGGCAGTGCCGGCGACTTACTGGACCATCTCGGTTCGCAGGATGTAGTCACTTTTACAGGATCCGCCTCCACCGGGCTTCTATTAAAATCAAACCCGGTATTGCTTGCGCAATCAGTACCGTTTACCATGGAAGCCGACTCGCTTAACTGTATCGTATTGGGTGAAGATGTGGTTCCAGGTATGCCTGAATGGGACATTTTTGTGAAAGAGATCAGGAAGGAGATGACGCTGAAAGCCGGGCAGCGGTGCACGGGCATCCGAAGAATTTTTGTACCGCACAACAAAATGGAAGAGATTTCAAAAGCCATTGCGGCCTCTCTTTCACAAACTGTTATTGGAAACCCGCTTAATGAGAAAGTAAGAATGGGCAGTCTTGCGGGCGAAAATCAACGCAAAGAAGTAAAGGGACAGATACAAAAACTGCTGGCATCCTCACAAATTATTTATGGCTCATTGGATAGTGTGGAAGTAGTAGATGCTGATGCCCAAAAAGGCGCATTCTTTTCACCTGTACTGCTAATGAACCAGGATCCATTTCATGCAAAAGAAGCGCATGATGTGGAAGCATTCGGTCCTGTGAGTACGGTCATGCCTTATACAACGATCGATGAGGCCATTGCACTGAGTAAGTTGGGAAAAGGGAGCCTTTGTTCTACCATCGTCACAGCAGATCATCGCCTGGCCAAACAATATGTTATTGGTGCAGCCAGTCACCACGGAAGGATATTGGTATTGAATAATGAATGCGCGAAGGAAAGTACGGGTCATGGATCACCCCTGCCCCTGCTGGTACATGGCGGGCCGGGCCGGGCCGGTGGTGGAGAAGAAATGGGAGGACTGCGCGGAGTAAAGCACTATCTGCAGCGTACAGCAATACAGGGCTCTCCTACTACTATTACCGAGATCACCAATGTATACCAGGTGAATGCAAAGGGTAAGGAGCCCGGGAAACATCCCTTTAAGAAATACTATGAAGAACTGGTACCGGGAGATCAGCTTATCACAGAGAAAAGACTTATCACCAGTGCGGATATCGACAAATTTGCAGACCTGAGCGGCGACCATTTCTACGCGCATATAAAAACAACGGACTTTGAAGGAACCATGTTTGAACAGCAGGTTGCGCATGGTTATTTTATAATGAGCATTGCAGCAGGATTATTTGTAGATAGCTACGAAAAGAATCCTGTTCTGCTGAACTATGGCATTGACGAATTGCGATTCACCAAACCCGTGTATCCTGGGGCGGAGATCCATATCCGTTTCACCTGTAAAGAAAAAATACCGCAGGATAAAAAAGAAGCGACAGACATTGATAAAGGCATCGTGAAATGGCTGGTGGAAATGTTTGATGAAACAGAAGAGCCGTTGGTTGGGGTTGCTACAATTTTGACGATGGTGAAGAGGAAATTAGAAATTCAAAATTAAAAATTCAAAAACAGCGAACTTCTATTTTTGAATTTTAATTTTCACTTTTGAACTATACTATATGACAGACGCGTACGTAAAATCGGAACTGCACAATAGAGTAAGGACTATTGAGTTTTTTCACCCACAGAGTAATTCATTACCAGGAAAAATGCTGGAAGACCTTGCGCAGGCTATCCATTCAGCAGGTAACGACACGGAAACAAAAGTGATCATTCTTCGTTCGGGCGGAGAAAAGACATTTTGTGCGGGAGCTTCTTTCGACGAATTGATCGCTATAAAAACGGAAGAAGAAGGATTGGAATTCTTTAGCGGTTTTGCAAAAGTCATTAATGAAATGCGGGTTTGCCCCAAATTTATTATTGGCCGTATACAGGGTAAATGTGTAGGTGGTGGTGTTGGACTGGCATCGGCAATGGACTATGCAATAGCAGTGGAAGGAGCAGAAATAAAACTAAGTGAACTGGCTGTAGGTATCGGGCCTTTTGTAGTGGGGCCTGCAGTGGAAAGAAAACTGGGACTGTCAGCCTTTTCACAATTAGCTATTGATGCGGGTATGTGGCGAAATGGTGATTGGGCAAAAAGAAAAGGACTGTTTGCTGAATTGCATCCATCAGTAGAAGAAATGGACGAGTCAATAAGAAGAATGTCGGAAACCCTGGCACATTCAAATCCGCAGGCGATGCTGGAAATGAAAAAAATCTTTTGGAAAGGAACAGAGCATTGGGATAAACTATTAATGGAAAGGGCGGCTATCAGCGGACGCCTGATATTAAGTGAGTTTTCAAAACAGGCCATTCAGAAATTCAAAAAAAAATAACAAAGCCTTATGCAAAAAGGATATCAGCAGCATCTGTTTACTGCAGGTAGTATTACTGGTAACAGGCTGCAAACGATTTCTCCCTTTTTATGAATGGAAAACTCAGCATAGACTTTTGTCTTTTAATACCATGTTATAATAATTTCCGGGGATTGACCGAGTCCCTGCAAAGTGTGCAATATGATAACGAGAGGTTATTGATCCTTGTAGTAGATGATGGAAGTGTAGAAGCAATAAGCAGGGATAAAATACTGGAACAGGTGGGCAAAGAAAAGCCTGTAATGGTGTTGCGAAATGAGCAGAATAGTGGTATCACGGAGACATTGAACAAAGGATTGCGCTGGATCAGGGAGAACACTGTTGCAAAATATATTGCCCGGTTAGATTGCGGAGATACCTGTGACCCGCAGCGGTTTTTTCTACAGGTAGATTATTTGAATGCAAATCCCGGGATAGGACTATTAGGAACCTGGTGCCGTTTTACGGAAAAAAGCACGGGCCTGACATATGAATATAAAACACCGTTGATACATGAGGAGATTGCGCGGGAAATGCATTTACGAAATGTGTTTATACATCCGACCGTAATGTTCAGGGCCGATTTACTGGAAACCGCAGGTTATTACCCGGATCAGTATCCACATGCTGAGGATTATGCTTATTTCTGGAAGATGATTCAGGTTACGCAAACGGCTGTTCTGGATAGAATTCTGGTGACCTGTGAATTGAACCGGCACGGTATTTCGTTTACAAATAAGAGTAAACAACTAGCGGCGAGACGAAGGGTGGTAAAGGCTTTTGGTACAAATCGATGGTTGAAAATTAAAGGGATGCTGCGATTGAATCTACTTTTTTTTCTACCGAAAGGATTATCTTTACGCCTGAAACAGTTGAGTAGCAAGACAAAGTAGTGCAACGTTTCGCGATTGGGCATTGTCATACCACCAGGACCCCAATATTTGATACTAAAGGGTCAAAAAATTCGTTAATAACTCTGATTCATAGCAAGTTACCAGTAGTTTTCTGAACCAAACTATTCTGTAATAGGAATTTTATGTTTGTTTTCCATACCTATTTAACACCCAATGACCTATGATCGTTTTACACATTGTTGAACCTTTTGCATCAGGAGTTGCCGTATTCGTACGGTCGCTTACAGAGGCAATGCCGGATGATATCCATATCATCGTGCATGGCGAGCGTAAGTGGGTGATGACAGCTGAAGAGGTTAAAAAGAATTTCCCCCGTAAAAATGTTCGTTTTATCCGCTGGCGTTCTGCACAGCGAAAAATACATCCCTTTAAAGATATTTCCGCGTTATCTGAATTATACAAGATTTTGCGCAGGTTGAAGCGTAAAAACCTGGTTGATGCGGTGCACTTGCATTCGTCAAAAAGTGGATTACTGGGGCGGATTGCATGCCGCATGGCCGGAATTGATAATGTGATCTATACCCCCAATGGCGCATCATTTTTATCAACTACGAACAGGGTCGCGAAGTACTTTTATAACCAGATTGAAAAGATCGGTAACCGCTTTGGTGGCAGGGTAGTTTGTTGTTCTCCATCAGAGTTGAAGAAGTTTAGTGAATTGGGTATTGATGCCGGGTATGTAAATAATGGCATTGCCCTGAATAATGAAGACGCTACCGTGTTAAAGGAAATGAACCAGAAGAAATTCAGGATCGTGACGAGTGGGCGTATTGAAAAACAAAAGAACCCCGGGCGGTTTAATGAAATAGCATCTTACTTTGAAGATATGGACCAGATACAGTTTATCTGGATCGGCGATGGGGAGGACAAGAAGTTTTTTACCGCGAAAAATATCCTGGTGACTGGCTGGGTAGACAATTCCGAAGTACACCAGCATATTGCAGAGGGGGATCTTTACCTTTCTACATCCCTGTATGAGGGCATGTCGTTTGCCGTACTGGAAGCCTTGAATCTTAAAAAGCCCGTACTACTAAGCAACTGTACTGGAAATATAGACATTGTAAAAAACGGGATCAATGGTAGTTTATTTAATACTGCGATGGAGGCCAATGTGAAGATCCTGCAGTATTATAACAACCCGGATATGCTGGAGGTGATGGGCAAATTTTCCGGAGAAATATGTAAAAAGGAATTTGATGTAAAAGAGAATTTTAAAACTTACAGGGAGCTGTATGCGGGTAAAATAATTAACGGCAGCATCGGTCTTAGCGGAAGGCCAAAATGGAGTTTTGGATAATCCTCCTGTAATGTAAAATTTTTGTATGATAAATGTCGACCAACATAGCGATCAGGAAATACTGAACAATGTGCAGCAATCGCTGGAAAAGATCGAGCAAAAGCTTGATGCCGAACTCCTGTCGAAGCAGAAAGTTATTGATCGCCAGGAACAGGATATTCAGCGCTTGTACAAGGCATTAGAGGATAAGAATAAGCTGGTTGAGGACGGCAGGGAAAAACTCGAACGCTGTGCTAAGGAATCAGAAGGGAGCAGGCAGTTAATTAATAAATTATTAAATGATATGGAGCGCCTGCAACATGATATCGACTGGTACAAAAGAACTTACGAAAAAAGGAGTTTGCTGGGAACGCTAAAGGAGAAACTAAAGCGAGGGTAAGTATTCATTACAAGAATACTTCTTTACAAGATTGAACTATCATTTTATTATGGCCATTAATATCTTTAATTGGCCGATCCACAAAAACCTGGATTTATAGTTGGCTCAACTGCTGCTACAGCAATATAAAATCATTTTATTAATAGCTACATATATGCTTATTTTGCGGGCAGACAACCAGGCGAACCAGTGAGATTTTTTACAAAAAGGAACCTTAGCATTTATGGATTTTACCGGAGAAAGATTTATTCCTCTACCTTCCTTATTGGAGGATGAAATCGGCTTTGAGCATTTGCACAGATATCATGCTGTTAAAAAGATCGTCGAAGGTAAAACGGTACTGGATATTGCCTGTGGTGAAGGATATGGAACGGCCATACTTGCCAGGAATGCAAAAAAAGTCATTGGTGTAGATATTGATGAAGAAAGCATAATACATGCGAGAAAACAATACTCTCCTGTTGCTTCCAATCTTGAATTTATTACGGGAGATGCGATAAGTATTCCACTGGAAGATGACAGTGTGGATGTAGTAATATCTTTTGAAACCATCGAACACATCAACGAAAAGACACAACAAAATTTTATTATTGAGGTCAGGCGCGTTCTTCGGAAGGGAGGCTGCCTTGTTATTTCAACTCCGGATATTGCGAATTATTCAGAACGGTACGATCACAAGAACGAATTTCATGAAAAGGAGTTTGACAAGAAAGAGTTCACTGATTTTTTGGGTCACTACTTTACTGGGGTGACATTATTTACGCAAGGGTATGAAATTATAAGTGCCATAACCCAGGAGCAGCCACAGGAAGTAAAGGCGGTAGAAGTATATGACTGGGAGCGCAGTTCTAAAAAGGCATTTTCAAGAAAGTACCTGGTAGCTGTTTGTTGCGACGAAAAAGAGAAACTGGATATTTCTTCCATTGTATTCCAGGTTAGCGCGGACTACCTGGAAGTTACAGACAGGATTGTTGAAAAGGAAAAACACATCCTGGAACTGGGTGCATGGGGTAAAAGTCTGGATAAAGAGATCGCTGAAAAAAATGAATACATAAGAAAACTCCAGGGCGAAGCAGAAGAATTCAGAACAGCAATACAACAAGGGCTAAAAGACGGTGAATTAAAAGAAGCTTTCTCTGTTATGCAATTGTCTCTGGAGAAACAGTTGGGAGAAATAAGCAAGCGATTGATACATCAGGAAGAGTATGAGAAAAATATACTGACTTTACAGGCAAAGCTCAGCCACAATGAAGACGAGTTGAAGGAGGCAAAGCTAAGCCTGGCCCTCGAGTTAAATAAGCTAAAAGACCTGGAAGAAAGGCTGGAGCATTCGGACGCACGGTTGAAAGAGGCAGAGGGTACAAAAAGCCTGCTGATTGCTCTTGAGGAAGATATGCGAATATTGAATGAGAAGTTTTCTTCAGCGGAAACGCAAACGGTTTCTTTAAAAGATCTTGCATCAAGTCAAACCATCCAGTTGAATCAAAAGACGGATCAGTTGGAAAGGGAAAGAAAAAATGTAACAGACCAAAAAATACTACTACAGCAACAGGATGAAAAATTAAATAGCCTGACAAGAAGCCTGCAGGCTGCAGAAGGGCGTTTGAATGAAATTTACCAATCAGAGGGTTGGAAGCTCTTGAAAAGATATTATAATTTCAAGGGGCGTGTTTTGCCGGAAGATTCAAAGCGATATCTTTTTCTTAAAAAAACATTTAATAAGATAAGAGGGAAAAAAGAAAACCTGGATCCATGGAGTGAGGCGCGAACTGAACAATTACTGCAACACACCGCGCCACTTGAAATAAATGCGACTACCCAGTCTTATGATATAATAGAGTTCACGCATTTTCAAACACCGGTTGTATCAATAGTGATCCCTGTCTACAATGCATGGGATATAACATATAGATGTCTTCAATCCATAAATAATACCGTTTCGGGAGTTCCTTATGAAGTCATCATTGGAGACGATGCCTCCACAGACGATGTAAAAAACATACATGACTATATAAAAAATATTGTTGTAGTTAGAAATGAGAAGAATGTAGGATTTCTGAATAATTGCAATACGGCAGCTGAAACAGCCAGGGGAAAATATATTGTTTTTCTAAATAATGATACAAGTGTAAATCCTGGTTGGTTAAACTCATTGGTAGAATTAATGGAAGCGGATGAGTCGATTGGTATGGCGGGCTCCAAGTTAATATACCCGGATGGCAGACTGCAGGAAGCCGGGGGAATTGTCTGGGATGATGCTTCTGCCTGGAATTTTGGACATAGCCAGGATCCCGGGCATCCTCAATTCAACTACGTAAAGGAAGTAGATTATATTTCAGGAGCAAGCATTATGATAAGGTCAACCCTGTGGAAGAAGCTTGGAGGTTTTGACACACGGTTTGTTCCTGCTTATTGTGAGGATTCCGATCTTGCTTTTTCAGTACGCAGCCTGGGATACAAAGTTGTATACCAGCCCTTATCGGAGGTTATTCACTACGAAGGACATTCACATGGAGAACAGAGTAAGGAATATCAACGGGTAAATAATAAAAAGTTTTTCGAAAAGTGGAAAGACGTATTGCAGGAGCAACAATTTAAAAATGGGGAGGAAGTATTCTGGGCCAGGGACAGAAGCAGAAATAAAAAAACAATACTGGTAGTTGATCACTACGTACCTCATTACGACAAGGATGCCGGCTCCAGAACAGTTTTTCAATACCTTAAACTATTCGTTGCCCTTGGATACAACGTAAAATTTATCGGAGATAATTTTTATAGGCACGAACCGTATACCACGACGCTTCAACAAATGGGTATTGAGGTATTGTATGGCAACTGGTTTTCCGAAAATTGGAAACAGTGGGTTGAAAGCAATAGCGATAAGATCGATTATATATTGTTGAACCGTCCTCATATTTCAATAAAGTACATCGAATTTATGCGGGAGCATACAAAGGCGATTTTGCTTTATTATGGGCATGATCTTCATTTTGTAAGGGAATTGCGCCAATATGAATTGGAAAAAAAGCCGGAACTACTTAAGTCTTCCGCCATGTGGAAAGAAACGGAAACGTTTATTTTCAACAAATCGGATGTTATCCTTACTCCGGGCGAAGATGAGAAGAGAGTAATTGATGCGTTGGGTGTTGCAGGAGAGACTTTTTCTATCAGGCCATATATATATTATGAGAAGGCGCATCCGATAAATGATTTTTCAAATAGAAGAGATATTCTATTTGTGGGAGGATTTACTCATAAGCCTAATGTAGATGCTGTATTATGGTTTTTGGCCGAGGTTTGGCCTTTGATAAAAGCGGGTTGTAAAGAAAGCCAGTTTGTTATTGTGGGATCTAATACTCCACCTGCAATCCTCGAGATGGCTAGTCTGGATGTAAGGGTTTTCGGTTTTCTGAGCGACCAGGACCTTCAAAAAATTTACATGTCTTCAAGAATTGTAGTGGTGCCCTTGCGGTACGGAGCAGGAGTAAAGGGAAAGACTGTGGAAGCTATGTATAATGGCTTGCCGTTGGTTTCTACAAGTTTTGGAATAGAGGGAATGCCAGAGCAAATAGATTTTATTCAAGCAAAAAGTAGCGCAGAGGAATTTGCTGCCGAGGCAATAAGAATTTATAATTTACCGGATGACAAATTAGTAGCATTGAGTAAAATGGAATCTGACTATATAAATAGAAATTTTCATGTGGGTGTTGTAAGTACAATGATGCAGAATATTCTTAGCGAAGCCAGGCTCAAATGACTTTTTATATACACGTATGTTAAAAAAATTAGCCTGCTATTTTGATCATATAGAATTAATTAACCAATTCATAATAATAAAAACTACATATCCCTGATGAATTTACAAGTTAAGCGCTGCCCTATTTGTACATCTGCCCATACGTCTTTATTTCATGAGGTTGATATCTACTGTTACTATGAATGCAAATCCTGTGAGGTGATTTTTATTTCACCAGAAGTGTTAGAAAGGGTGGATGCAGGATTAGGCTTGGTTCATTACACCGGGTCTTACTGGGGAAATGAATTGTATTCATCCCGCGAAAGATCTTGGGGGTCATCTTTAGCGAGGGTTGCTGAACTATTTCTATACGCAAGAATCCCCATCAATAAATTTATAGATATAGCGTCAGGCCCCGGCTATCTATTAGACTCACTAAAACATCAATTGCCCTCCTCAGATATCTTCTATGCCAATGAACTTTTTCCGCCAGATCCAGAATTTTGTACATCAAATTCAAATTATTTACGAGGAAGTATACTTGACTTTACGTTCCCTTTCGAAGCAGGGTGTTGTATTGAGGTGATTGAACATCTGTCTCCAAGAATGGTAAAACAATTATTTATCGATCTTGCTCAGCGATCTAAAGAAAATAGCATTTACATCTTTAATACCGGATTGGCGGATTATATTAAAAAAGAAGATATAGGATATCTGGATCCGCTTGAAAGAGGACATATAATGGGTTGGTCGATCAAAAGTCTGCAACATCTGCTGAAGCCGATAGGATTTAACATTCAGCCAATTCCCGGAAAAACATGGGCATTTATAGCAGAATACAAGACCAATCATGATTTTGCAGGCCCTTTACTGGATAGGATATGGATTGCATTGAAGGAAAATGTTAACATATTGAAAGATAAAAAAACTGGAGATCTGATGTATGTATTGGGACTAGATACAGCGCGGGCTTATTTGTGATTGCTAATAACATGTCAAAAGGCCGATAGATAAAAATCAGCAGAGGATAATTAAATGAGTGAAATAGGGAGAGATGGACCAACGGGAGTATTAATTTTGTTGTTTATAAATAGATTTTTAATGATAACAACTTAATAAATAGTGTGCATTGAGTATTAATATAAACTATGTTAACCGATCTTATGTTAAATATTAAAAGAAATTCGATACGGAAACGCCTAATTACAATGTATAAGTCCGCAAACGCAGGACATGTAGGATGCTCTTTATCATGCTTAGAAGTAATCACATTTATTAAGTTCCGTTTAATGAAAAATGAGGACGAATTTATTTTGTCCAAAGGGCATGCAGCGGCATTGCTATATAGTGTGCTGGCAGAAGAGGGTAAAATATCTGAAGAAGAGGTGGATACTTTCTACAAGAACGGAACTTATCTTTCTGCACATCCCCCAGTCAATAAAATTATCGGAATTCCGTTTGCAACGGGAAGCCTTGGTCATGGGTTATCAATTGCGGCAGGATTGGGCCTCGCTAATAAGCTCAAGAGGACACAAAAGAAAATATTTTGCGTCACATCGGACGGAGAACTTAATGAAGGAAGCACATGGGAGGCTGCGTTATTTATAGCCCATCATAATTTAAAAAATGTTATTTGGTTTGTAGATCGTAATTATCTACAGGGGTTTGGCAAAACAGAGGATACAATGAAACTAGACCCGTTAGATAAAAAATTTGAAAGTTTTGGATTCCAGGTAATTTTTGCAGATGGCCACGATTTTATATCATTAGAAAATGCATTTTCTCAGTTTTTAGATGAAAGACCCTTAGTCATAATTTGTAATACTATAAAAGGAAGAGATTTAGCTTTAGAGAATACTGTCGATTGTCATTATCTACCACTTACTGAGTCGGATTATATAAAACTAACAAGTTAAAACGATGAGAAAAGAATTTGCAGAAGCGATTATAGAAATATCACGAACAAGTGATAAAATTATTTTTTTGACTGGCGATCTTGGTTATATGGCATTAGAGGGAGTCAAAAGTGTTTTAGGAGATAGGTTTATAAATGCCGGTGTGGCGGAACAAAACATGGTTACAATGGCAGCATCTTTAGCTTATGAAGGATTTTTGCCTATTGTCTATAGCATATCTCCGTTTATTACACTTAGACCTTACGAACAATTAAGAAATGATGTTTGTCTTCATAATCTGCCTGTGAAAGTTGTTGCAAATGGTGGAGGCTATGGCTACGGTATTATGGGAGGTACACATCATAATATTGAAGATATCGGTAGCATGAGAATACTACCCAATATGCAGGTCTATGTTCCCTTTACCAAAAAAGATGTTGGTGAAACGCTACGTGAAATGATGTTAAGCGCATCTCCGAGTTACCTGCGTCTTAACCTTGCTTCTAACCAGGAGAATATACCCGGCTTTTCACAATGGAGAAAAATCTCCGGATCCGAAAGACCATCTGCAGTTGTGATTGCTACAGGAACAGTTGCCGATAATTTATTTAAACTTCCGGAAAGCCAGCTTAATAAGCTCGAAATATGGCTGCTAAGCAAATTCCCGGTGTATGATTTACCTGGAGAATTGTTAGCATCAATCGGGGAAGTCAAAAACGTGATTACAGTGGAGGAGCATCAGGGACAATGTGGCTTACATGAAACATTGGCAAGCCTGCTCTTAAAGAATCTCAAAACACCAATACAGTATAACACCTTGTTTGCTTCAGGGTATCCGAGTGGAAGATACGGCTCACAACAATGGCATTTGGAAGAAAATAATCTTGCCGGTAAGAACCTGGAAAACAAAATTGAGAAATTTTTAAGTGTTGCCCATGCTATCTGATCAGATCAAAAAGGAAATACAAAATCTGCAGGGTCCAATTGTAATATTTGGGGCAGGTGGCTTTATTGGTAGTAATCTTTTCAGGCACATTCTAAAATACCGGGATGATGTATATGCCGTTACATCTAAACATCCTTTTGTTCCATGGCGAATAGATGATCTCAGGGAAGACAGGGTCTTACATGGGGATATTACAGAAATGAACGAGATCAAAAAGCTGTTTATCCAGTATCAATTCAGAACCATTTTTCACCTGGCTGCATACGGTGCATATTCCAAACAGAGCGAAACAAAACTCATCTATCAGACAAATATTATAGGATTGCTTCATTTACTGGAAGTAAGCTCCACTTATAATATACGTTCCTTTGTACATGCCGGAAGTTCATCAGAGTACGGGCTTAATTGTAAAGAACCGCTTGAAAGCGCGGAATTACTTCCCAATAGCCACTATGCGGTGACTAAAGCTTCCGCGGCCAACATGATAAAATATTATGGGACCATTTTGCAGTTTCCCATAGTCAATCTTCGTTATTATTCCATTTATGGAGAATACGAAGAGCCCGACAGGCTGATACCGCAGATCATAGAGAAAGGTATGAAGAAAGAATACCCTCCATTGGTGCAGCCTGATATTTCTAGGGATTTTGTGTACATAGATGATGCTATATATGCTACGTTGAAAGCGGCTAATGCAGATTTTGACACTATAGGAGGTCATTCAATCAATATTGCTTCCAATAAAAAGACAACAATAAGGGATATAGCAGCTCTTTCAAAAGAAATGTTTGACATTCCCAAAGAACCTGTTTGGGGTGATTTTGTAAATAGAAAATGGGATTTAAAAGAATGGTATGGTAATGCCGCGCTGGCAAAAAAAGTACTTGATTGGGAGGCCACTACAAATTTAAAGGATGGATTGACCAAAACATATAAATGGCAAAAGGAATACTCCAAGCCATTGTATGAGAAGAAACTCTACCAGGATTTGGTAAAACATAAGATTACTGCGGTTATTGCTTGTTATAAAGACGCGCAGGCAATGCCGATCATGTATGAAAGGCTGACAAAAACATTCTATAAAATGAATGTGGATTATGAGATCATTTTCGTTAATGACTGCAGCCCTGATAACACCGCCGAGGTGTTGCAGGTATTGGTGCAACAGGATAAACATGTGACCGGTATTGAACATTCGCGCAATTTTGGATCACAAAGCGCCTTCATGAGCGGGATGGAAATAGCCACGGGCGATGTAGTGGTGCTACTGGATGGGGATCTACAGGATCCGCCTGAATTAATCGAGGAATTTTATTCCAAATGGAAAGAAGGGTATGATGTAGTATACGGTCAGCGAATAAAAAGAGAGGGGAATAAAATCTTAGTCCGTTTGTATAAGGTGTTTTACAGGTTGTTCAGGAACTTATCATATGTACCTATCCCGCTGGACGCGGGAGATTTTTCGATGATAGATAAAAAAGTTGTTAAAGAACTGGTACAGTTACCGGAAACGGATCAATTTCTACGAGGACTAAGGGCATGGGTTGGATTTAAGCAAACGGGCGTTCCTTATGTACGACCGGAAAGAATGTTTGGTGTAACGACCAATAACTGGAGAAAAAATTTAGGATGGGCCAGAAAAGCCATATTTTCTTTCAGTTATGTACCACTGGAGCTGCTGACCTACCTGGGATGGAGCCTGACGCTTATATCTTTTATTGCGGCTATAACACAAATCGTGTTATATTTTATAGGAACACCCATACCTCATGGTATCACAACGATCATTGTACTCATCTTGTTTTTTGGAGGTATGACTATGCTGGCAATTTCTATTTTAGGCGAATACCAGGCAAAAATACTGGAAGAGGTGAAAAAGAGACCCAAATTCATACGACGTAGAATTATTAAATCCAAGCAAGATGCTTAAAAATAAAACATCAATAGTTGATGACAGAGGATATAATCAAGGGTTTAAGGAAACCTATGCACTTCAGAAACGTATGGAACGAAGGGCCGATTGGATGATCGAACAGATGGATAGGGGACCAAACAAAAAAGTACTGGAAATTGGCTGTGGTACTGGATATGTTTCTTTTTATATAGCTAAAGAAACAGGAGCAAAGGTAGTAGGCTCCGACTTGTGTAAACCTTTTATTGAAGAGGCCAGGGAAAAATATGTATTACCAAACCTGGTATATGATACACTCGATTTTAATGTAGCAGCGGATAGTCTTAATGAGCGATTCAATTATATTATTGGCAATGGAATTCTCCATCATTTATATTATAATCTGGATAATGTGCTACTTACATTTAAGAAATTATTAGAGCCCACGGGGAAAATTATTTTTATGGAGCCTAATATTTATAACCCCTACGTGGCGGCCATTTTTAAAAATAAAACACTTCGAAAGTGGGCGAAACTTGAACCGGATGAGATGGCATTTTCAAAGAACTTTATTTCTAAAAAGATTCACGCAGCCGGATTTGATAATATTGATGTTCGGTATAAAGATTTTTTATTGCCAGGAGTGCCCAAATGGCTTGTGAAACCTTCCATTAGTGTAGGAAATGTATTAGAAAAGACCCCCTTAAGAGTAATAAGTCAGTCAATTTTAATCAGCGCTCAGAACAAGTAGGGCAGTAAATATTGTAAATAAAATTTGGATGTACAATTTAAGCTATTTTGGTAAAAAGCTATTTATCCCTATAATAGGCCTTAGCATAATAGCTTTACTAATACATGCAATTGTACTAAAATATGTATTCCCTGGATATTATGATCCATTGTATCCGCATCATTCTGATTTTTATATTTCTGTGGCATTAGCGAATTCTCCGGATGATTTTTTTCAATACAGGTATCTTGGATATTCGAGACCCTTGGGACTATTTTTTTTAAAACTGATTGGCTACCTGGGTGTACATGGCGCCATTTTATTTACCATTATTAATGTCGCAATAAATTGTAGCCTGTCAGCCTTTGTTTTTCTTCGAATATTCCGCATTCCCTTTAGGGCGCCTTTTATTTTTTCTTTTTGCTGTTATTGTTTTTTATTGTTTTCTCAGCCATATTTTTATACATTTTATACCCAGGACGTATTTTCACATTTATCTTATTTCTTTTTACTACTCGGAACTGTCTTATTTTATAAATTCCATAAGAGTAATCTAATCAGCGCAAATATTTTTCTGACTTTTTTTTCAATATGCGCTTTCCTGTGTAAAGAAACCTATTCCTTAACGGCCTTTTTTATAGCACTTGGCTGGCTGATCTATTACAGGAAAGCACCCAGGAAAATAGCACTTTCTCCGGTTTTGATTATTGGCGCTTCCCTGATTTTGGTAGCGATTTTTAATATAAGCATTAAGTCTGTTTTTCTTAATCTGCAGGATAATTCACCAACAGGTCCCTATTATATTAATTTAAGCATAAAGTCAATCTTTAAAGAAATAACAACATATGTATCTGAGGGGTTAAATATTATGAACTGGGCAATCGTAGCTGGAATACTGGCAATTGGTCTTTTTTATTATTATAGAAGAGCGGATAAAAAAGTGTTGTTCATTTCATTATGTTGTATAGCAGGCGCTTTTTTGGCATTACTGCCTAATTCATTAATTCCCAATCATCATCATGGAGGATATTCGTTTAATGGTAGTTATCTTTTGTATTTACCCGTGTTGATTCTTCCATTTCTACTTCGGAAAGACGAATCCTTTTTAATAGGGGGAGTATTGCTTTTAATTTGTACAGTTAGTAGCCCCCTATTTAATAAAAAGAAGTACGGCGAACAATCCTGGATATTGGAACAGGAGGGTATTGAGAGAAACTTATTAAAGTCCCTCAAGCCTTTGCTAAACGGATTAGAATATTCGAAAACCCAGGAGAAAATATTAGTGACAGGGTTAACCATGCCTTTTTACCCATTCCATCATCCCATGTTTTTGCGTGATTATCCTAACTCCAACTATGCTGTTTATGATGTAATTCATTACAACCCCGCGACTGAGGAAGCCAGGTATAAGTCGGTAAAATTCATTCAACCTGAGGACGTAAAAATAGAGGAGTATTCGAAAATTTGGATGTTTGCCAGCAATGGTTTGTTGCTGGGCGTTGTAAAATTAACCCCAGCCTCCTATAAAATCCTGATAGATAATAATTACCAGGAGTACATTAAAAATCCAGAGATGGATAGGGCGCAGAAAATACTTTCTAACTTAAAATAGGTAAATAATTCAGATAAAATAATAATATGAATCTAGAAAATACGAATAGTTTTAGAAAAGACAATTACTATCTACAGATAGTTCTATTGTTATTAATGCCAGTTATCATTTATATCTATTTTTTAAAATGGAAAACAAACACAATATATGGCGATGATCTTTATCTGTTTCAGCAGCATGAAGGCATATCTGGGTTTTCGGAAAAAATGAATATGCCGGTTACCTTCGAGAAATATAGACCTATTCATGGATTAAGCATGAATTTTATCATGGATTGGTTTCAAAGGAATGTTGACTGCTATTATTTATTTAATGTGACAATTCAGGCAATTAACACTTTTGTTTTTGCAGCAATTGTGCATCTATTTTTACGATCATTCTTTTTTTCGCTCGCCTTTTCTTTAATAATCGGCCTGTCAAGATTTTCCTTCTTCAATATGACCCAATTAATGAACGGCGGGGCTTTGGAAGGACTGGCTATAACCTTTTTTTTAGCGTCTCTTTTCTTTATTATAAAAATAGTCAAAAGAAATTTAACTGAACCGGAACTAAGGCAGGGGCTTATATATGCCATTGTTTTTGCTAATCTCAGCATGTACACGCATGAAAGGTATATTGTGTTTTTGCTCTTTATAGCCGCCATTATTCTTCTGGCGCCCCCTTTAAAAAAATTAACCAGACAGCAAAGAATTATTTTTTCTGCCCTGACTATC
Organism: uncultured Terrimonas sp.; assembly: GCA_964528095.1. GTDB lineage: Bacteria > Bacteroidota > Bacteroidia > Chitinophagales > Chitinophagaceae > CAZGSG01. The sequence continues at coordinate 21,698 of CAZGSG010000008.1, forward strand.
TTTTCAATTATTCTCAATGTAATAATTAAGAAATATGTTTTTAATATGCCTTTTTTTGTAGGCACTGGAGGGACTAATATTGAGTTTAGTTTTACATCTGCAATTACCTTTTTCAAGGAGGCTGTTTTTTCCATTCTGCAATTTAATTCCGGACCAGAATACCTGGTGGGTATACCGTTTTCTTCTCTCCCCCAATTTTCAAAATTCCTGGTTGTTGCATTGTTTGGGGCCCTAATTATAATATTCGGTTTGTATGTTATGAAAGCTCGTAAAACAGCTAGATTAAAAAGAAACGAAGCAGTGCCTGATTTCTTTATTTTTTTATGTTTAATAGGTCTATCCGTTTTGTTTATTTTGCCAGTCATACTCACCATACGGTTGGAGCAAAGGTGGCTGCAAGCTTCCTATGTTCTATTTGTTTTAGGCATTATAATAGCCTTGAACTCACTGGATTTTAGAAGTAGTTTGAGCAAGCGGCTATCTTTTTGCCTGGTAATTTTTCTTTTTGTATGTATTGATTCTACTTACCTTAATAGGGGCGGCGGAAACATTTATATGAGCAGCTCAGAAGATGTCGCATCTAAATTCAAGAGAGCTATGGATGCGGGCACTATCAAGAAAGGGAGTTCCAAATTATATATTTGGGAAAAGCAGCGAGATGTGAATACGGAAAATGCAATCAGGTGGGATCTCGCGGACGGTTACTTTTTCAATTTTTATCAGGATAAAAAGAAGGAAATAGTTTTCCTTGATTCCGCTTACAATAAAAACTATTCGTTTTCTTTTAGTTCATTCGCCGGATTTAATCCAGGTACAGATCAAATATTGTTTTTTGGTAATGAAATTATTGACTTAACGAATGACTATTTACTGGATTCTTTTAAAACAATATCTACAAAAATTAATGAGCTGGAGACTATTGGTGATATGGCTTATGACCGGAATGATTTAATAATTAATAGGGAGAGTTTCCCCAAATTCCTTCTGACTGGGTTTTATGATGATGAAAATGGTATAAGATGGACGAACGGGGATGCGACGATAGAATTCAAAGGACAATATCAAATAGCTGATTCTGTAACTCTTCAACTTAATACTTACCTGCCTGAAATATGTGCTGGTATAACTCCACGAATAATATTGGTGGATGGGAACAACCTGGAATTATCCCCTTCTGTTACAAATAGGTCGGGAAATGAGTTTACTTACCAGTTTACTATTGACTCTGCAGTAGCTTTAAGAAAAATAAGGATTCTATCTGATACAATTAGCGCTGCTCCTGACCCCAGAAAATTATCTTTCCCGTTCATAAACATGAAAATAATGAATAAAGAGAATAAGTATGCAAGGGAAAACGGTAAGATTGTAGACATGCAAGCGAAGAGACGATACGTAAAATAACATAAGATATCAATTTGCCTTACTTCGATAAATATTTAATAGTAAAACTCTAAAAAATGAACGGCGACTTATTGGAACAACAAGCTTCTGTCTTTAATAAAAAGCTAGAACAAGCGAAACTGGATATAGATCGAGCTTTCCCCTGGTATCCTTATAAAACCCTAAACAATTTTTCGCATTTAAAGAGTATTTTCAATAAATACCCTTTGGATACTTTAGTTGGAGAATCGCTTAAAACGCTTGACATAGGAGCGGCAGATGGTGATTTGGCTTTTTATCTGGAGAATCTTGGTTATAAGGCTGACATAATTGATTTTCCCGCTACTAATTATAATGGTTTAAGGGGTGCTAATTTATTAAAAGAGTATCTGGGATCTGGAGTTAATATTTATGAAAGGGATCTTGATTCACAGTTTTCGGGCCTGGAGGAGAAATACGGGTTAATTATTTTTTTGGGAATTTTATATCACTTAAAAAATCCATACTATGTCTTGGAAAAACTAAGTCAAACAACCCGGAATTTAATTGTAAGTACCAGGATAGCTAGGTCAACAAAGAATGGAACTCAAATTATCAAGGACCCAGTTGCTTATTTACTAGACCCAGATGAGTCCAATAACGACGCAACTAATTTTTGGGTATTTAGTTATAAGGGACTGGAACGAATATTTGAAAGAACGGGGTGGGAAATAATTGAATTATTTTCTTTAGGAGATACTGAAATGTCTAATCCTTCCGATCCACAGCACGACGAAAGGGCATTTGCATTATTAAGAAGCAAATTATGATATTTATATAAGCCAGTATTAAAATAGTGATAACAAATTTGATCGTGGAAAATAAAACTACCATATCTATCTTTTTTCACAACTACTATGGTCAGCATGAAAAGTGGATAAGCCTAATTAGCGCGAATATAAAAACTCCATTCACCTTATTTTATAATATCGTGGAGGATAGCCTGTATAACGAGGCCGCTGATAACGAAATCATGAACCATATAGAAGGGAACGCTTCTCTCCGGCATCTAACTGGTATAATAATAAGACGTTCTTCTAACAAGGGAAAAGATATTGGAGGAAAATTAGTTTTATTAGATGCTTTTATTCGATTAGATCTTCATAGTAATTATATTATTTTCCTGCATGATAAAAAAAGCCCTCATAAGCCGGATGGAATACTTTGGGGAAATAAACTCCTTGGGATAATTAATGAGGAATATGTCAATAAGGCGTTGAATTTTTTTAACCAAAACCCCGATACCGGAATAATAACAACTTACGGATCGGTTGCCAATGACTACGAAGAAAATGCAACTATATTGAAGAACAAAAATGACGACAAGCTTAAAATGCTAAAGTCAGTCTATGAAATGGAGATAACTGATCATCGGTATATTGCAGGTACCATGTTTTGGGCAAACGCCACTCCCTTAATGCAATTTTTCAAAAAACACTCCCCTTTTGACATACGAAAAAGCCTGGAAGAGGGAAATATTATGGATGAATCGCAAGGATCTAATACGCATGCCTGGGAAAGAATGTTGAGCTGGATCATTACTTCTCAGGGATATAAAATAAAAGAGCTTAAATGATTAACCGGCTTTTTTTAGTGGCAAATCAGGAGCTCGTTTCGCGGGCAGGTATTCCCATTGGAGAGAATGTTTTTCTTTCAATATTGATTGATCCGGTTTCTACTGAAAATCTCTCGCGTTCCTACAAATTTGCCGGGGAACATTTTACCAAGAACCCTTTTTGTATTGCTGTCCTTTCTGAAGACTATTTTGATGATGAGATTCTCGCCTGGCTGGTCTCTTTCTTATTCATGCCCTCTTTTTTAAGAATAGATAGCCGGCCTGTACTTATTTTGACCGGAGCGGCTGATGAAGTGATAGGCCATAATAAGAAAAAAATAAAAGACAGTTTTTCTGCCCAGGGTATTCATGATTGCTGCATCCATATTGTTGCATTAAAAAATGAAGGTGATAGTTTGCAAAATAGTGTAGGATTTAACTCTATCGATGAATTGAAGGAATATTATAAAATAATTCTTGCGAAAGAGGACGGGTATAATAATAATATTTTTTTCTTTCCTGAATCAATTGAAATAATGGAACTCGCGTGTTCTACGCTTCAAGACCTGGAAAATGAATTTAAGGACAAATTCGGCAAAGAATATTTACTGACCAGGGATATTATGCAATTGAAAAATGAGAATAACCGCTTGAAGGAAATAAACCGCAGCGTCTTTTCAGAGATGCAAAACCAGGTTCAGTACAACGAAATCCTGAAACAAGACCATTCTACAGCTAAATTACAGCAATATTATAACCGTGAATACGAAACGCTTCCGCTTTGGTATAAGAGATTGGGACATATTCTTAAGGTTATTATGGGCAAACGAAGACCAGGTTCACTATTCAAAAAAAGCGAAAAAAAGTATAAAGATTGAAATACTGGTTATTGACTACAGAATATCCGCCATTCTTTGGCGGCGGCATAGGTACTTATTGTGCCATTACTGCTAAGATGCTGCTGGACAATGGCCACGAGGTTTCTGTATTTATCCCCGATACCGGCACAAAGGACATCACTATAGAAAAAAGAGATAATATCCGAATCATTCGCTTTAATACTTCCCGTACTAATTCTTCTTCATTTCTCGGCCATGTAACTAATATCAGTTGTGAGTTTGCACATATTGTAAAACATTTTGTAGAAAAAGAAGGGCAGCCGGATTGTATCGAAGCGCAGGAATACCAGGGCATTGCTTATTACCTGCTACAGTTCAAACACTTGTTATATGAGTTTTGTAAGGATATTCCTATAATTATCACGGCGCATTCGCCCTCATTTCTATATCTCGAATTTAATCACGTTCCCTTATACAGGTATCCCAATTACTGGATTGGAGAAATGGAACGATTTTGCCTGCAGGCTGCTGATCGGGTAATATCTCCGAGCAGTTATCTTATTGGAGAAATAAATAAGCGCTTCGAATGGACTAATCCTTCGATATCGGTTCTTCCGAACCCTTACAAACCGCAGCAGAAAATACAATATGAACGTACAGCGGAATCGGAAACACAGATTATTTTTTTCGGAAAATTATCGGTGCAGAAAGGAACGTTTAAATTACTGGAATATTTCAAGGGGCTTTGGGATAGTGGTTTCATGGAAAAATTATATTTAGTAGGGGGAACCGATATCGTTTATTACCCGGAAGCCAGGATGATGGGCGATCTTGTAAAAAAGAAATGGAAAAAGTACATAACCGAAGGACTACTAATAGTAGAAGATAAAATCCCGCCAGAGCAGATTCCCCAAAGAGTAGAAAAGGCCCGTCTTGTTATTATTCCAAGTACTGTTGATAACCTGCCCTATGTCGTTTTGGAAATGATGGCACTCGGTAAGATAGTGCTGGTATCAAAACAGGGAGGGCAGGCTGAAGTGGTCGAAAATGGCATCAATGGATTCATTTTTGATCATGAAAATCCTGAAACCTTTACTGAACAGCTCAAAAAAATACTCCTACTTACCAACGAAGAAAAAAAGGACATATCGGGTAGTGCCATCGCTACGATTGCGGAGAAATATAACCCGGATAGTATCTATCAGCAAAAGGTTAAACTTATTGAAGATTGTATTATCAATTCAAAACAACAGCGAACAACTTTCCCCTATATAAAAAGCGCAATAAAAAATAATGAATCTGCGAACGGTAATGGCGCCCTGTTATCCATCGTAGTCCCTTATTATAATATGGGGTCTTATATAGAGGAAACGATGTATTCACTGGAAAAATCGAGTTATCCGGATAAAGAGATCATTATCATCAATGATGGCAGTACTGATCCCCCTAGCCTGCAAAAACTGCAGCAATACCGGAACAAGCCAGGCATTGTTGTAGTTGATATTGAAAATAAAGGATTGGCACATGCAAGAAATTTTGGCGCGAATATGGCAAACGGCGAATTTCTGGCCTTCCTGGATGCAGATGATAAAGTTGGTGAAGGGTATTATGAGAAAAGTATCCAGGTTTTAACAGCGTATGCAAATGTTCATTTTGTCGGAAGCTGGACAAAATACTTCGAAGGATCCGAAAAAACCTGGCCAACCTTTACTCCTGAACCCCCGCTCATACTTTCACACAATCTTATTAATTCCAGTGCATTGGTTTACAAAAGAAATAGTTTTTTAGCGGGCGGAAAAAATGACACCGGAATGCCCTTCACAGGTCTGGAGGATTATGATAGCGTAGTATCGATGTTGGCCGGAGGGTTTCATGGGGTGGTACTGCCGGAGACATGTTTTTTCTACCGTGTCCGGCCCGATTCCATGATCCGGGGCATTAATAACTCACGGAAACTTATTCTTTATCAGTATATGGCTGTAAAACATGCAAAGTTTTATGCTAATTTTGCGGCCGACCTTTTCAACCTGCTTAATGCCAATGGTCCCGGTATAATTTTGGATAACCCAACCCTTGATTATCACCTGGCCGATAAATTACCTTTTGGGAAAAAAAAATCGCAAAGGATTATTTCCCTTATAAAAAAGAACAGGTATATCAAAACTATTGCTTACAGATTATATCGATTACTTAACAAATAAAATATGTTAATCAGAATTGTGAAAGATTGGGCCAGCCGTTCTAATAAAATGGAACGTATCTGGCTGATGGCGAAGATCGAATTCAAGCTGCGCTATTATGAAAATAAACTCGGATTGTTATGGGCATTGATAAAACCCGTTTCTGATATTTTTATTTATTATGTAGCATTTGAACTCATACTAAAACAAGGGGTTCCCAATTTCGTTTCCTTTCTTTTTATTGGTCTTATTTTGTGGAATTTCTTTGTGGAGTCGACCACGGGTACCGTACAGATACTCAGTACAAAGAAATACCTGTATGAGTATACCAACATGAATAAGATCGAGATCTATCTTTCTACACTTTTCAGCAACTGTATAGGATTTGGGTTTAACTTTTTTATGTTTACCCTGTTCTATAATTTTTTCGATGGCGGCAGCCAGGGGTTTAGTGTTTATTCATTTTATTTTATCCCTATTTTTTTAAACCTGCTGATCATTTCCCTTGCATTTTCGTTGATATTATCGAACATCTATGTTATTGCGAAAGATATAACCCAGATCTGGATAGTGGTAACCGGCCTGGGATTCTGGCTTTCTCCGATTCTATTTAAGCTCGAAACATTCAAAAAAGCATTGCCTGGTCTCGATTATTTTAATCCGTTAGCGGGGATAATCATCAATGCAAGAAATGTATTATTATATAGACAACAACCCGACTGGGGATTGTTTGTTTCTGGCTGGGTATATGCAATAGCATTGCTCCTGATCGGATTATTATTATTAAATAAACTCGGATCAAAAGCCGCAGAAAAACTCTGATTAGTATGGAAAATAGTGGGTATGCGATAATCGCCCGGAACATAAGCAAGACATTCTACATAACGGAGGACAGTCATAATACTGTGAAGCAAAGACTGTTTAATCTATTTAACTCACCCAAGCTTAAGAAAGTAGAAGCTATAAAGCCCATGTCGATTGAAATAGAGAAAGGTGAATGCCTTGGATTGCTTGGCAGGAACGGATGTGGCAAGTCAACACTGATTAAATTACTCGCCGGCGTGTATCCTACTGATTCAGGGCAGGTAAAAATCAATGGATCTACCATGCTGATGAATCTTGGCGTAGGAATGAGCCATGAGCTTACAGCAAGGGAAAACATCTATATATCCGGGTCTGTATTGGGAATGAAAATAAAAGCGATTGACGCTATTTTTGAAAAAATTGTCGAGTTTGCTGAGTTAAAAGAATTTACAGATACCAAGATAAAATACTTCTCTTCTGGAATGGTTGCCCGGCTTGGATTTTCTATTGCTGTAAATGCAAAAGCCGATATCATGTTCCTCGATGAAATTTTTGCCGTTGGAGATGTGAAGTTCCAGGAAAAAGCGATCAAGGTTTTTGAATCAAGCTGGATCGAAGGAAGAACGGTCATCCTGGTCAGTCATAGTGTGGAAACTATCAGGAAATACTGTAAGCGTACGGCATTTATGAAACACGGGAACCTTGTATTTTTAGGCGATACCGATAAAGCGATCGAATTATATATGGAAGACAACCATTAAGCAACGATTTGTTCCTTTCTCTTGTCAGTCAATAAAAGAACGACAAAAAACCCCAGTAGCATTCCGCCTAACGATCTGTCTGGATATACTTCGGTGATCATGGCAATGGTTAAGCAGGTAATAATAATGAACGAAAGCCAGTCCTTTTTTACCGCACTATTTATAAGTGGAAGGATTATCCAGGCAAAGAGAAAAAAGAAAAGCCCGGTTAATCCCATACTAAATAGGATGTCCAGGTAAGTGCTGTGCACGTTCTTATTAGACCGAATGGCAAACTGAAAATTTCTTTCCTGGTATATTTTGATCAGGCGATCTTTTTTATCACCCAGTCCAACTCCCGTAAATGGTTGTTGTTTAAATAAGTCCCAGCCACATTGCCAGGCAGCCAGCCTGAAATTGGCGCCATTCCATTGATCGGCAAGAACTGGCGCATTGTAATGGCTTTCGGGGCCATCTTGCTGGTAATTGAATTGGGTATATGCAAGCTCTTTAAAACGGTTAGCTGTTTTTGGAAAAAGCAGGAAGATCATTAAAATGCCTGCTATCAAGGCAGACAGTAGAATTGCGCCCTCAATGTATTTTTTCTTTTTGAAAATATACCAGACACAAAAAAGAAAAGTACTGAGGTATAATACGAGCATCATATTTCTGCTGGCGAGTAAATAGCTGATGCCAAATAGATAAATAATGGCGAGCAAAAGAAAGATCCGGATTCTAAGCGAAGCTTGTTTTTTAATGAATAGAAAAAAACAAAAAATATAGATCGAAATGTTGACAAGCAGGGAAATATAAATGGATTGCTGGCCTGTTAATTGAGTGAGAGAATCATTATACAGGAGGGAAGGATCATGGGCAACCAGAAACCGATAGAATGACCAGCCGAGGCAGACGGTACAGGAGGCAAGGACAAGCAGGGCAATAGCCAATAATATCTTTTCTTTTACCTGTGGGCGAATGTAAATCAATCCGAGAGTAAGTGGAAACCCTAGCAGCGGCAGTCTCGAATCGAGGTAACGAAATGCAGCATGTTTATTATCTGAAAGCAAAATGCTGATCAATACGAGCAGAAAGAACGCCAACATCCACCAGATGTATTTTCGCTCTTTAAACAACTGTATTTTTTCTCTCCAGGGATTGTAAAGAATACAGGTAAAAACAAAAGAAATTGAACCAATAGCAGTTATGATAGGAAAATTGGGGAAAAACAGCGTGCCGACGAATAAGAGCACTGTAATTAACAAAATTTTTTCTTTTTTCGTCATTATCATTATGCTGGGAATTGATAGTATTTTTGCAATATCTGTATTATTAAATTGGTTCTGATCTTATTGAAAACAGCAGCAGTATAGTCGCTGCGCAAATTAGTGAAGATGGAGCAATTATCCGTAGTGATCATTACATATAACGAAGAAGCAAATATTGGGACATGTATTGACTCAATAAAAGGTGTTGCCGATGAAATCATTGTGCTGGATTCTTTTTCAACAGATGATACTATAAAAATCGCCAGGGAAAAAGGCGCGAAGATCTGGCAGCAGGAATTTGCAGGATATATAGAACAAAAGAACAGGGCATTGGCACTGGCATCCAATCGGTTTGTGCTCAGCCTGGATGCAGACGAAGTGCTTAGCGAGAAACTAAATGCGTCCATCTCCAAAGCAAAAGAAACCTTCACCTTCAGTGCGTATAAAATGAACCGCTGTGCTAATTATTGCGGTGAGTTCATTCGCCATGGCACCTGGTATCCCAGCAAAAAGATCCGTTTATTTGATAAAAAAATCGGTTACTGGGGCGGAATCAATCCGCATGATAAAGTTGTATTCAATCAACCGGTTGCTGTAAAACACCTGGAGGGTGATATTTTACATTATTCATTCAGGACCATAGCTGATCATATTGCACAGAATAACCGGTTCAGCAGCATTGCCGCAAATTCATTGCTTGAAGCAGGAAGAAAAACGAGCAGGCTGAATATCTTTATTAATCCAGCCTGGGCTTTTTTAAATGGCTACCTCTTTCATGCGGGCTTTCTGAATGGAAAAAAAGGCTTCGCTATTTCGGTCAACCAGGCGCGGTATACTTACCTGAAACATCGCAAACTATTCAATCTGCAAAACAACCCGGTAATCAGAACGATTGGCAATACCGAACGTGCAAAGACCGGTTTCTCAGATATTCAATCCCCCGCAAACGCTGATCGTTTGTCCCGTGATATACGATCCCATGTCGGAGGCTAAGAATAAGGTTGTATTGGCAATATCTTCCGCTGAAGCAAAACGACCTAGCGGAATACCTGCTTTATATTTATCACCGGCCTCACCTTCTTTCAGATAAGCGGTCATATCCGTTTCTACAAATCCCGGAGCTATCGCGTTACAACGGATATTCCGGCTGCCCAGTTCCTTCGCCACTGATTTGGTAAACCCAATGATGCCTGCTTTGGAAGCGGCATAACTGGCCTGCCCCGCATTGCCCATTTCCCCAATAACAGAGCTCATATTAATGATAGCGCCAGACCGGGCTTTCATCATCGGTTTGATCACCTGTTTGGTCATATAAAATACACTGTTGAGATTTACACTGATCACATCATTCCATTGTTCCGGTGTCATGCGCAGTAGCAGATTATCTTTGGATATGCCTGCATTATTTACACAGATATCAATGGTGCCAAATTCTTTGAGCACTTCGCTTACAAAGGTCTCACATTGCGCTATATCGCCAGCATTGCTTTTCCATGCTTTTGCTCTCACTCCCATGCTTTTTAATTTTTCTTCCAATGCCGCGGCCTTGCTCGCACTGCTATCACTTACATAAGTGAAAGCGATATTTGCACCCTGTTCAGCAAATTTTAATACAATGGCTTCGCCGATGCCACGGGCAGCACCCGTTACGATAGCTAGTTTTCCCTCTAATAATTTCATATAAGCGTTTTAAATGAATATCAAAATTGTGGAAAATAAAATAAATGGGTAAATAAAATATGGAGCGCAGTCAGGTTGTAAAGACAACAGTAGCCACACAGAATAAATAGCAATTAATGTGGCTTCTATTTGATATACCCGAAATGCTCATTGTTTATGATTGTACTGCAAGCGCAAGAATATCTTCTATATATTTCCGGTCATTGCTCAGCCGGGGTACTTTATGCTGACCGCCCAGTTTACCTTTGCTTTGTAACCACAAATTGAAAGACCCTTTTTTCAGTGAATGTACCACAGGCAGACCGAGCGCGATGTCTTTATGCCGTTTGGCCTCGTAATCGCTGTTGATGCTCTTGAGCGCATTGTCCAGTTCCCGGTTGAATGCAGCCTGGTCAGCCGGTTCCTTTTCAAATTCGATCAGCCACTCATGCGCTCCATTCGATGCCTCCGAAAAATAGATAGGGGCGGCAGTATAATCATTCACGATCGCCCCTGTTTTTTCACAGGCGATAGCAATGGCCTTATCTGAATTATCCACGATCACTTCTTCGCCAAATGCGTTGATATAATGTTTCAGTCTTCCCGATACTTTGATCCGGAAAGGTTTTAGGGAGGTGAATTGAATCGTATCTCCCAACAGGTAACGCCAGAGTCCACCGTTGGTGCTAATGATCAATGCATAATTTTTGCCCAGTTCCACATCCTTGAGACTGATCGTATGCGGATGTTTTTTGCCATATTCGCTCACGGGCATAAACTCCATGAAGATGCCATGATCAGTGAACAATAACATACCATCATCGCCCGGCTTTTCCTGCGCGGCAAAAAATCCTTCACTGGCATTATACATTTCCAGGTAATTGATCTTTTTACCGATGATGCGTTCAAACTGTTCTTTATACGGAGTGAAGGAAACACCGCCATGCATGTATAGTTCCAATCCCGGCCATACCTCGCTCATTGTTTTTTTGCCGGTGATCTCGAGTATGCGTTTAAATAATACCAATGTCCAGGTAGGCACACCGGATATAGAGGTCACATTTTCTTTGATCGTATTCTGCGCAAGCATTTCAATCTTGCTTTCCCATTCGTCCATCAGTGCAATGCTCAAATCGGGTGTACGCAGCCAATGCCCCCAGAATGGCGTATTCTGAAGCAATACCGCGCTGAGGTCGCCATATTGCGCCTCCTCGTTCATCGGGTTGATATTATGACTACCACCCAGCACAAGTCCTTTGCCAGTCAGTAATTCTGATTCGGGGTTGAACTGGTAATACATGGTCAGCACATCCTTGGCTGCTTTAAAGTGGCAGTCTTCCAGGCTTTCCTCGCTGATGGGAATGAATTTGCTTTTATCGCTCGTGGTGCCACTGCTTTTGGCAAACCAGAATATAGGCGTATTCCATAACAGGTTCTGTTCACCCTGCATGATCCGTTCGATATAAGGTTTCAGGTCATCATATTCATGCACCGGCACCGTTTGTTTGAATGCTTTGATGGTAAAAAGATCTGAAAAGCCATATTTCCTGCCAAACTCAGTGTATTGCGCTGAGGTCACGAGGTCCTGTAATACTTCACGCTGTGCGTCTGGCGGATTATTTTTCCATGCTTCAATACGCCAGAGGCGCATACGCGCAAGGGATGATATGGCTGGACTTAATAAGCTCATTGCGGGTGGCAAGATAAGGCTTAATGTTTAAGGTTCTGCTAATCGAAAACCTGGTCAATTAAGAAAAATTTCTACTATGTGAATGCTAAACCGCTGAGTTGATGGAGGGGGTTACTCGGTGCCAGTGATCTTAGATTGCCTGATCGCCTCGTCAAGCAGGTAGTCTTTCCGTTTCAGTTCAAAATTGCGGCCAAGGTATAGTTTTTTCACCTGTTCGTCGGAAGCCAGCTCTTCTGCGGTGCCGTGTTTGAATATTTTTCCTTCTATGAGAAGATAGGCCCTGTCACAGATAGAAAGGGTCTCTGTAACATTGTGGTCGGTGATAAGGATGCCAATATTTTTATGCTTTAAACGAGCGACGATCGTTTGAATATCTTCTACCGCAATAGGGTCTATCCCGGCAAATGGTTCATCCAGTAAGATAAATTTTGGATCGACTGCCAGGGCCCGGGCTATCTCTGTTCTTCTCCTTTCACCCCCGCTAAGCACATCCCCATTGCTTTTACGTACATGGTGCAGGCGGAATTCATCCAGTAGCGATTCCAGCTTTTCCCGCTGTTCTGCTTTTGAAAGCCGGGTCATTTCCAATACAGCCGAAATATTATCTTCCACGCTTAGTTTGCGGAATACTGAAGCTTCCTGTGGCAGGTATCCTATACCCATTTTTGCCCGCTTGTACATGGGCAATGAAGTAATGTCCCTGTCGTCCAGGTATACCTTGCCTTCATCGGGTTTTACCAGGCCTACTACCTGGTAAAAGGAGGTTGTTTTGCCGGCACCATTGGGGCCCAGCAGTCCTACGATCTCACCCTGTCGTACCTCGAAGGATACATTATTGACAACTACCCGGCTGCCATAACGCTTGACCAGGTTTTTAGTATGAATGGTAATAGACATGACGGGCAAAAATAGCGCTTGGCCCACTGATTATGACTATAAATATGATTTTTATGATATTATTTGATCCTGGCAGATCTCTTCAGAAGGGCTTAAATACAGCTTTCATATAAGGTCTTTCTGTATTAGCTTTGTCCGCCTGCGCTAAAGCTTCGGCGGACAAGCCCGCTTGGCGTAAAGCTTCGGTTGGCAAGTTCGCTTTGCGATGGCTTCGGTTGGCAAGTTTGCTTTGCGATGGCTTCGGTTGACAAGTTCGCTTTGCGCTAAAGCTTCGGTTGGCAAGTTCGCTTTGCGATAGCTTCGGTTGACAAGTTCGCTTTGCGATAGCTTCGGTTGGTAAGCCTGCCTGCGCTAAAGCTTCGGCAGACAAGCCCGCTTGGCGTTAAAGCTTCAGGGGGCAAGTTCGCTTGGCGATAACTAAGGACGGGGCAGAAAATAATTATAACAATTAAACCACTAATGAAAGTAATCGATCATATTAAACAGGCAAAAGGAACACTGGTTTCATTTGAAGTACTTCCTCCGCTTAAAGGAAAAGGTATAGAAGCATTATATAAGCACCTTGACCCGTTGATGGAATTCAATCCATCTTTTATTAATGTTACCTATCATCGGAGTGAGCACGTTTTTAAAAAGAAGGCAGATGGTAGTTTTGAAAAAGTAATTGTGCGTAAACGTCCCGGAACGGAAAGCATATGCGCGGCCATCATGAATAAGTATAATGTAGATACGGTGCCTCACCTGATCTGCGGAGGATTTAATGTTAATGATACAGAAGACGCGTTGATCAACCTGCGTTACCTGGGAATAGACAATGTACTTGTATTGCGGGGTGACGCGGCCAAGAATGAAACGACATTTGAATCCGAGCCAGGCGGCCACCGTTATGCAAGTGATCTGTTGAAACAGGTGGTGAACCTGAATGCCGGTATTTACCTGGAAGAAGATCTGAAAGGAACACAAAAAACAGAATTCTGTATTGGTGTTGCGGGATATCCGGAGAAACATTTTGAAGCGCCAAATATGCAGGCAGACATGCAATACCTGAAAAAGAAAATCGACTGCGGCGCTGACTATATTATTACGCAAATGTTTTTCGACAATGAAAAATATTATGCATTTGTAAAAGCCTGCCGCGATGCTGGTATCACAGTGCCGATCATACCCGGTCTAAAACCTGTGTACAGTAAAAAACAGCTGACTGTATTACCCAAAACATTCCATATAGATCTGCCTGCTGATCTTTCCAACGAAATGCTGAAATGCAAAACAGATGAGGAAGTGGAAAGAGTAGGAGCAGAGTGGCTGTTGCACCAGTCACGGGATCTGAAGAAAAATGGCGTGCCTGTATTGCATTACTATACATTGGGCCGGCCACTGCTTGTAGCGGGGGTAGTGAAACAATTGTAATCTTATCCGGGTTGCTGGTTTTAATCTGGTTGAATTCAAAACCAGTGTTTCTCACGGGTATGGATGACCTAACGCTTATTTTAACACGGAGCCCGCCTACGCTAAAGCTTACGCTTGCGCCAAAGCTTCAGCGTAGGCGCATGGCGGCTGATACAGTTGATCATTCTTTCTATTTATGAAGAACTATATTTCCGATTTCGTTTAAAATTAAAGCTCAGAATAAGGAGGCACGGATCAATAAGAAATACCCTATTTATTTTAATCCCTCCGTGTTTCGGGATTTAAAAACTTTCTCAAATTAATGCCCTAAAACGGACGGTGTAAAAATTTTACCAGCCTATCTAAACCCAGTGTTCGTCAAATTACATGGAGTCTATTTTTGAATTTTCACTTTTGAATTTTGAATTAAATAGATGGTGCAAATTACTTTGATACCGCACTCAGCACCTGCTGATCGATCGTTACAGGATATTTTTTTCTCAGGTCTTTGATCCACTCTTCTTCCAGCAAAACCTGGTAATCGTTCATCACCAATCCTTTTGCCTCATTAAAACTCCGGGCAGAAGCTTGTGTATATACCTTGATTACATAAGAGAAGGACGCGGTATTATCCGATGGGTTCACTACAGGGTTTGTAAAACTCTGTGCTTTGGGAATCACTTTGCCAAGACCCGGAAGTTGTGTCCATTCATAACGTGAAGAATCGGCTACTACCTTTTCTCTCATTGTCTCGGCTATTTTTTTCCAGTTCGCCGGTTTCTTTTTTAATGCTTCTGACAGGGTCTTTGCAGTAGCCGCATCGCTGCAAAAAAAGATCACGGCATCTGCGCTCTGTTTCCAGGAATAATGACTTTTTCTCTTTTCATACAAGTTCAGTAATGCTGTCGAGTCGCTCTGTGCCTTATTCCAAACCTCCTGTTGCATGATCTCAAAAAATAAATTACCGTCGCGAAACTCACTCATCTGGTTGCGAAACTCATCATTAAAATCTTCGAGGTGATCACGGTAATACTGGTAGGCTGTATGTTTGGTAAACTCATCCATGAGCTCGGGATAAGCCTTAATGCCGCTCCTGTCGGATTTGTACCGGTAAGCCTGCGCATAAAGGATCCATTGATTAACAGTGATCGTACTATCTCCGATCTTAAACAAAGGGGAAGCCGCACTCATTGTTTTTCCCGCACCTGCTGGTTTCTGTTCCAGTAAGCTATCAGATAATGCCCATAGCGCGGCATCTGAATAAGCCATTTTTTGAAAACCCGCTTTTGTTCTTACCGCGGTATAAATAAAATCCTTCGCCGTTTTCCAGCGATCATCCTGTACTATTTTCTGTCTCAGTTCTTCCTGGTTGTTTTTATCTGCGGGATCTGTTACGATCGGTTTTACGGACACCCGTTTCAGGATATGATAACCATGCGCTGTAGTAAATGGCTTGCTGACAGCGCCATTTTTTGCCAATGACCATAAGACATTTTCAAATGCCGGGTCATATTGTCCTACTGAGATATCAGGCATATTACCGCCACTCGCGGCACTTATATGATCATTGCTGAATGCGGCAGCCAGTTTTGCAAAATCATCTCCTGCAAGAATTCGTTTATATAATGAATCGGCCAGTACCGCCGCCGCTTTTTTATCTTCTGCGCTGGCATCCGGTGCGAATGCCAGTAATATCTGTTGCGCCCTGATCTTACCCGCGGCCTTTCTTTCTGCTATGTTTTTGAAAATATGAAAGCCAATCTTTGACCTGTAAGTGCTAGAGTATTTACCGGGAGCAGTAGTATAAAGCAGGTTCTCAAATTCATATGGCAATGAAAAAACAGTTAACCAGGAAAGATCTCCTTTGTTGGAAGCTGCTGAAGGATCATCAGAAAACTCCTGTGCTACAAGCAGGAAATCTTCTCCTTTTTGCAGTCGTTTAGTAACATCAGCCAGTTTCTGTTTGGCAGCAACCGTATCAAATACACCGTTTGAATTATTGTAACTGATAAAAATATGTGCGGCATGAATATCCTTTAAGCTCCGCTGGAAAGCTTCTTTGGAAAGCCGGTTGATCGTTTCCGGATCACTCATATAATTTTCAATGATCTGGTTACGCAGGTTATCTACTTCACTTTCTATCTGGGGCAATGTATCATAACGGCGTTCATACGCTTCCATGATCTTGAGCCGCGAATTGATATACAGGTCCAGGTAGTCCCGGGTAGCTTTGGCCCTGGAAGACTGGCCGGCACTGGGATTATTTTTATTAAAAGCCCGCAAAAATTCCTTTGCATCAGCTTTATGACTGCCGTAGGTAAAAAGTGTTTGGGAAGAAGCCGTGACTGCCAGGCCCATAGCCATGACTGCAGTCAGCCAATTTTTATTCATAGTTATGAATTTTGGATATTGTACATAAACAACTGCCAATCCGCTTTTTTATTGCTGATTTTGGAGTTTTAATTCTAAGATATCATCAATCTGCTGCCAGGTCAGTTTCTTCGCAACAATGCGTTTATCCTTATCCAGCAAATATATGGTGGGAAAGGTCTGCACATCATAGAGCTGGGAATAACTCGGGATGCTGGCATCTTCCCTGGTTTTTTCGTCTTTTTTGGAATAATAAACATTTGTCCAGTCCTGGAGACTATGCTGGTTAATGAAATCCAGCCAGTCTTTTCGGGATCCCTGGGTTTCTTTGGCAACAGCATAGATCTTTACACCGCTTTTCTTCCATTTGGCCAGGTACATGGAATCCAGCACTGGCAGTACTTCCTTACAGTGGCTACAGGTGGGGTCCCAGAAAACAACAATGGTAAAACGGGAAGAATCAGCGTAGAGGCTCCTGGGCCTGCCGGTCGTGTCGGGCAGACTGATATTTTCGGCCGGGCTGCCCATGATATTCGCCATCAGGCTGTAAGCCCTGTCAGTTATGATCTTTTTACCCTGGGGAGTGAGCCAGCTGTATTCTTTTTGAGCAAAATACTTTTCATACAGGTGCACAAACACAGCATCCTCCCACATATATTTTTGGTTGAGATAGCGGGTAATGAATTTTACCAGCAATACCCGGCTCATTTCCTGGCTCACACTGGCATATCCCAGCATCCAGTCCAGTTCTTTGATCACAGAATCAGGTTGGGGAAACACCAATGTGTTATAATATTTATCCAGGCGTTCTTCGAATAAAGAAGCAGGTGTCCTGGAGATCCTGTCGTCATAGAAATTAATGCCGTCCCAATAGTGCTTTTTGAAATAGTTATAGGCAAAAGTAGAATCATACCTGCCTCCCGGTTGTTTTTCCGCAGGGGGTATCACCGGCTCTTCCATAAGATGAAGCAATAAGCTGAGAATACTGCCGGGATTTTTGGTAACAACTTCTTTCCGGTATGCGGCTATTTCTTCATTGGTCTTTTTCAGTTGCGTGGTTAGCGAAACCGAATCACCCACATGGGCCTGTAATGCCCTGTTGATCGAATCGATCTGTTTTCCTTTCCCGTTCATGAATAGCTGGTAAGAATGAAACAGCACATTATCGGGTGAATTAATAAATTTCTTATCATTTTTTAATGTGCTCGTATCTGCAATAACAGAAAAATGTTGTTGTTTATCAACCAATACTTCAAAAAAAGTGGTCTTGGAAGGATAAACGACCACATAGATGCCGCCGCCCAGTTTCTTAGGCCCTTTGAACACGCCTTCGCTTTGCGCATTTAGTTTTACCGAATCTACAATCGGGAACTGTTTTCCGGAGTAATGACCGAGATAGATGTATTGATTTTTAAAAGGCTTGAGCGTAACCTTTATTTCATAACCATTTTGGGCAAAACTCATTACCGACAATAACAGGAGAGGGAATAAGATCAGTTTATTCATGGGGGAAAATAATCAGGTAAAGATATTTAGAAAAAATCAAAGACGTTAGTTAACGGGTTTTAGTTGGGTGCTCCGGTTTCGGAAGAGTTCCGGGTTCCAGTTTCACTGTTCAGGGTTTGAGAGCCTCTAAAATTGGGGCACTGCTTAAATAGGAACGGCATGAACTAAAGAACCCTGAACACTGAAACTGGAACCCGGAACTTTTAAACGGGATCAATTATAAAACTTAATCTGGTTAGCTTTGCACCCGTGAGAAAAAAGAAAAACATAATACTCGAGAAGATACTGGTGGAAGATTATGCGGCAGAGGGTAAATCCCTGGCACGGGTGGATGGGAAAGTGATCTTTATTGAAAGCGTGGTGCCCGGGGATGTGGTTGATATACAGCTGCAGAAAAGCAAAAAAGACTGGGCAGAAGGAAGGCCTCTTCGTTTCCATAGCTATTCTCCGGAAAGAGTGCAGCCGTTCTGCGCTCATTTTGGTGTGTGCGGAGGTTGCCAGTGGCAAATGTTGCCCTACGAAAAACAATTGCAATACAAACAGCAGCAGGTAAAGGATAACCTGCAGCGGATCGGGAAAATAACATTACCCACCATCCTGCCTATAGCAGGTGCTGCGGATACCCGGTATTATCGTAATAAGATCGAATATACATTTGGCAACAAACGTTTTTTATTAAAAGAAGAAATCGGTGATACCAGCATCAGCAGCGAACAGGATGTTGCAGGGTTTCATGTAAGAGGATTATTCGATAAGATCGTTGACATACATGAATGCCACCTCCAGGCAGAACCAACTAACGCAATACGGTTGGCTATAAAGGAATTTGCTATCCGCAATCAATATTCGTTTTATGATATCCGCAATCATACGGGTTTTATGCGAACCATGCAGGTACGTCTATGCACTACCGGGGAGTTGATGGTCAATATTGTTTTTGGAGAGAATGATCCTGAAAAAATAACAGCATTACTGGACCATGTACTGAAAAACTTTCCAGCTATTACCACCTTATTGTACACGGTCAATACCAAATGGAATGATAGCCTGCACGACCTGGAGCCGGTCGCTTATTTTGGAAAAGGATATGTGATCGAAAAGCTCGAAGACTTTCAGTTCAAGATCGGCCCTAAATCTTTTTTTCAAACAAATACGAAACAGGGAGAGCAGTTATATAAGATCACCCGCGATTTTGCGGAACTCACCGGTAATGAAATAGTGTACGACCTGTATTGTGGCACAGGCAGCATCGGCATTTTTGTGAGTAAAAAAGCCAGGAAGATCATTGGAGTAGAGATGATCGCCGCTGCAATTGAAGATGCAAAAGAAAACGCGTTATTGAACGGCCTGACCGATACAGCATTTTTTGCGGGCGATGTGATCGATATCTGCAATGATGATTTTTTTGCAAAACACGGTCGCCCGGATGTGATCATTACCGATCCTCCGCGGGCGGGCATGCATGAGAAGCTTGTAAAGAAGATCCTGGAAATAGGCGCTCCCAAAGTCGTATATGTAAGTTGTAACCCGGCTACGCAGGCCAGGGACCTGCACCTGCTGAATGAGCGGTATGAAGTGACCAGGATACAACCGGTAGACATGTTTCCGCATACATTACATATTGAAAATGTAGTCCAGTTGAGATTGAAGGGATAAGGCCGAACTCCTTATACGTGACATGGAACATTTTTTACCAGCCAGGTCTCCGGATTGTCAATTCAAAGCTTTTCCCTTTCCTCTTTTAATCTCTTAGCTTGTTTTTCCCCAAAACAGGATATGGTGTGTTTTTTACCGGCCAGGTCTCCGGATTGTCAATTCAAAGCTTTTCCTTTTCCTCCTTTGATCTCTTAGCTTATTTTTGCCAAATGAGTCAATTTCGTAATAGTTATCGCCCCGCCAGTAATTTTCCACCGGTAGTAAAAAATCTTATTATCATTAATGTATTGATCTGGCTGGCAGAAACCACGCTTGATCCTATTTACCCGACAGCATTCCACGGCCTGGGCGCGATTTCTAATTATGGCGCTTTGTTTCCAATCAATTCACCTTTTTTTGAGCCCTACCAGATCGTGACGCATATGTTTTTACATGCCTCCGGCCTGAATAGTATTTACCATGTCTTTTTTAACATGCTGATATTATTTTTCGTTGGCCGTACGGTGGAAATGAGATGGGGATCCAAACCGTTTTTAATTTTTTACCTGGCCTGTGGTCTTGGCTCGGCTGTTGCACACCTGGCCATGCAGTATTTTACAGATGGTTATGCCCCGATGGTAGGTGCTTCCGGCGCTATTATGGGCGTTTTTGTCGCCTTCGCCTTTATTTCCCCTAATGCTGAGTTCATCATATTTCCTTTTCCCATCCCCATAAAAGCCAAATGGCTTGTGCTGATCTATATAGGGTTGGACCTTTTCGGAGGTTTTGGAAAAGTGACCAATGATAATATCGCCCATTTCGCCCACCTGGGCGGCGCCCTTACAGGGTTTTTAATTGTACTGTTCTGGAACAAAAACAACCGCAGAACGTTTTATTAATAAAAACCACTTCTTTTTTAATATTATTGTAGTTAATGTGAGTTATGGCTTATTCTGAAAAAGAATACAAAAAGAATATTACGCTTGGTCAAAGCAATAATGCCCTGGTCCTCCTTATTGCGATCAACCTGGTTGTTTTTGTGATTTTTGCTTTCATCAATGCCGTATATCATCTGCGCGCTGAAAACTCAAAGGAAGCCGCCATTCTTTTTCATAACAATGTACTCAACTGGTTTACCCTGCCGGCAGACCTGGATAAGATCGCGGCAAAGCCCTGGACCATCCTTACGCATATGTTCCTGCATGAAGACGTATGGCATATTTTCGGCAATATGCTTTGGTTATGGGTATTTGGTTATATCCTGCAGGATATGACCGGCAATCGTAAAATATTTCCCATATTCCTGTATGGTGCTTTAGCAGGTGCGCTTGCTTTTGTACTTGCCTGTAATCTTTTACCTGCCTTAAAACCCCATGTAGCCAATACTACCGCGCTGGGCGCTTCTGCCGGTGTAATGGCCATCGCGATGGCAACTACTGTTTTATCACCCGGGTACCGGATCTTCCCGATGCTTAACGGAGGGATACCGATCTGGGTGCTTACCGGGATATATGTGATCATTGACCTGGCCACTATTCCCGAAAGTAATGCCGGGGGGCATATTGCCCATCTGGCGGGTTCATTGACAGGGTTTTTATTTATCTATTCTTACCAGAGAGGATACGATTGGGGTGGCTGGATGAATAATTTCTTTGATTGGGTAAATAATCTTTTTAATCCCGAAAAGCCCAAAAAGAACAAGCTTATCAAACAGGAATTGTTCTATAAGTCCCCTACTCAACCCTATAAGAAAACGCCGAATGTGACTGCGCAAAGGGTGGATGAAATTCTTGATAAGATCAATCAAAAAGGATATGCCTCTCTTACGGAGGAGGAAAAAGAACTGCTGAAGCGGGCGAGTAAAGAAAATCTGTAAGTAATGTTAAACTTATAAAGTAAAAATCACCTTTCCAGGCGGGGCTGGCTGGTCTTTCATTTTAATTCCAGCTCAATATATTATCCCGTACCCCGTTATAACTGCTGTAATTAGTGTTTTTACTAAATTGCATCAATGGCTTCCAAGTTTCGCCTTTTCACTACACGTTTTTTTCTTTTTGCTAATATAGTAGCAGTTATCGTTTTTTTGATATCGTGTATCGCACCCTATCTTGATCCCGAAAGATGGTGGTTTTTTACATTGCTGGGGTTTACTTTTCCTTTTTTACTGGTGATCTTATTAGTGTTTGCCGTGTGGTGGCTGTTTATTAAAAAGAAGTATGCGCTTATTTCTGTTATTGCCTTGCTGATAGGATTTAAAAGCATTTCTGTTTTTTTTGCATTTCATTCAACCAGTTCGTTCAAAATGGAAAGGGATCAGCGATCTGTGCGGATCGTGAGCTGGAATGTAGCCCGGTTTATTGAACTCATGAAGAATAACAATAAAGGCAGCCAGACAAGATTGAGAATGATGGAGCAGCTGCAGGAACAAAATGCGGATATTCTCTGTCTGCAGGAATTTCAGTCATCTATTTTACCGAATTACTATAACAATATTTATTACATCACTAAACAATTAAAATACCCCTTCTTTTATTTTGTATACGACCAGGACGGGGATGGCCAGTACTATAGTTCGATCATTTTTTCCCGTTTCCCGATCATCGATAGCGGATCTGTCCGTTATCCGAGACCAAGTAACCCCGATGTGCTGTTATTCGCTGATATAAAAGCCGGTGAGGACACGATCAGGGTCTACACCACCCATCTCCAGTCACTGCATTTTAAAAAGAACGACTACGAGTTGGTCACCCGGATCAAAAGAGCAGACGACAGCCTGCTTTCCAATTCCAGGACTATTTTCTCAAAATTGAAAACAGGGATCGTCAATCGCAGGATACAGGCAGATATCGTGGCCAAGGTCATGGACGACTCACCCTTTCCCCGCATATTCTGCGCAGACATGAATGATATTCCCAACTCCTACGCCTATTATACCATCAGGGGAGATATGCAAGATGCTTTTTTGAAAAAAGGATTTGGAATTGGCCGTACTTTTTCTGCTATCTCGCCTACACTTCGCATTGACTATATTTTTGCGGATGATCATTTCCGGATCAACCAGTTCCGGCGCACAGTAAAGGATTATTCAGACCATTATATGCTTGTGACGGATGTGGAGTTAAAAAAATAGTCGTGCCGGCGGAATTCTTCGCAACAGGCAGGATAAATGCTATTTTTGCCAGGTTTCAACAGTATGATTTTTAATAAAGGAACCTGCTACAGGCGGTTACCGGCATTGATTTTACAATAGAAAAGGATGACAACAAATAGTATGAGCGATCTGAAAGTACATAATTCTTACAGCAGGCAAAAAGAAGTTTTTAAACCAATAACACCTGGTCATGTAGGGATGTATGTATGCGGACCTACTGTAAGCGGAGAGAGTCATCTTGGTCATGCAAGGCCGTACATAACATTCGATGTAATATACAGGTACCTTCAATACCTTGGCTATAAAGTGCGGTATGTGCGCAATATCACCGATGCGGGTCATTTTGAAGAAGAAGGAAGAGAAGCGGAAGATAAGATCTCCAAAAAAGCCCTGCTTGAAAGACTCGAACCAATGGAGCTTGTACAGAAATACACCAACCTTTTTCATTGGAGCATGGCCCAGTTCAATACATTAAGTCCTTCGATAGAGCCCACTGCTACGGGGCATATAGTTGAACAGATCGGTATGATACAGGAAATACTGAAAGCTGGGTATGCTTATGAAGTGAACGGATCAGTATATTTTGATGTAAAAAAATATGCCGCTACGCACGATTATGGAAAATTGAGCGGGCGCATAATTGACGATCTGCTGGAAACAACCAGGGAACTGGATGGACAGGAGGAGAAACGCGATAAAGCTGATTTTGCCCTATGGAAAAACGCGGCACCCGAACATATCATGCGCTGGCAAAGCCCCTGGGGAATTGGTTTCCCGGGTTGGCATATTGAATGCTCCGCAATGGCGACGAAATATCTCGGCGCTCAATTCGATATACACGGCGGCGGAATGGACCTGCAATTTCCCCATCATGAAAGCGAGATAGCTCAAAGCACTATCTGCAATCATGAGGCACCGGTAAGGTATTGGATCCACAACAACATGATAACGGTGGGCGGGAAAAAAATGGGCAAGTCCTATGGCAACCAAATAACGTTCACCGATCTGTTTAGCGGAAATGGTCCTGTACTTGATAAGCCTTATCACCCGATGGTGATCCGGTTTTTTATTCTGCAAACGCATTACCGCAGCACGCTTGACTTTAGTAACGAAGCGCTTCAGGCCTCTGAAAAAGGATTGCGACGACTCTGGGACGCATATGAAAAACTGAAGACCATTCAGTACGAACCCGGAACAACAGCTATTGACACTGACCTCGATGCCAAATGCAGAAAACTGGTAGAAGAGTTTCGTGAATTCATGGACGATGATTTCAGCACAGCAAAAGTACTGGCCAATATGTTTGAGTTGGTACCCGTTATCAATTCAATAAAAGACAGGATCATTCCAGTAAATGCACTAAGTCCTGAAACGTTTGAGTTGTTGCAAACACAATTCAAGGTGTACATTGAGGATATACTTGGTCTTACAGCTATTACTACTGCCGATAATGATCAATTAAAAGGAGTGATGCAATTGCTGATCGATATCCGTAAGCAAGCAAAGAGTAAAAAAGATTTTCTTACCTCGGATAAAATAAGAAATCAGCTTGCCGCATTAGGCATACTTATTAAGGATGAGAAGAATGGAGAAATGAGCTGGAATATTGAATAAGCTGGCATGACTAACCGGGATCTAATCAGCTTTCCGGGCACGGACCATTTCTCTTTTCCCCCGCGGGCCCTGTATTTTTTCTACAAGAAATCCTGCTGACTTCAATGCATTGCGTACAATTGATTTGGAACAGTAAGTGACGAGTACGCCGTTGGGAACCATCATGCCATATAGCTTCGTGAACATGGCCTGGGTCCATAATTCAGGCTGCGTTTTAGGAGAAAACGCATCAAAATAAACAAGATTGACCTGGCGGTCCAAAGAATATTCCTGTAAAGATGTTGTTGTTTTATGCAATGTAAAAAAAGGATGTGGTAAGACGTCTTCCTCCCAACTGCTATCATGCAGTTGGTTGAATACCTGCTGTAGGTCCGGGCGAATTAACCGGTCGCAATAATTCAGCGCTGCAACCTCGTTTGCTTCAAGTGGAAATGGCTCAAGCGTGGTATAATGAACAGGATGACCGGTCTTATCCGCCTCCATCAATGTAAGCAATGCATTGAGGCCGGTACCAAATCCTATTTCCAGGATCGCAAATGGATGATGAAGCGTTGACCCGATAAGTGGAAGAAGACCGGCATTGATAAAAACATGCAGCGACTCCTGGATAGCACCATGATGTGAATGATAAGTTTCTCCCAATGAAGGAATCTCGACGGAACTGGAGCCATCAATGGTGATAATTATATTTCTTTCCACGCCACAAATTTCGGTGAACTTTCCTTTTTTCTTTTTAATTTTTCACTTATGGAATACCTGGTTCATCTTTCAAAAGACAAAAAATTCAACAAGCTGGTAGAGAATGCTACACCATACCAGCTCAGGAAAAGAAAAAATATAGTGATCTACCTCTGCGCGTCGATTATGAGCCAGCAATTGTCTACCAAGGTTGCCGATGTTATCTATAAGCGGTTTATTGGTCTTTACGGAGGCAAAGAACCCAGTCCGCAACAGATCGTCGACACGCCATCAGAAACATTGAGGGCTATCGGTTTGTCCAATGCCAAGGTCAGTTATGTAAAAAACGTGGCACAGTTCGAGATCGAATCGGGAATGGACCCGAAGAAATTAAACAAAATGGACAATGAGGAAGTGATCACTTACCTGACTACAATAAAAGGAGTGGGGAGATGGACCGTGGAGATGTTATTGATGTCTGCCCTGGCCCGGGAGGATGTATTTGCTATCGATGATCTTGGTATTCAGAATGCGATGATACGTCTGTATAAACTGGATAGAACGGACAAGAAAAAGTTCAGGGAAGATATGCTCCGCATTTCAAAGAAATGGTCGCCCTACAGGACCTATGCCTGTAAACACCTGTGGGCCTGGAAAGATAATAGCCCTTTAGAAAAGAAAGGAAAATAAAGACGGATAAAAATAGAGAGCGATAAATGTCAGCGTAAGGATTACTGCACCGATCGTTAGCATAATTCTTCCATGCATTCTTGATGACTCATCATATGCCGTTACCCTCGTTCCATCAGGTAGATTTTTTTTGGCGGCAAGGATCATTAAGCCCATGAATACACCGATAAACCCAAAGAATAGCATAAGCAGATATCCTAGCACTATCACTACGAGATCAATCCTAACTGGTTTTTCCAGTTCAATGAAACGGTCGCTCCGGAATGAATTGATCTGTTTTTCAGTAATAGTAATATTCCTGTCTGCCAGTATCTTTTTTGCCAGCAGAAAATCCTGGTTACTCCATTCATCTCTTTTCTCAACGATCTCCAGTAGTTCTTTGTCTGAAAAAGAAAACAGGTAATAGTCTTTACCGAGGGATGTAATATTTGTTGAAATATAGGTATCAATAATACTGTTGGCGGCATTAAAATCTGAGGACCTCAGGCGGAGAAAGTACTCATTATCCATCGGTGTACCCGCGTATACCTTATCGAGAATGGCCGGGCGATGCTTTACAATCTTTGACTCAATCCCGCTTTCATGAAGAAACTGTTTATAGAAAGAAGCTTCTTCTTCCGAGTAAAACGTCTTAAAAGTCAGGAATTCATCCATGATTAATTAGTATGGTCAGCAGACCAGTTTTTCAAATTTATTCAGCCATTTACCCTCAACTATTGCACCTAAGCCGGCAACCTCCGGCACTTTTATTACCCCGTTTTTTTCATAGATCATACCGCCACTAACCGGATCTTCGGAAAACATTAGCGCTGTATCGAAATCATAATGTTCGATAACAGGACTGCATAGTGAAAAATGCGCGAAAGCGGTCATAGCCAATCTTGATTCCATAAAAGCGCCAACCTGCAAATGAACGTTAGCGGCTTCAGCCAGTCTCACCATTTTCAAACCTTTGAAGATGCCCCCCGATTTACCCAGTTTGATATTCATATAATCACAGGCGCCCAGTCGGATCAGTCTTTCGGCATCATGTTCATCTCCACAACTCTCGTCGCTCATGATCTTAACCGGGCTTTCTTTTCGTACACGGGGCAGTTCCATATATGCCCAGCGGGGTATCGGCTCTTCACAATGCTGAATATCAAATTGCGATAGCGCCTTCAATGTGGTGATGGCTTCTTCTACTCCCCAACCCTGGTTTGCATCTATGCGCAGGGGAATCTCATTGCCTACGGCTTCCCTGATCGCTTTTATCCGCAATACATCGGTTGGTCCGCCCTTGCCAAGTTTTATTTTAATAGCGGGATATCCCTGTTCTTTTATTTTTACCGCATCGGCGGCCATCTTTTCCGGTTCACCAATACTTACCGTATAGTCGGTAATGATCGTTTTATTATTCCTGCCGCCAATGAATTTATACAGGGGTACGCCGGTATGCTGTGCCGCAATATCATAAAGCGCTATGTCGAACGCGCTTTTAATACTGCTATTTCCATAGATGACCTTATCCATTGCATCGATATGTTCTGCTATCTGCAGCGGATCCTTTCCTTTCAGGATCGTTGCAAAATATTTTCCAACAACCATACCTGTATCAGCGCTTTCGCCATTGATACTCATAAAGGGGCTACATTCTCCAAAACCGGTGATACCTTCTTTCGTGCGGATGACGACCAGTACATTTTCGGCATTATAGATCGGGCCTAATGATATGACAAAAGGCCCTTTTAACGGGAAAAAGATTTGAAACAGCCCAATCTTCTT
>CAZGSG010000009.1:0-47676 GCA_964528095.1 uncultured Terrimonas sp.
AGGGGTAAAGCTTCTGTACTCCACAGAAGACGCAAACGTATCCGGCATTACCCTTCGCCGGTTTAGTGAATTTTATGGTTTGCTCCGTGTATTAAAAAGCGGAACCAGGCCTGCAAAATTTTAAAAAAATTGACTGAAACAATCATTAACCTTGAAACTGTTAACCCTATTGAATTTTTCGGAGTTAACAACGGCAAACTAGACATCTTAAAAAAGAAATTTCCTTTACTAAAAATCCTATCACGCGGTACGCAGATCAAATTAAGCGGTGCTCCTGAGCAGATCGTCAATGCCAGGGAAAAGATCGAGCTCATTGTTTCCTATCTTGAAAAGAACGGACACATGAGTGAGAACTATTTTGAGCAGGTGCTTGGTGGTGATGATGCTGAAACGGTAGACCATTTTGTTGAGCGAAACCCCAATGAAGTGCTGGTTTTCGGTCCCAATGGTAAATCGGTTCGTGCAAGAACGGCCAACCAGAAAAAGATGGTGCAGGAAGCGGAGAAAAATGATATTGTATTTGCCATCGGGCCGGCAGGTACGGGTAAAACCTATACTGCCGTAGCCATCGCAGTAAGGGCATTAAAAAACAAACAGGTAAAAAAGATCATTCTCACAAGACCGGCTGTTGAGGCCGGAGAGAGCCTGGGTTTTCTGCCAGGAGACCTGAAAGAGAAGATTGATCCTTACCTGCGGCCTTTATATGATGCCCTGGATGATATGATACCAGCCGACAAGCTTGGTTATTATATGCAAACAAGGACCATCGAGATCGCTCCGCTGGCCTATATGCGGGGGCGTACGCTCGACAATGCTTTTATCATCCTGGATGAAGCGCAGAACTCGACTGATCTTCAGTTAAAAATGTTCCTCACGCGTATTGGCGCCAACGCGAAAGCCATTATCACAGGTGATATGACGCAGGTGGATCTGCCAAGAAACCAGCGCAGCGGCCTGTCCACGGCGGTGCGTATTCTACAAAATATTGATGGCATCGCCCATATCGAACTGGATGAAGAGGATGTGGTGCGTCACCGCCTGGTAAAACATATCCTCCGGGCTTATAATAAAGAGCATGAAAAAGAGAATCCGCAGGATTATGTGCCCCGCCCCCTCGGTATTATAAAGAAGGAGTCTTCGAAAGAATAAGCACTGCCAAAAGATTCGTTACTTTGCAGGAATGAAAAAGATATTGATCTCTTCATTCCTGCTTTTTTATCTGGCAGCCTGCAACAATGAAGACAAAAAAGAAGAGCCGCAAAAAGCTGAGGACGATGTAGCCGCAGCCAGAAACTTTGTAAACGCAGCATTAAAGGGCAATTTTAAAGACGCCCGCAATTATGCTGTAAAAGACTCTACCAACCTGCAATTTCTTGATATCCGGGAACGCATCTATAGCAGCATGGCCCCCGATACAAAAAATGAATATGCAAACGCATCGCTGCGGGTGTATGATGTAAACAGGTTGAATGATAGCACCACGATCATTGTATATGCCAATTCATATAAAAATGATAAGGATACATTGAAAGTGCTGAAGGATAAAAACACCTGGCTGGTAGACATTAAATATTTGTGGCAGCACGACCAGGACAGTCTTGAAGCAAGAACCCGTCTTAAACCGGATACGCTGGGTAAATGAAGAACATCCTATTAATAGGAATAGGCGGAGGCCTTGGAAGCATCGCCCGTTATCTCTGCCAGAAAGGAGTGGCGCTGGTCTACCCGCATTCATTTCCCTGGGGTACTTTCGCTGTTAATGTCATTGGCTGTTTTCTTATTGGCATATTCTGGGGCATGAGCTTCAGACCTTCATTTGCAGCAAATGAAAGTTGGAAATTATTCCTGATGACAGGTCTTTGTGGAGGCTATACCACTTTTTCTGCTTTTTCACTGGAAGGAATAGGACTGATAAAAGAACAACGGCTGGGTCTTTTTTTCCTCTATATAGCAGGAAGCGTGCTGCTGGGTTTGTTAGCCACCTATTTGGGAATGAAACTTCAACGGGTATCATTTTAAATTCAGCGCCTATCCGCCTGAATGATGAATTTCGAATTTTGAACTGAATAACAATAACAAGTTAAACTTACCTATGCTCACTATTAATCATCCCTGGCACGGAGTGCATTACGGGGAACTGGCACCAAAACAAGTAAATGCGCTTATTGAAATCCCGCAAGGTTCCCGCGCAAAATATGAAGTGGATAAAGCTACCGGGCTGCTAAAGCTGGACCGGGTTATCTATTCTTCCTTTCACTATCCTGTCAACTATGGGTTTATTCCGCAGACACTTGGCCAGGACGGAGACCCGCTGGACATCCTGGTTTTATGCTCTCAATCTATCCAATCCCTTTGCCTGCTTGAAGCAACCGTGATCGGTAATATGCAGATGATCGATAGCGGCCAGGTAGATGATAAGATAATAGCCGTGGCCACGAAAGATCCTTCGGTCAATCACTACAATAAAATGGAAGATCTTCCACAGCATTTTTTACTTGAGCTGCGTAATTTCTTTGAACAATACAAGGTGCTGGAAAATAAGAAAGTTGAGATCGATAATTTCCAGGACAAGGATACGGCCTGTAAAATCATCCAGGAAGCGATCGATTTTTACAAGACAAGTTTCAAACATTGACCGGATGAAACCCTCTCAAAAAAATACCATGACAGCACAACTGGTAATAACGATCCTGCTTATCGGTCTTTCGGCCGGAATGTTGAGCGGAATGGTGGGGGTAGGCGGAGGTATCATCCTGGTACCCTGCCTTGTATTTTTTCTGGGGTATACCCAACACCAGGCACAGGGCACTTCATTGGGAGTACTAACATTTCCCGTGGTCATACTGGCATTTTTAAAATACTATTCCGACTGCCAGAAGATGGGAGTCCCGATTGATATGCGGGTCATCGCCCTGCTGGCCGTGGCATTTATTATCGGGGGATATTTCGGCAGCCGTATAGCGCTTAAGATAGAAGAAGACCTGTTGAAGAAAATATTTGCGGTGATCCTGTTATTCAGTGCGGTCAAACTACTGCAATGGGATAGTATGGTCATCCGGTGGTTTAAAAATATATTTTGATCACCAGGCGGGTGACCGTAGTAAACCCGCCTTTATTTTTTAACGAAACCTGTAGCTGATAAATAGCCCTTCCTCGTTATATTTGATTAAAGGCAGCTCAATGAAAAAAATCTACCTGCTAATATTCATCAGCATCGTTCACTCCCCGTTGTTCTCCCAGGATATATTACAAAAATTCACCCATAGTTATTTCCGGTCTGACCCGTATAAAAGCGAGTTCAGTGTTTTCCTGGCACATTTACTAAAAGACCCCGCCATTGCTAATAAAGAAATGTTGCCACGTACCGATACCAGTTTTTTTTATTTTCATGGTACGTATACTAATTTCAACCCTTTCTTCTTTAAACCGAAACGAATAGAAGTTATTCTCACGGAGACAGAAGTCAGTTATTCCGAATCAGACCCGTCTATTGATACTGTTTATCTTTACCAGTTGCTGGCATTCAACGACTATACACCGGAAGGTATAGAAGATGTAAAAAAAGAATTTAACCGCGTAAATCGCCAGTTTGCAAAAAAGTTTTTCGACTCAAATCATACAGACCTGAAACAGGGAACAAAAATAGCCGGCGGTGCAAGTAATTATTTCATTCCCCTCCATGGCGTAGCACCCGTGACTATCGCCTGGGGCAAGATAGAAAACCAGAACTCTGCCGTATTGAGTATTGTGTTGCGCATGAAATCTTCTTACAACAGGGCTGTATCACCAGCACCTTTTTATCAGCCGCAGTGAATGCGTTCTTTTTCCTGTATCTGTATTGACAATGCCTTTTTTATCGATGGTGTCGATCCGTACCTTACCGGATGAATGAATGATCTGGTCGTTGCCTAGCAGGATGCCTACATGTACAATCTCTTCTTTATCATCAAAAAACGCCAGATCACCGCAAACTACATCGCTGAGTTTGTTTACCGTTTTACCGACCTGGGCCTGTTGCCAGGCATCTCTCGGCAGATCGATTCCAAGCATTTTAAAGTTCACCTGCACAAATCCGCTGCAGTCAACTCCAAACATTGTGCGGCCTCCCCACATATAGGGTGCATTAAGCCATTGAAAGCTTAATTGTTTTATCCGTTCGGCGCCTGGTTGTTCTACTCCACGTTTTATATGGTTGCCAGTAAACACATATGGCATTTCCCCGATTATTCCCTTCCCCTCACCAAATTCAGGTAATGAAGATCCTACCGGTATTTTCATTTCCCTGTCCTGTACCATGATTGTATTAATAAGATCAATGGTCACGTGATCGCTGACCCTGGCTGCCTGTTCTTCATTTATCCCGGTAAGCATTGTTTTGGTCAGCCAGCCTTCATAATTATCATGGAGACTACGCACTTTTAGCCAAAGACTGTGTTTTGATTTAAGTATTCTTACTTTTTCTCCGAACAATAACTGGCTTGTCATTTCACTTTGATGCCTGGCTTTTTTTCGCACTGGTGCCGCGGGTACACACACTATAGCATAATCCATATGAAATATTTATTCGAAAATATTGAATTGTATGCTAAAAAAAAGTGTGAATTTTTCGGATTTCTGCATCTTTATTCCAGGTCCCCAATTTTGCAAAGACCTTATACGAAATTCAGGGTTTATGGTTAAAAGTTCTACTACTAATCATGTCTTTTGATCTTTGAGAACTTTAAACTATGCACCATGAACTATAAACTTTAAAGATGGTGATTTAAAACAAAATAGCTATTTTCCACTCGTGAATACGGATAAGTATAACCATATGACCGACCAGGAGCTGCTGGAAGCTTTTAATGAACGGCACGATAATGAGTTGCTGGGCATTCTGCTAAAGCGGTATACGCTCCTGCTTCTTGGTGTATGCATGAAATATCTTAAAAATGAGGAAGAGGCGAAGGACAGTGTGCAACAGATCTTTTTAAAAGTGATCCAGGAACTACATAAATACAAGGTTGATTATTTCAAATCCTGGCTATACATGGTGGCAAAAAATTATTGCCTCATGAAACTCCGGGATAAACAGGGCAAAATACCTACAGAACTAAATGAACGGCATTTAGGCAAACCGGCGGAAGAAACTGACCACCAGGCGCTGCAACAAACCGATCATACGCTGGAACTGATGGAAGCTGCTTTGGGAGAACTGAACAAGGAGCAACAGCAATGTGTAACTTTGTTCTATCTTGAAAAGAAAAGCTACCAGGAGATCAGCGAAGCGACCGGGTTTAGCATGTTGCAGGTAAAGAGTTATATTCAGAACGGAAAGCGTAACCTTAAATTAATGATAGAGAAGAAACTCAGCGAAGAAACGAAACAATGATATGCAGGAGAACCTGAAAGACATATTATCCTCACTCAACAATGAAGTAGACCAGGAAACTTTGTTGTTATACCTCCAGGGCAAACTTTCGGAAGAAAAAAAGCACGAGGTAGAAATGCTATTGCTTGAAAATGAATTTGCCGGCGAAGCTATGGAAGGCTTAAGCGAGATCAAGGATAAACAACAGGTTGCTTATATGGTAGAGATGCTTAACCGCGACCTGAAATCAAAAGTGGAGAAAAAGAAAAAACGCCGCGAAAAATTAAAGCTGAAAGATCAGTCCCTTTTATACATAGCTATCTTCATCGTTCTATTGCTGATCGTTATCAGCTATATGATCATTCATAAAATGATAAACGGGTAAATCGAAGTTCATACACACGGAGAATTTTTATTTTACGTTTTAACACGGAAGCATTGTTGGTCAGTTTTTGTGTCTATACAGGACTGTATGACTGAGCATGTTTAAAATCCAGGCTCGGAATAAGGAGGCATGGATCAGGGCAAACTCTATAAAGGATTTTGAGCTCTCTGTGCCTCTGTATTTTAAGCTTCAATATTTTTTATACTTGAATAAAAACAGGATTTACTGACAAAAAAACTGACCAACAATGCTTCCGTGTTAAAAAACCAAGAGACATTCCCCCTATTTATTTTTTACCGGGAAAGATCACTAAAACCCGAAACGCTAATATGTTTTTTTATCCTGAAATTTTTCCCAATTCTCAAAAACATTTTTTGCCAGCGCATGCGGGTAATGGATAAAAGGGATCTTTCGGGCGATCATAGATGTATTGATCTCATCATAAATAAATGCATCATCAAAATCAATAGCAGCAGCATCTTCTTTTGTATTGGCGAATATGACACGTTTAGCCCTGGCCCAGTAAATTGCACCTAAACACATCGGGCAGGGCTCACAACTTGCATAGATCTCGCAATCAGAAAGCTGGTAAGTGCCCAGGTTCTTACAGGCATTCCTGATCGCCACTACTTCAGCATGTGCTGTCGGATCATTGGATGAAGTGACCTCGTTGCTACCCTCACCCACTATCGTATCACCCTTGACCACCACGCAGCCAAAAGGGCCACCCTGTCCTTTTTCCATTCCCTGTTTGGAAAGTTCGATCGCCCTTTCCAGAAATTGTCTCTCTCGTATTGTAAGCATATGATCAGCTTTTTTGTGCAGAATTGCCAAAATTATGTGGATTAGTCCGCATTTCTCCACAGGTTATTCACCACATGGTATTCGAATATGAAGTTACTATTAATTTTAAGCCAGGACAGGCCCCACCAGTTAAAAGATTTGTATTTTCTACGCCGCATTCAACTTATTAAAAACATTGCAGTATGAAATGGGAAAATGTCACGTCAACGATTGGTCACAAAGCATACGCTTTATGGAACAATGGCCGCAAACTGGTCACACTGGTATTCAATCCATCATCCAATGCTGCAAGGATAGAATACAACGATGAAAAAAGAGTCTTCCTCATTCGCGATGAAGGTTTTCTGAAAAATAAGACAGTAGTAAGAAATGAGTACGGTGTACGCATTGGTCATTCCGGATCTGAAAACAACGCGCATTTTATCGTAGTGAATGATGAACGTTTTTTTTACAGCGTGGATGACAATAACGAAACCGCGGTAACTGTATACAAAGATTCAAAAGATAAACCCCTTGCCGTATTCGGACTGGATATCGATAAAACAGATGTTTCAGTGAAGACAGGTAAGAACAGGTCTATTAAGGATAAGGCACATTATAGCCTGTTGATGGCTATTTGCTGGTATCTCTTCAGACCTGGAGGTGATGTATCTGGCGAGTTCGTTCTTTAATCACTATAATTCTTCCCATACCTGTTTTGCAAATTGTTCCAGCGATGGATCTCTCGCTCCCATCAGTAGCAATACACAATCATTTGAAAAGTGTGATCGGGCGGCTTGCAGAAATTCATTCCTGTTTTCTACAAAAAATGCATTTTTGTTTTTTTGCTGCAGATCATTGATCAGGTCGTTTGCAGAAATATCTTTTACAGCAGTTCCTCCTGCATAAAATA
Source organism: uncultured Terrimonas sp. (assembly GCA_964528095.1). GTDB lineage: Bacteria > Bacteroidota > Bacteroidia > Chitinophagales > Chitinophagaceae > CAZGSG01. The sequence continues at coordinate 7,432 of CAZGSG010000009.1, forward strand.
TCTCACTCATCCAGATCTCATCCCCGGGTCGTAAGACTTTGGCGATCTCTTCTACAAAATCATTTCGCAGAAAACGTGTAGGCCCATATCCATGCGGCTGGAACCAGGCAATGACTTTAGATGCTATCGGCTGACATGCTTCAATAGCGGCAGCGCATTTGACCGGATTATGCGCATAATCATCGATAAGCCATACCCCTTTCTTATGACCCAATACCTGGTGACGACGGTAAATACCTTCATAATTTTTCAGCGCAGCCGCACAGGTGTGCAGGTTTACACCCAGTTGAACAGCTACAGCAGTAGCTGCAAGCGCGTTCTCCATATTATGACGTCCCACCACATTCAATGAAAAAGGAACATGGCCGATCTCAAAAGATATGGTCAGTCCATTTTGTATAAATCCTGATGCCGTGCAGCCAGCAGCGGATTGACCATCCAGTGAAAAATCCAGCGCAGGGTCAACCGAAAGACTTGCGGCAAGCGGATGAGAACGGTTGACTATGAATTTCTTGCTATTATTTTTAAATACAGTAAAGACCTCCATCAGCACATCCATTTCCTTATGGTCTTTATCTACATTCAATAACAACCCGATCTCCGGTTTGTACTCAACGATCGAACCATCGCTTTCGTCAGCTTCTATTACCAGCCAATCCCCGGTCCCCACTTTTGCATTACCTATTTTCCCCTGCCGGATGATACTGATCAATCCTGCCCCGCTAATGATGCTTGGCTGGAGACCCGCATATTCGAGTATATCGAACAACATGGCACTGGTAGTACTCTTGCCACTTGTGCCACCCACGGCTATTGTCTTTTTACTGGCGGCTATTAATGCCAGCAGTGCCGATCGTTTGATGATCGGGATGTTCAGTTGTTTTGCTTTTTGCACCTCGGGTATGGTGTCCTCTACCGCAGTAGAAACTACGATCAGGTCTGTACCGGTTGTAATGCCTTCCCCGTTTTGTAAGAAGCAGGGAATGGCCTCTGCTTCCAGCTTCTCTTTTATTTCATTGTATTCACCTTCCCTGAAAAAACGGTCACTTCCCGATACATCTTTACCGATACCTTTTAAGTACTGGGCAATAGCGCTCATCCCCGTACCGGCTATGCCGATAAAATAAGGCTTTTGAAAATCGTTTATGGAGGAAATCATGTTGCAAATAAACGCAATTACCGGCTAAACAATTCATTTCAGCAGGATAACAATTGAATGAACCGCTTTGGCATTTGATACAGGCATGGCTACCCGATCAATTTGCGGGAGCGTAATATTGGGGACTAAACCTTATCAATATAACTCATATGCTTACCAATGACTTTTTAACCGCAGGTAGAGTTACAGACTACCATGCACTTGCCGGCAAAAAAATTCTTTTTGCCAATTTCCCGGCGGATGGGCATTTTAACCCGCTAACCGGCATTGCCGTTCATTTACAATCCCTGGGTTGCGATATCCGATGGTACACATCTGATATCTATGCAGGGAAAATTAAGAAAATGAAGATTCCCCATTACTCTTTGAAAGTTGCCAAAGATGTGAACAGCCAGGTCATTGAATCGATATTTCCCGAAAGAGAGCAGATCAAAGGCCAGATCAAAAAATTGAATTTCGATATCATTAATGCATTCATCCTTCGCGGCCCGGAGTACTATGCAGATATTATGGAGATCCATAAAGAGTTCCCGTTCGAACTACTCGTATGCGACTGCGCTTTTACCGGTATTCCCTTTATAACTGATAAAATGCACCTGCCTGTACTTTCCGTTGGCGTATTCCCCCTGATGGAAACATCAAAAGACCTGCCGCCTAACGGTATTGGCATGACGCCCTCTTATAGTGTCGCCGGCAAACTAAAACAAAACCTGCTCCGGTATGTGGCTGATACTATTCTTTTTCGCAGGGCCAATAAAATAATGAGGCTGATGATGGAAAAGTATGCGATCGACTATCTTAGCGGTAACGCATTTGACCTGCTGGTAAAAAAATCAACGCTCTTATTACAAAGCGGTACGCCTGGCTTTGAATACACAAGAACCGATCTTGGAAAAAATGTTCGCTTCATTGGTCCGCTACTCCCCTATCAATCCACGAAACAAACCGAAAAATGGTTTGATGAAAGACTAAATACTTTTAAGAAAATAGTATTGGTGACACAGGGAACTGTGGAAAAGAATACAGAGAAAATAATAGTTCCTGTACTTGAAGCGTTCAAGGATACAGATACATTGGTGATCGCTACAACCGGCGGTACAGGTACTGCCGATCTGAAAAAAAGATTCCCGCAAAAGAACCTGATCATTTCTGACTTTATTCCTTTCGCGGACATCATGTCTTATGCAAATGTATATGTAACGAATGGAGGTTATGGAGGGGTGATGCTTGGCATAGAAAATCAACTGCCTCTTGTTGTTGCCGGTGTACACGAAGGCAAAAATGAGATCAATGCAAGGATCGGTTATTTCAAGCTGGGTATTAATCTCAAAACGGAATGGCCTAAACCGGCGCAGATCAGGAAAGCCATCGAAAACGTGATCACCGATAAAACGTATCGCCAGAACGTGATCAAACTAGGGAAAGAATTTTATACTTATCAGCCATATGAATTATGTGCCAGGTATGTACTCGAAACATTGCACAGGAAAAACCCGCAATACAAATTAATACAGGATAAAAAAGAACAGGCTTCAATAAATTAAACCCTGAAAACATACCAATTACTAAGGACGACAGATCGTGGATTTGCAGTGCCCGGGGCTAATACCGGGCATTCTTTTTTACATTCCTTTTTTCTTTTCATCCTGCAGGTTTCGGATCATCTCGGAAAAATTTATGCTTTTCGCCAGTGCTGACACGGTCTGCGCAATCCGTTTGGCCCTGGTGATATCGGTCTTTGCTGAATCGATCCATTTGCTGAAATAACGTTGGTAAGAGCCCGGTATGCTTTTAAAAAACTGCATTGCGGCGGGTTCATCTTCCAGGCAGTCTATAAAATCCTTATTGAACTCAAACGCTTTCTCATCTTTCTGCAACTGCGCTTTTAGCATAGCGCCATATCTTTTGCCGATGCCTTTCCGCATTTCCCCATTGATGGCCAGTATAAAACTTCCTCCGCCCATGGGTTGCAGGTAGGCCCCCGTAATTTTGTAATTATCCAGTTTGCCTTTTACGCGATAACCTTTTCTCACCCCGGGATTGATCTTTTCGGCGATAGCAATGGGAATCTCAATATAGGTCCAGCCTGTTTTTTCACCCTGTTCTTCGAACCGGTGCATCGTTGCGGTAAATGAAACGGTTGCCATACCTGTAAATTTACAAAGTGGGTTAAATATCTCAAAGGTTAAAAGAAATTAAAAAAAGTTGTAATACCCCGCTCCGACTTTTATGCTGTGCTTATTTACCTATTTTTATCCTCTATTTACGCGCCCCTTTAATGAATAAAAGACCTGTCTTTCTTTTAAGTTATTCCCTTTGTGCTTTCTGCTTTCTATTTTCCGGAGTATTTTGCTATGCACAGCAGGTGCCTGTTACGTTCAGGTTTGTCAATGAGAAAAAGCAACCTGTGCCATTTACCACTGTCACCGCAACCGACAGGAGTGATAGTTTACATAACATGACCCAGTTGGCAGATAGTAGTGGTGTCGCCATCCTTGTACTTAAGAAGAGTTCCCAATATAAAATAACAGCCACAGCCATTGGTTATCAGCCAGCGGAAAAAGGAATTACGGTAGAGACGCAAACTAACTTCCTTATACAACTGGAGGCCGCTGCTAAAACACTGGGCGGCGTTGTCGTTCGATCTTCCAGGCCCTTGATGCGGCAGGAAGATGACAAGACCATCGTGGACCCCGAGAACCTTGCTCAAAGCTCCACCAGCGGCTATGAGATCATTGAAAAGACACCAGGGCTTTTTGTAGACCAGGACGGTAATATTTATATCAGCAGCACTACTCCTGCCAGTGTTTACATCAATGGACGGGAGATGAAAATGAGCGCGGCAGATATTGCCACTATGCTAAAAAGTCTTCCGCCCAATTCAATTGCCAGTATTGAGATAATGCGTACGCCTTCGGCCAAATATGATGCATCGGGAAGCGGCGGGATCGTAAATGTGGTCTTAAAAAAGGGGGTGAAAATAGGTTTAACCGGCAGCGTAAACCTGGGCTGGCAACAGGGCAATTACGGCAACCAGTTCATTGGCGTCAATCTGAATAATAATAACGGGAGAAATACATCTTATATCAACCTCAACTACAGCAAACGAAATAGTTATGAACGAATAAAAACCGATCGCCTTTTCGCGGCAGATACAATATTGAACCAGGATGCCTATACAACTTATCCCTCTGATAATTATTACCTCGGGTACGGTGTTGCAAGGGAATTGACTGATAAATGGGAATTGAGTTATGATGGAAGATTAAGCCTGAATAAGTTTAATAACAATACAGACAATAACAGTATTATCCGGAAAATAAGTACGGGTAACATTATCACGGACAATCTGGCAAGGGTGAATAACCAGGGTTCGGGTTCTATGATCAACCAGGGCATCAATGCAAAATACAAGATCGACTCTGCAGGCTCCGAATGGACCACCGATCTTTCTTATACCTATTCACGTAATAACACCGATCAATCCTATACTACCGTTTTTAAAGCACCGGTCTTCCCGGCTGTGGGTGGTGACGGGAACAGTCTGAATAAAAGAGATTTCTTTTCTGCACAATCCGATCTCGCATGGAAATTACCACGGAAATTTACTGTAGAGACTGGCATAAAGACTACGCTTTTACAATACAATAGCGTGACCGGGTATTTTAAAGAAGCGGGAGGAACAAGAGTTAAGGATAATGCCCGAACGAATACATTTGACTATAAAGAAAATATCAGTTCCCTGTATTTACAGGGTTCGAAAAATATCTCCGGTGTTATCATAAAAGCAGGTGGCCGTGTAGAAAATACGTATATGAAAGGGCACCAGCTTATTCCATCCGATACAACCTTCTTTATTCGCCGTACTGATTTTTTCCCCTATGTGTATATCAGTAAGGACCTGATGAAGATCGCAGGTTATGAGCTGCGGGCCTACCTCGTATACCGGCGTACAATAAGCAGGCCGGTATACGAACAATTGAATCCCTTTCCCAGGTATGTGGACCAATATCTTTCAGAAGCAGGCAATCCAACTTTGCGGCCACAATTCACTCAAAACTATGAGGCTAATATCAGCGTGGATGAGCGTCCGATTGTGGCAGTAGGTTATAATGATACAAAAGATATTTTCACCAATGTCATTTACCAGGCAGATAGCACAAGAAGCCAGGCTTACAGGACCTATGACAATTTAGGCAGCAATAAAGAGCTCTATGTTCGCGCCCTGGGAGCAATACCGCCGGGCGGCAGGTATTTTTTTGTCCTGGGCACACAGTATAATCATAATTTTTACCAGGGTCTATATGAGAATCAGCCTTTATCATTCAAGAGAGGCACCTGGACTTTTTTCACTTACCAAACATTCAAAATAGATAAGCTATCGCAGATCACATTAAATGGATTTGTACGTTTTAAAGGACAACAACAACTATATGAACTGGGTTCTTTCGGTCAGCTGAACACAAGCATCAACCGCCAGTTATTCCGTAAAAAAGTTCTTCTGACATTGAGCATGAATGATATATTTTTTACAAGCCGTAATAATTTTGTCATCAACCAGGGCTCTGTAAATGCAAGTGGGTTCAGACAGGCGGACACCCGGCGATTCGGTATAAATCTGCGATATAATTTTGGGGTTCGTAAAAAAGAAGATGCACAGAATATGTTTAATATTGAAACTCCCTGATAAAATAAATTCAAAAATCAAAATGCAAAAACAGACTCCGATCTGCGGAATGCTTTTTTGAATTTTGCATTTTTAATTTTGAATTAGAAATACTCTGCATTTTGTAACTTAGTCGGTAAAGCTTCTGTATGAATTATTTTTTTACCGTAATCGGATTTGTTTTTTCTATTCTTTATTCTTCAACGATCAATGCCGCCATACGGCTGCCGTCAGCTGTTGGCAGTAATATGGTATTACAACAACAAACTAAAACCAATCTTTGGGGATGGGCGGATCCGGGTGAAAAGATCTTCATCACCTGCTCCTGGAAAAATACAGTTGACTCCATCGTTACCGATGGAAATGCAAAATGGAAAATCAGTATTGCCACACCTGCTGCCGGAGGCCCTTATACTATCACATTGAAAGGTTACAATACGATCGTATTGAATAATATAATGATCGGCGAAGTATGGGTTTGTTCGGGTCAATCCAATATGGAATGGAGCAGTAGAAACGGGGTAAAACAGATCATCGATGAACTGCCCACCAGTCAAAATGAGAATATCCGTTTATTTCATGTACCCAAGACGACGGCAGCCACAGCACAGGAGAATTGTGCCGGAGAATGGAAAGTGTGCTCACCCGAATCATTAAACGGATTTAGCGCGATCGGTTATTTTTTTGCCAAGAAATTACAGAACGAACTGCATGTGCCGATCGGTATCATCAATGCAAGCTGGGGCGGTACGCCGGCCGAGGCCTGGACCCCGGCAGAAACTGTATCCCAGGATGAGCAATTGAAACAAGCCGCTAAAGCACTCAATCAATCAGCCTGGTGGCCTACAGGCCCCGGCCTGGCATACAACGCGATGATCCTGCCATTTACCAATTCAACTATCGCCGGCACTATCTGGTACCAGGGAGAAAGCAACACCGCTACTTCGGCTACGTATAAAAAACTTTTTACCGATATGATCGGTGCCTGGAGAAAGGGTTGGCAAAAAGAATTTCCTTTTTATTATGTACAGATCGCTCCTTTCAAATATGGTCAAAAAAATATAGGGGCATTATTGCAGGAAGCACAAACCCAATCTCTGTCTTATCCGAATGTGGGAATGGTTGTTATTACAGATCTTGTTGATGATACTACAAACATTCATCCGCAAAACAAACTGGACGTTGCCACCAGGCTGGCTAATCTTGCGTTGGCTGAAACATATAAACAAAATATCAGCTCTTATAAAAGTCCTTTATTTAAGACCATGGAGATCAGCAAAGGAAAAGCTGCGCTATTCTTTGACAATGCTCCTACAGGATTTATTACAAAAGGTGATAAGAATGTTACTGGTTTTTATATAGCAGGAGCAGATAAGGTTTTTGTACCGGCAGATGTAAAACTGGAGAAAGACAGGATCATCGTCTCCAGCAAGCAGGTAAAAGAACCTATAGCCATCCGGTTTGCATTCAGTAACACCGCCATATCCAATCTTTTCAGCAAGGAAGGACTACCTGTTACTCCATTCAGAACAGATGACTGGGTGGTTGCTACAGGCAATTAATAAGGTTTATTAATGTAAAGCGAAGTGAATTCCGCTCATGCCTTATGCAATACTGAAGGATTTATTTTTTTCAATTATTTTTTAGATCCAGGCAATCAGTTTCGGGTAATAGCTGCTGTGCGCAGCACCCTTACTGTTACGATCAATTGCCCTGTATGTCTTTGCAGGTGTTCAGCAGCATGAAACAGTAATCCCAGCACATTTGTTGGTATTTGTTTACGCCCGATCCCCCTTGGGTCCAGTAGTGTTGTTTCCGGCGTATGTCTTAATTGTTCTATCGCTTTTTCTACTTGCCTGTTAAATTGTAGTAAGAGATCTTCTACACGTAAAGCGGTATTTACTTTTCCTTCTTTTTCAAGAAAAAGTAGTTGTTCGGTAGAAAGCGGGCTTTTATTTGCATACGTAAACAATCGGTCAAGAACGCCGGTCATATGTTGCAAATGAAATCCAACCGATGCTACTGCTGCAGGAGTTTCCCATAATAGTGTGCCGGGAAAATCTTTCAACTCTTCTTCAACTTCTTCATATGCCTGTAAAATAGCATGCGCAGCAGGCTGCAACAGAGGGGTGATACCCGCCACAGGACCGCGTTGCCAGAACTCAGGTTGTTTTGCCTTATTCATGTAAAAATGAAAATTTAATTAATTTATCCGCTTGTTAAAATAACAAACAGACAGGTCTTGTTTTAACATAACGATGTTCTTAATTGCCAAAGAAAAGCGCATTTCTCGCTATAAAAGCCTATATTTGCAAAGTTAATTTGAGCGACACGACAATTTGTAACTGCACGATATTTTCTGCTACGCATCTCTGCTAATAGATAAGTTAGTCTTTACGCCTCGTTTTTCTCAAAGAATTATTTATTATTTAATTTTTACAATGAACATTTACGTTTCAAATTTAAGTTACGCAGTACAGGATGAGGATCTGAAAGAGTTTTTCACTGAATATGGTGAAGTTAGCTCTGCAAAAGTAATTATGGACAAATACACTAACCGTAGCAAAGGCTTTGGTTTTGTGGAAATGCCCGATGATGCAGCTGCTCAAAAAGCGATTGCTGAGTTAGATGGTGGTATGGTTGATGGCCGCGCTATCAAAGTGATGGTTGCAAAACCAAAAGAAGAAAGGACTGAAAGAGGCAACAAGCCTTCTTACACCAACAGCCGCTGGTAATTCTTACTAAATTGTTACTTTATACAGGGGGGCATATTTTGTGGCTCCCCTTTATTTTTTGTACACTTAAATATGTTGAATTATGACAAATGATTTAATTGAAAAATACGTGGCTCCAAGACAGCCAGCTGAAAAAGAAATTAAAATTCATTTCAAAACGCGCAGCACGATTACGGGTATTTTCATAAAAGGCGCTGACTACAATGAACTACGGTCAAAGAATTTCTGGCGTATCGTTACGCACGCAAGCATTGATTCATGGAAGAAGACAAAGGATGTAGGTCTTGCGAAGATTTTCAATGGTATGGAGTTCACAAGATTATCGGAAGATTAATCACCTTACTATAAATACGATCCCGGTTATTTAAAGAATAACAGCCTTTACTACAAACCAGGATCCCAATAAAAAAACCTCCGGTATTTTACCAGAGGTTTTTAATTTTATTACATGCCTTTCGCTTATGCTCTTTGTTTGGCGGCTACCGGCTTTTTCTTGCTTTTCTTGAGTGCCGCTTCAATAGCCGCACTAAGATTAGCAAAAGTCGGTTTACCTGTAAAAAGCTCTTCATTGATGAAAAAAGCGGGAAGCTCTTTCACACCTCTGTCGATTCCTTCCTTCAGGTCATCCTGTACCTGCCAGCCATACACCCCATTTACCAGGTCATCAAGGAATTTTTTATTCTTAACGCCTGCTTCTTTGGAATGCAGTTTCAAACTGGTAGTACCCAGGTTTCTACGATTGTTAAAGAGCACATTGTGCATTTCCCAGAATTTACCCTCCTGACCTGCAGCTACTGCTGATTCGCTCGCTTTCAGACTTCTCTGGTGAATTTTTGTTAATGGGAAATGACGAAAGGTGAACTTTATTTTTCCTTCGAACTCTTCAAAAATTTGTTTCACCACTTCATTCACTTTTGCACACTCTTCACTTTCATACTCTCCAAACTGGACCACCGCTACCGGTGCATCTTTAGGACCCCAAAACATGTCCTTGGGTTCAATGATCTCAACGATCTCTTTTTTAAATGCCATTTTTTATCTGCTTTTTATAATTCCCGGAGCTTTTGAGAGCTCCTTTCGGTAATCATCTATATAACAACCTTCGGGTTATTTTGTTGATGTTTTTCTTTAATTTCCTTGACTTAAAACAAGCCTGGAAGCGGCTGAAGATAATACATTTTCATACCTGCGATATACTTGAAAAAGCTAATTTTATGAACGGTATATCCCCAATCTGAAAATCAGGAAGTTGCGCAATTTTTTTTTAACTAATAACTCAAAATAATACAGATCTGAGAGAAAATTCTTCGCGGAATAAACCCTTATAAATCGGATTTTAAACCAATTAATTTCTTTTCCGAAAATTAACGGTCACCAATCCCTCGTATGTGACCGCAGTGTTAACTAAATTTTGTACAAATACCCTTGGGTGTAAGGATTTTTAAGGCCGCAAATATATGATTTTCAATACTATACGATAGTGTTTTTTTAGGTTACGATGCGCAAAAGGGTCAGAACATGGTTTGCATCCGGCAAAAAGCTGGATTACATTTGTATCAACAACAGCAAATACGCTGATCTGGTTATCTGAAACCAGCTATTCTATCCGATCACTTGCCCCCTTGCCTGCCAGCCCCCACGATTGCCCCCTCAAATTTTTGTATAGTCATTAACCTTAAAAAGTATAGTCATGAAAAAAGTAACAATCAACCCCCGTATCGCAGCAATCGCTTTAGCATTTGTTTTAGTTTCTTCTTTTGCACTTCCTGCATCTGCAAACGATGAAAAAAATGTAATACCCGTAGAACTGAGGTTCCTCGGCAATTTCAAAAACCAACCTCTTTTCCAATTGAGCTTTACCAATGCTGTAGAAAGCGAATTTACAGTGGTAGTACGCGACGAATACAACACTGTGTTGTATAAAGACAATGTAAAAGGTGGCGTTTTTGCAAAAAAATTCCTTTTCAATACAGACGAATTGGGTGATGCGGCTCTTCGTTTCGAGATAACTGGTACTAAGGATCAAAAGCCTGCAATTTTCGAGATCAGCAAGAACTCTCGTTATATCCAGGATGTAGTAGTGAATAAAGTAAAATAATTAAGACCCGTACATTATCTCAGCTAAAAAACATATCCCGGATCACCGGGATATGTTTTTTTTATGCGGGTATATGATGCATAGTTCTATGTTCAGTGCTGAATAAGATCATTCATTCACCAGCGAGTCATCCTGTTGCATGATCTTTTGTAAGCCATTACCGGTAATGCGGATAATAAGCGTGTTTTGTTGTTCTGTAACGACCATGCCTTCCTGTTCCAGCAATTCCAACTGTTGCTGTATGACAGACCACTCCTGCAATTGGCGTAGAATGAGCTCACGCGGACGGCATCCATAATTTTCCGGCTGCGGATCGTTTTTAACGATATCGTAAATGGTGTGGAGAAGGTGGTAATGGGCTTGCATTATCTAAAAATATCGGAAAAATTGATTACCCACTAAAATAATTTATCAACAGGCCTTATGAATAACTTTTAGCAATCAGTCGCAGTATGCTCTCTTTTTCCGTGAAAAGATGCCCTGTTTTGACTGCCGGTTTATTGGCTCGGGCCTTATTGATATTAACGATTGTTAGGAAGATTACAATAGACAAGCCATTAAGACTTCATCCAGGAAACTGTTTTCTTTTTGCAGCCAGGTGTATTTTTTTAATACCCCTTCTTTTTCAAACCCGCATTTTTCATAGAGCTGAATTGCTTTCTCATTTATAACAGCGACACTAAGTTCGATACGCCTGAAATCTCGTTGCCGAGCCAAATCAATTATTTCCTGCAGCATTTTACGACCATGACCCTTACCTGCAAAAGATGGATGAATGGCAAGACCACCCAGGTAAGCGATATGAGAAGTGCGGTAAGTAAGTGGTATTAGTTTGAACATTCCTGCATCGGTTCCCCTATCTGTATAGATGAACTTGATCTCTTTGGACAACAAGTCCTCAAAAATGGGCTGAAAATTTTCCCTGCTCATTTCCTCATATAGGAGATACCTGTTTATTTCCGGATGCATGTACAGACCATAGATAAACTCAATATCCTTGTTTGTAGCTTTTCTTATCATTTCTTTTTAATTAACGGATAATGTTAGCTCACGTATCGTAGTTGTCTATCCCGGTTAAACATTATTTTGTACAATCTGAGGAATCATAATCCGCCTGGTGCCGGGGGCTGAACCGGTACCAATTCCTGGATATAGAGCACTACCGATTATTTTTTACAAACATACAGGTAGTCATCTGTAGGATTAAATAGTCGCCCGTTTATTTTGAAGTTATAGCCAATCAATTTCGAATTTTATAACGACTTTATCTCCCCCACTCCCGTCCAATAGTTTCAAAATGGCAAGTTTCGACCGCTCCTACCACTTATTCCCTTACCTTTATGCCGCTCTTTGTTAATTAATCCAGTCGTATTTAACTGTTTAGCCTCATTTTCTTACAGTTAAACCAGTTTCAGGCTTATTCATTTTAAAAACAAACATCGCTGTATGTTCACACAAACGTGGAATAAATACATACCTGTCCTCAAAATATTATTAAAGCGTTCCGCAAATGGCGAACAGACGCTGGCAATGAATGGGACTGATTTTCAACGGGCCGCTGGTGGTCGTAAGATCAAATTCAGTTTTAGTATCAATCTTCGGAAAGGTCGTCTGGCCAGCCTCGACAACCCCACTCCCCTGGCCAAAGATTTCGCGGAATCCATGCAAGGCGACGAAACGATCAGGCAGTTAACACGCGTGAATGATTATGAACTGACGTTGACCAATAATTTCGAATTATTGATAAAAAATATCACTCCTCCCACAGCCGCGCCGGTTGACACAGAATAATAAAACCGTTACAGCACTCAACCCTTTCGATCATTATGACCCAGTCCCGTTAAGGACTGAATTATGGAATCCAGCGATCGATTGCAGCCATTCCGCTTGAACCATATTTTAAAGTGTACTCTTATTTAAGTACCAGCTAAAAACTCATCCACGACTCAATGCTTATAAAGCTCGTTGATACGTTTCTTACTGCAGCCATTTGTTTAGCCATCCTTACGCCTTTCGTGCTGTTTTTTGTCCTTTTTAAGAAACCCCGGAATTACCGGCCGCTACTGCTGTTTGTATTATTCTTTTTTATCCAGGCCCTGCTCACTCCCATCAGCGGTTATTTTAATTTAGTACCCGGGATAAATGGCAACTGGCAGGCAAGGATACTAAGCATCATTGCTGCAATCATCTGTATGGCTTGCTCCGGGTATGCTTTTAAACAATACGGCCTGGGATTCCAGTTCAAAAAGAACTGGTGGACATTTTTTGTTTTTGCACTCGTCTATAGCCTGATCACACATCTTCTTGCATTTAAGGGTCATTGGCCGGGCCATTATTCTGCAGAGACCATCGCTTTCCGGGCTACATTGCCTGGATTAGATGATGAGATCTGGTTCAGGGCTATCTATCTATTATTGTTCAACGAATTGTTCGGGCGACCGGTAAAGATCGGAAAGCTACAGTTTGGCGTGGCTGTGTTGATTACCGCGATCTTATTTGGTGTGGTGCAGGGAGTAAGCGTACACCAGTTGCATATCTACATACATTGGAATAGCATGAAAGCACCTTTGATCGCTGGTTTGATCTGGGCATTGGTGACAGAGGCTTCGGGTAATATCTGGCCGGCAGTGTTCTTGCATAATTTCAGTAATACGCTGAACTATCTCCTGGGTGTGTACAGGTGGTGATTATGTTTGGTTCCACACAGTGTATTTTAGAATAGCTATTCTAAAATGCGCTGCCGAAACCTCTATCAAAATACACGAGCCTTAAAAAATAGGTCTGAGTATATTTAGCTGATGATGCCTGCAAAGCCAAAAATTTAAATATAGTTAGGCATGAGCTCAACTAATTTTCCATTGCGTAACTATTTCACACAGCGAAGCCCGCTATTGGCTCACCATAAAAAAACCGTCCCGGAAAAATCTCCAAAGACGGTTTTCATGTATTCATTCTACCGGGCAGCTTCTACTCTTATTGATCCATCTCATTTCACTTTTTCCGCGATATCATTTCTGAACACCACAGTATTATCAAACACATCGATCAGTACCGGGTGCGACCTGTCTATATCTCCCGCCAGTATCCGTTTGCTCAACTTGTTCACAATCTCTTTTTGTATCAATCTCTTCAGCGGTCTCGCGCCAAACTGAGGATCGAAGCCCTGCTCGGCCAGGAAATCAAGCGCATAGTCTGTAAATTCCAGGTGGATGCCAGTTTCTCTCAGCAAAGACTGGAGATTGTTTAGCTGGATGTTTACAATAGACCGGATCTCCTTTTTGAGTAATGGCTGGAACATAATGATCTCGTCTACCCTGTTGAGGAACTCAGGTCGTATAGTCTGCCGTAACAGGTTCATGACTTCTACTTTTGCCTTCGCTGCGGCTTCTTCAATATTCCGTTCCGATACACCTTCAAAAGCTTCCTGTATCAGGTGACTTCCTATATTGCTTGTCATGATGATGATCGTATTCTTAAAATTCACCACCCTGCCTTTATTATCTGTCAACCGGCCATCATCCAATACCTGCAATAGTACATTCCATACATCCGGATGGGCCTTTTCGATTTCATCAAGCAACACTACACTATAAGGTTTGCGGCGTACGGATTCTGTCAACTGCCCCCCTTCATCATACCCTACATATCCCGGAGGTGCACCCACAAGCCTGCTCACTGTATGCTTTTCCTGGTACTCACTCATATCTATCCGGGTCATCATGCTTTCGTCGTCAAATAAATATTCTGCGAGCGCCTTTGCCAGTTCTGTTTTACCTACGCCCGTTGTACCCAGGAAGATAAAAGAACCGATTGGTTTTTTAGGATCCTGTAAGCCCGCCCTGCTTCTACGAATAGCATCCGCTACCGCAATGATCGCTTCGTCCTGTCCTACTACACGTTCATGCAGGTGATCCTCCAATAACAATAATTTTTCCCGGTCGCTTTGCAACATCTTTGTTACGGGAATGCCTGTGGCTTTTGCTACGCTTTCCGCAATGTCTTCAGCATCCACCTCTTCTTTTAACAGGCGCTTTTCATCACTACTCGCAAGCTGCAATGTAAGATCGGCAATGAGTTTTTCTTCTTCTTTTACTTTACCATACCGGATCTCCGCTACCTTTCCATAATCGCCATTCCGTTCTGCCTGTTCGGCTTCCTGTTTCAGCGTTTCAATATTTGCTTTGGCATTCTGGATCTTTTCTACCAGTTCTTTTTCGTCTTTCCATTTTGCTTTCAGCGTATCTCTTTCTACCGCGAGATTAGCAATCTCTGTATTGAGCTCTTTTAATTTCGCTTCATCATCCTCTCTTTTGATCGCTTCTCTTTCTATCTCCAGTTGCCTGATCTGTCTTTCCAGTTTATCCAGTTCTTCCGGCATAGAATTCATTTCCAACCGAAGTTTGGCCGCACTTTCATCTATCAGGTCAATCGCTTTATCAGGAAGAAACCTATCTGTGATATAACGGCTTGAGAGTTCTACTGCCGCGATAATGGCTTCATCTTTTATTCTTACATGGTGGTGTGTTTCATATCGGTCCTTCAAACCACGTAAAATAGAAATGGCGTCTTCCACACTTGGTTCATCAATCAGCACTTTCTGAAAACGCCTTTCTAATGCTTTATCTTTTTCAAAGAATTTTTGATATTCGTTCAGGGTAGTAGCACCTACTGCTCTTAATTCACCCCTTGCTAATGCGGGTTTCAATATATTGGCTGCATCCATTGCACCTTCTCCTCCGCCGGCACCCACCAGCGTATGTATCTCATCAATGAAGAGGATGATCTCTCCGTCACTGTCACCTACTTCTTTCACTACACCTTTTAACCTTTCTTCAAATTCTCCTTTATATTTTGCACCTGCAATGAGCAATCCCATGTCCAATGCGTAGATGATCTTTGATTTCAGGTTCTCTGGCACATCACCGTTCACGATACGATGAGCAATACCCTCTGCGATTGCGGTTTTACCCACACCTGGTTCACCCACGAGTATAGGGTTGTTTTTTGTACGACGCGACAGGATATGCAATGTTCTTCTTATCTCTTCATCACGACCAATAACAGGATCGAGTTTGCCCTGTCTTGCCAGTTCATTCAGGTTCTTGGCATATTTGTTCAATGCGTTGAATTCCTGTGTTTGCGTTTGTGAGGTAACAGTATCGCCTTTACGTAGTTCTTTAATAGCTGTTAAAAGTCCTTTTTCTGTAAGACCGGCATTCTTTAATAATTTAGCCGGTGCATCATTGCCCTGCACAATGGCCAGCAATAAATGTTCGGGAGTAATAAATTCGTCATTGAATTGTTTGAGTGCCGAACCGGCCCTCAGTATCACATTGTTTGCATCACGGCTTATTTGCTGTGCTGCATCACCGGAAGAACGGGGCAGTTTGCTGATCAGTTCATCCAGCTTTGTGTCAAGGAGGTTGAGGGTTACATTGTTTTTTTTCAGCAGATGGTCTACAGGCGAATCCTGCTGTTCAAGCAAAGCCTTTAAAATATGTTCTGTTTCAATATTGGGGCTTTGCGCATTGAATGCGATCTGCTGAGCCTGTTGAAAGGCTTCTGCAGCTTTTATGGTAAAATTTCCTAAGTTCATATTCTAATAGTTTGATGGTATTTTAAAGGTTGCTCTTTTACCAGTCAGAAATTAACAGACCGGATTAAGAAATTCAAATAACTTTAAGTCCAGAATTATCATCAAATCATAATCCAAGAAATAATTCATGCTACAATGTCATATAGATCTACTCTAAACTGCCTGAAATGCAGTATGTTAGGCCTTTTTCTGCTATTATTACATCCTCTTTTTGCACAGTATAATTTTGATGCCCTGGATGCCTCACTGAAGGAAAAACAGAAGGTATTGGGTAAGGATCTCGTCATGATGGTTTGGAAAGGCGATAGCCTTGTATTTAAAAAAGAACTGGGCGAGTTCAACAGCAAAACTGTAGCGCCGATTGCCAGTGCGAGCAAGTGGCTGACCGCTGCATTGGTAATGCAATTTGTAGACGAAGGAAAATTATCATTGGATGACAAGATCACAAAATGGATCCCGGAGTTTGAAAAGTATGGGAAAAATTATATCACCATCCGCTATTGTCTTTCGCATATGACGGGTATTGAAGATGAAGGAAAACTGTTGAAGAAACTATTTCAACGGAAAAAATTTGCCTCACTGGAAGACGAAGTCAATTCTTTTGCATCAAGAGAGATCAGGGCCAATCCCGGAACTGATTTCTGGTATGGCAGTATCGGGTTGAATATTGCGGGCCGGGTACTCGAGGTTGTCAGTAAAAAAAGGTTTGATCAATTGATCAAACAAAAATTATTTACTCCTTTGGGAATGCGTAAAACGACTTTCAGCAATCTCGATGGCGGCGCCGTTAATCCTTCAGGCGGTGCACAGTCTACAGCAGATGATTATATGCGATTCCTGGCGATGTTATTGAATAAAGGTAAATACATGGGGAAACAGGTATTAAGCGAAGAATCTGTGACCCAACTAATGACATTGCAAACAAAGCCAGCCATGATTAAAAACGCCCCTAAATCAGCCGAAGGTCTTGGTTACGCGTTGGGTAATTGGGTAGTAGAGGAAAAAGATGGCAAAACCATTGCAGCCGCCAGCCCGGGCTTATTCGGCACCTGGCCGATGATTGACCTCTGCAGGGGATATGCTTATCTTGTTTTTGTAAAGAACCTGCTGGGTGAGGAAAAAGCTGAAGCAAATATGCAGTTGAAGTCCCTGATAGATGAGCAGATACCCTGCAACTAAGCTCCGTGAGACGCTCTGGATGATAACAGGCAGGCCTTGAATAGATGATTTCATTGTTAATTTACCGACATGTATGAACATCGTAAACAGAAGCTGGCACCCATGCGGGTATTTTACCAGCGGGTAATTAAAAATATCCTGTTCGCCAGTGCTATCCTTTTTGTTTGCCTGCTGATAGGCATTTTAGGCTATCATTACACTGCGGATATTGCATGGCTTGACTCCATTCACAACGCTTCGATGATATTGAGTGGCATGGGTCCTGTAGTAGAGATCACAACCACGGCAGGTAAATGGTTCTCCTCTTTCTATGCGCTTTTTAGTGGAGTGGTATTTATTACCAATATCGGCATTATACTTGCGCCTGCCATGCACCGGATGTTTCACCGGCTTCACCTGCAGGATTGATGGCGGCTTATTAAAATGCTTTTAACGCAGGCGGCTGTTCATTACGCACAAATACGATTCTGTTTCTGTCGGCTTTATAGACAGCCTCCATATATTTCACCAGTTCATCGTAATCCTTTGCAGGAAAACTGCCACTATATTGTTCGATAGACCGGTAATAATATATCTTATCATCCTTTAACTTTATCGAACATGAATACTTACCGAATTTACTATCGATCGTGATGTCTTTGGGCATGGCTTCCGCTTCATAACCCTTCGGCAATTGTATCTCTACCGTATCGACATCCTTGTATTCAGCTTCCAGCTCGATATCAAATTTCCTGGATTCAGCCGGATTAAGCCGTTTACCATCCCTTGTCATGATATTGGGGAGAATGAACAATCGCTTACCGGTAATCGTGGCATAATTACTTACCGTGATCTCAAGTGATTCATCGATGGCAGGAAGCGCGGATCTTTCTTCTTTATAGGAAAAATTATTTATCTCGTAAGTAGCAAAATCCATTTTTTCGTGCAGGTACTCTTTTACCTTATCTCTTGACAGGCCATTAATGAGCCCATGAATACCATCCTGTTGCATAGAACCATAACGGGTGTCGGCCTTTACGAACAATGTTCCTTTCTCATCAAGCACGGCTTTGATCTTCCTGATCTCCGTATTTTCTTTTAATCCATAACGTGGTGTGGCCACTAGCTGCCCCCCGTTCTCTGTGACCAGTAAGGCATGCCTGTCGCCCGTAAAACCACCCATATAACCCGGAGGAGCCGTTTGACTGGTGCACTCCAGCCAGATAGTATCTTTATTGAGCGGCACACATAAGATAACATGGTTGAATTGCGAAGAAGGAAAGTCGGTAACAACATCTTCTTCTTCTCTTCCTGCTTTAATGGCAGCATAGTTGGATGTAATGCCGGCTTCCTTTAATAAAGAAAACATATAATTGGATAAGGCCTTGCAGTCCCCGTATTTTTTTGCTGCAACAAATTTTGCATCAAAAGGCTGCCATCCTCCTATTCCAATTTGTACGCTGATATAGCGGGTATTTTTTTGCAGGTATTCGTAGAGGATTTTTACTTTTTCTGAAGGATCGCTTACTGCATCCGTCAACTTATGCACGGTCTGTTTCACATCCTCGGGCAATACATCTCTTCCTTTTTTCAATTCATAGATAAATTTACCAAGGCCGTCCCAGGTCTTCATATTGCCTTTATAGTTCTGCATTTCAAATTCTGAAGCGCCAAAGAGTACAAAGGGCACGATCTTCCTGACGCCGGGAGAGTACAGTTCCCGTACCAGTGCAGGAAGGTTATTGATTTGCCATTTATATGTTTTAGTACCTTTTTCATTGGTAATGAGAGGAGCTTTATCATACTGGAAGGCCTTGTACCTGAATTCATAGTCATCGGGGCAGGTAAGAGCAAAACTGCTTTCCTGTACCGACATTAATGAATTGCCCTGCGGAAACCAGCTCGGGTAAAACATGGTCCCGTTATATTTTATTTCAACTTCATACTCGATAGTATAGGGATACGCTTTATAATAAAAATTGTGTGTCTTGTAGCGTGTATCATCCATCAGGCTGTTGTCACCTACACCGCTCATATCCTGCAGGTCTTTATTTTTGAGCTTTTTGATCTCTTTGCCCATTGCATCAAACAAACTGCCCTCAATAGACCGGATCTCGTAGAACTTATTATAGCCTTCTACAAAATCCGCAAAACGATCTCCGGCTTCGTTGAGGATCGTATAGGCATACTTTTTTTTATAGACCGCTTCCCCCGGGTTCTTCAGTACAAATTGTTGTATTTCCAGTCGCTTCACCACATTCGCGTTCTTCAGCAATTCCGGTGATATCAACAATACCGCGTACTCACCTCCGGTAGCCCTTGCCGCTATGACGATACAAATCGAAAAGAATACCAACATCCCTTTTTTCATGATCATTTTTTCTTTTTGAAAACTATCTGCTCATTGTGCTTTTTTACTACCAGGTTAAAGAACTCACGAAGCATTTCATACTCCTCGGGTTGGTAATAAGCTCGTTTTAACTTTAATCTTGAACGCATCGAGACGGTGCCGTTTGATTCTGACAAACGGTATTCAAAAAAACCATCGTCTTCTTCATTAAGCTTTACCATGATCTGTTTAGGTAGTTCGTCAACGGCATAACCAGTTGGAACAGCCAGTTGTAGTAAATAAGTATCATCGATCGTGTAAGGCATTTCTACCGGGTAAAAACGCTCTGCCGACTTAAATGGATTCTCTTTAAACCCTTCTCCAAGCATCGGGTTAAAATAAATAATATCCTCCCCATCAGTTTTCAGCTCAAACTTATAGCGAATGCTGACTGGCTCATCGTAAATATTCAGGGAGTCAATTTCCGCTTCTGTTATGGAAACATCTGAAGGAAATGATTTTTTTATATCATCTACAAATTGGTTCTTTCCCTTATCCTTTACACGATCCCGAACGCCGACCGATTCATAGTAGCCAGGTACCTGGCTCACACTTCCTGAAAAATTACCCTTGTCATCATTGATCACAAAAACGGAAGTTACCCCTCTTTCAAATAAAGAATCAGACACCAGTTCCAATGCGGTTGCATTTGTATTGATCACCCGCGCATGCCCATTATAACAATCATAGCTAAGTTTACCAAAACCAAGCCTGGGACGGCTTGCATCCAGGTAAACATCCCGGCCACCGATATTAGCAGTAGTTATTACATAATTAAACCGCTCAAGCAAAGGATACATGGCAAATGCATAGCCATGTGATTTTGTGCTTAACATAACGGGATCGGCACTAATCCCTGCCTTGCGTAGCATAGCAGTAAGCAACAGGTTGATCTCTGCTTCATTACCATTCCGGTTCTTCAATACATTTTTGAGCGGCTGCTCCAGGTATTTACGATTCCTGTTGGTGCAGGTGATGTTATCACGCAAATAAATATAAATATTCCTGGCTTTGTCAACATCATTGACTGCCGTTTTCAGCGCTTCTTTCATCGCATCATTCAACCATCCGTTATCGCGGTTGAGGGAATAGCCAAAGTCTTCATCTTTAAGCAGGTTTTCACAAGCCTGTGCCCAGGAACCCATAATATTCTTTGGGGTGAACGGATAACGTACTTCCGACATCTGGAACTGTATTTTCGCAATGTGATTATCGATGGTGGAAGTATAATTCTCTTCTTTTAATGCCGGTACATCTTTCATGATCCAGCGAAAATCTGTGACACCCGCCGAAAAAGAAGTACGGTCGGTTGAGGTAGCACCCCGGCTATCAGATACAGAGAAGTTAGCCGTCCTGCTTTTCTGGTCTTTTATAAAGAAAGGGTGATAACCTTGCGATAAAGTGACATAATAATAAAATTCGGGCATGGTAACCGTATACTGGCTCCAGAGACGAGGGTATTCTCCCTGGAATTCCCAGGGTTGCAGATTAAAGATAAAATCGGATTTCAACCTGTACTCATATTCAATGATCGAACCTTCCTTAAGATTGGGAAAAGTAAATTTTTTAACTACCAGGTTCTTATTGATCTTGTCTTTGAATACGGCTGATTTTGTTTCCAGCTTTGTCTCCACTACTTTACCATTCTCCAGGTTATAGGTAACAGCTTTCAGATTGTTCAACTCTTCTTCCATATCACCCTGCGTATAAATAGGTATAGCTACATCACCTATATCATACCCGTTTTTATTAATGATTTGTGCACGGCGGTAGTTTCTGAATTCCAGTGAAAAACCTCCTTTGCCATTATCAACCATTTCTGTAGATCCGATATCTGCAATGATTATTGCATTGGCATTGCTATCCAGGGAATAGATCCTGGTTGCAAAATCTTCGGGGGCAACTTTACCAAATTTGGCTTTTGATTTGTCCTGGGAAATAGCAGGCAGGGTTATGACAAGCAGGAGTCCTGCAAGAAGCAGTCGTGGTTTCATAAGAAGAAACAGGTGATTTTATTGATAGTATTGGTGGCCCGGTACAATTTTACATAAAATAGTTCAAATATGCCAGTCGTATCTTTGCCAGGGTCTTAAAATATAGTCAAAATAATTAAACTGTTCTGAACAGCATTGATACTCATACACGGTTTGTGAAGGAAACGGCTGCGAGGCTTGGGTTCAGCTATTGTGGTATTGCCAAAGCGGAAAGGCTGGATGATGATGCAGTGCGTCTCGAACAATGGTTAAATAAGGGTTTACACGGCGGCATGAAATATATGGAGAATCATTTTGATATGCGAGTCGATCCATCCCTTTTAGTACCGGGCGCCCGGTCAGTCATTACCCTTCTGCAAAATTATTACCCTGCTAAAACGCAGCAGGAAAATGCCGTAAAGATAGCCAAGTATGCCTATGGCCAGGATTACCACGAAGTGATCCGCGAAAAAATGAAATTGTTTTTGCAAACCCTGCAGGAAGAGATCGGTGAAATACATGGCAGGGGCTTTGTAGATTCGGCACCTGTACTGGAAAGAAGCTGGGCTCAGAAAAGCGGCTTGGGTTGGATAGGTAAAAACGGCAATCTCATTACCAGAGAAAATGGTTCCTTCTTTTTTATCGCCACGCTAATTACTGATCTGCGACTTAACTATGATGATCATTTTGCAAAAGATTTTTGTGGTACCTGTACCAAATGTATTGATGCCTGCCCTACACAGGCGATCAAGCCCAATAAGACAGTGAATGGAAGCCAATGCATCTCCTATTTTACTATCGAATTAAAAGATCAGCTGATACCCGCTGACATGGAAGGCAGGTTTGACAACTGGGCCTTTGGTTGCGATACCTGCCAGGACGTGTGTCCCTGGAATCGCTTTAGTACGCCTACCGATGAAGCGGCATTCGATCCCATACCTGAAGTATTGAATCTAACTACCAGGGAATGGGAAGCAATGACAGAGGAAGGCTTTAAAAAAATATTTCGTCATTCACCGATCAATCGCACCAAATGGAAGGGCATACAACGGAATATTAAATTCATAAACAATCAATAGCGGTGATATAAATGCCACTTGCTATCCGGAAAATTATAACGGCTTACATGCTCAAAGAATAGAAATAAAAAAGGGAGCAGCACCAGGCCACTCCCTTAATGAACACTCACTCGAGATCATTTGATTAATTTTACCACTCCCAGTACTGGCCGGTGATCAGAAGCCACCTGCTCATTGATCACTTCCTGTTTTTTCATTTTCCATGTATTGTCGGCGGATAAAAAGATATAATCAATCTTTTCCTTCGGACTAACCGATGGATAAGTAGCTGTTGTATCTTTTTCCATCAACTGGATAAACCTGCTTTTCATTATTGTAATACATTCATCACCCGGCGATGCATTAAAATCACCTGCAATGATAATGGGTATTTTATCTGTATGGCTTAATTGTCCAAGCAGGTCTTTTACCTGTATTGTTCGCTGTTCCGCTGTTTTATAGTCCAGGTGTACAGTACCAAACTTAATTAGCTTACCTGATGGAAGCCTGAGTTCGGTCATAAACATTAACCGGCTCTCGCTATTGGGATCGTTTTTATAATAAGGCAGGCGGTAACTGGCTGCTCTTTGTACAGGGTATCTTGAAAGAATGCCCAGCCCGTAAGTTCCTCCGTCATAAGGAAAATTACTTCCGAATGAATAATACAGGCCGGTCAGTCTTCCTAACTCTTTCATCTGGTCTACTTTTCCATTCCTGTTGGTCACGCTATCCACTTCCTGCAGCGCTACCATATCAGGTTTGTATCGATTGATCACCGCTGCTATCTGTTCAATACTCAGCTTTCCATTCATATCTTCCGCATGCCGGATATTATAACTCAGAATGGTAAACTGTTGTGCATGGACACTATTCACCATGACCACAATAAAACAAATCAGTAACAGGCATCTTTTCATAGTTCAATATTAGAATGCGGGATCAGGAGGTGTATTCGGATTATTGTCTCTTTCACGGAAAGGATAAGGAAAGAAATCCCTTCTTTTTTCCACGTTTGGCGTAGAAGGCCGTCCGAACCTGCGCATATCTTCCAGCTTAAAACCCTGCATGTAGAGTTCTATACAACGTTGCCTGTAAATCTCGGTTAGCAACGCGGTGGGCGTAACAGCACCCGCATACACGGAAGTTTCCGCACCGATACCAAACGCGTCGGTTGCCGCTGTTTTTGTACGGATCCTGTTTATTTCCACGATCGCATCCACCAATTGAGGTACAGTTAAGCGGGCATAACATTCCGCTTTGATCAATGTCATCTCACCAGGCACATAAATAGGCCAGGGAGTACTCAATGCAGCTGCAAAACCATTGATACGCCAGCGCGGAGCAGTGGTTGCGTTGATGGTCATATAAAACGGGATCCGTTTGTCAGAAAGATCGGGTGCTAAAGCAACCGGTAATCCAAATGTGGAATCCAGCACCTGGAACACATTGTTGGTTGAAGTGGATACATTAAAGATCGGGTTTGGTGTTACAGCATCAAAATTCATTGTGCTCTTTACGGAGAGGTTTACAGTGTTAGCAGCGGCCAGTGCTCCCGAGTAATCGCCCATGAACAGGAGGTATCTTGCTTTTAATGCCTGCAATGTATTCGGGATTTCGATACCGGCAGGAAGATTAGTAAGAAACTGTGAACTGATTGGGTTAGCAGCTATGGCAGCCTGTGCTTTTGTAATGGCAGCCAATGCTCTGCTATATCCATTTACGCGGGGAACAAAATTGACATTCAGCCCGATGGTATCAGGTATTTTTTCCCAGTACATCGACAGCGAACCATAGGAAAGCGCTTTGAAGATCGATGCATAAGCAATAAGACCGGATGCATATCCTTTATCACCCAGTTTTTGTGCGCCATTGATTACGTTGTCTGCATCAAAGATCACCTTCAGGTTTTGCGCCCAAAGATTTCCCAGTACACCATTATTGCCGTCCACGTTAATGCCACCTATTGAAAGGTTCAGTTCATCCGTATTACCGGTATTCAGGTTACGCAGCTCAAATGTCGAAAAACCATTAGCCGTTACCTGGTTGTATAGTGGAGAGACTCTTGAAAAAGAATATTGTTTCTGCACACCGACCGCTACACCTGTTAACCCAACAGAGTTTGACAGGGCATCGTCTACTTGTGTGGCTCCCGGATTGGTAAAATTCTTTTTACAGGAGGCCATACCCGTAGCTATGACCGTAAAAAGAACAATACTATATTTTATCTTATTCATATATAAATGAGTTGATAGGTTATAAACTAAAATTTCGCGTTTAGTGAAAGTGCAAATGTTCTTGGAATTGGCACATTACCAAAGTCGACACCTCTTGCAATCGTACTACCTCCACCAGCATTTGTTTCGGGATCAAATCCATTGTAATTATCCCAACTGATAAGGTTTCTTCCGGAAAGGGCTATCGACAGATCGCTGAAGGCTTTTTTAACCTTGCCAAAATTATAGCTCAATGCTACTTCTCTTAATTTCACAAAGCTTCCATCACTGATCCTCCATTCTTCAATACCATATACACCGGCCACATAACCACGGGGAAGCTGACCAAGGTCTTCTTTTTGCGCAAACTCTTCACCATTTCCAACACCCTGGCGGGTACGGAAATCCGCATTAAAAACTTCGTTGCCCTGTACAGCATCTAACTGTACCCTGAGGGAAAATTTGTTGTACCGGAATGAGTTGACCAGTGTGCCTGTCCAATCGGGATTCGGATCGCCGATCACTTTACGCAATGGCGTACCTGATGGCTGGCCTGAACCATCCCGTTGCGGGGTATAAGTAGATGGGGTGTTTTGTATACCTCTTTCCTGAACGGGAATACCTGCTGCATTTTTTATCTCATTTCCATTTGCATCAGTTGCAAAGAAAAATCCATAAAAAACACCAGCGGCATAACCTGGTAATAATGATACTGAACCTGCAGGAAGATTGTATTGAATAAGTCCCTGTGGTATTTGTTCAACCCTGTTCTTATTTTTATTAAAGATCACATCGATATCCCAATCAAAATTCTTTCCTTTTACCGGTGAGCCACCCAGCATTAGCTCGATACCCTTATTGCGGATCGTGCCCACATTATCAAGCAAACTTGTATAACCCGTGCTTGGTGCAATAAATCTCGAGATCAGCAGGTCATTTACTTTTTTATTATACCAGTTGAAAGTGATATTCAGTCTTCCCTTTAAAAGTGACATATCTGTACCGATCTCTAATTCCTTTTGTACTTCAGGTTTTACGTTTTCATTTGCCAGCTGCAAGGGCGACATCAATGAAGTACGTCCCACCAAAGGAGAGGCATTGTATACATTAAACCTTGAATAAGCACCTATCCCTGTAAGGTTACCACTTTCCCCATAGGCCGCACGGATTTTCATGCTGTTCAACCAATTTGAAAGACCTGCTTTTTCCCAGAAATCTTCATCGCTTATAATATAACTACCACTCAATTTCATATAGAGCTGGTTACGTTCTTTTTCTCCAAATACAGAAGAACCATCCACACGTGCTGCTGCAGTAAGAAAGTACCTGTTTTTGAATTTAAAATTCTGCTGCAGGTATCCACCCGAAATGGAGATCTCAGAACGTTCATCCAAACCGGGTATGGCCGTACTTGCACCGCTAACTGTTTCTACAAAAGGTGCAAGACCTCGTCCTTGGGCAACTGAAAAGTTGGATTTTTCATATTGAAGCGAATAGCCCAGCTGTGTTGTTGAGATAAGGTCGGAAGTAATGTTTTTATTCAATGTCGCATTGATCTCATGGTTGATGAGAAACTGCTGGTTGTTACCTGTGCTTGCGTAACCATTTTGCGTAGGATCTAATGTCAACCCACCTCCCCAGAAATCAGGGCTGGCGTTATAGGTATATGGAGGAATATAGGTTGTTCCCAGCGGCGAAATATTATCAATACCCATTGTATAGTCAATGGTCAGGTCTTTGATGGGTTTTAGTTTAAACCCAAGCGATGAGATAACCCTGTTCGTTGTATTCTGTTGTTTGATATCTTCAATTATGCTCACCGGGTTGATGCGCCCTCTTTCCCCAACAGCCTGCAGGTTACCATTCGCGTCTCTTGCATAGATATTATGAAAATTACCGATGATGGTAATACTGTTTATCGGAGAGAAGAAAGAGTTACCGTCTGGTTTTTCATTTGCTTTACTGTTGCTAAAACTTAACCCGGCATTAAATGAGATCCATTTGGTCAATTCCTGGTCCAGATTCATCCTGAAACTATAGCGTTGAAAATCGGTATTCTTGATAATGCCCTGGTTCTTTAAATAAGAAGCAGAAACAAAATATTTTGTTTTATCCTTTCCTCCCCTGACCGAGATATTATTATCTGTACCAATTCCATCCTGAAAAATATAATCCCAGTAATTGTACCGGGTGACCGGAGTTGTATTGGTAAGCGCAGGGGTAAGGATATCCTGTGTTTGCGCGCCAGGCCCGTCTGTAGGACCACCAAATTTAATAGGTGCTGTATTATAACCGGGATCCTTGCGCAACTGATTTATGTTGACGCTTGTGCTGAAACTCACTACCGGCACTCCACTGCTTCCACGTTTCGTGAAGATCTGTACCACACCCGCATTGGCCCGGCTACCATATATCGCTGCAGCTGCGGCGCCATTCAATACTTCCACCCGCTCGATATCATTGGGATTAATATCAACCATCCTGTTTGGTGCGGGAGATATTATCCCCCCATCGTAAGCTGCCTGGGTATTGGTAACCCTTCTTGCGCTATTACTGACAATAACACCATCTATAATATACAAAGGCTCGCTTGAAGAGTTGACTGTGCTGATCCCTCTTAAACGCACGCTCATACTACCACCAGGATCTCCTGAGTTCTGAATGATCTGCGCACCAGGCGTTTTACCCTGTAATGCCGCCAGCACATTGCCCGTAGTTGACTTTGTAAGCTGATCCCCTTTCACGGTACTTATATAACTACCCAATTGCCTGCGGGTAGTTCCCTGTGATGTACCTGTTACTACCACTTCATCCATACTCAACGGGTCGAGACTTAGTTCCGCATCCGCAGTATACGAAGTACCGGTACCGATTGTCAAACTCACTTCCTTGCTTTTATGACCTACTCCGCTAAAAGCAATAATGTAATTACCTGGCTTCAATTCACCAGTGATAGTATACCTTCCTTCAAGATCCGTTGATGCACCGAAAGCCGTATTTTTTATAGTAACAGAAATGGACGGAAGACCTGTTCCATCCGCATCCTTTACTTGCCCGCTGACGCGCACCTGTGCCTGTAGAATGACAGGCCCAAACAAAAGCAGCAATACAAAGAAAACAGGGTTCCATTTTCTTTGTTTTAACCAGAGCAGATTTTTCATGTTGCAGTTTTTAGTGATTAATACTATTCCGAAAGATTTGATAAATATTGTTATAATACTTCGATCCCGGAGTCTGCGTAAGGCGCCAGTTGTTTATCCCCGGGATCAAGATCGGTGATCAGGGTATCGATCTGGCTCAAATCACAAACTTTGATCCGCTGATAACTATTCAGTTTTTCAGCAATGGTCAATAAGATCACTTTTTGTGAAGACTCTATCATCGCTTTTTTTATTTCTACTACATCCCAGTCATTATCCGTAAGCCCTTCCTTTATATCAAGCGCATTGGTGCCAAGAAAACAGATGTCAGCTTTTATATTTCTGATCTTGGATACAGCTTCCGCACCCACGGATATCTGGGCCGTACGGGAAATCTTATCTCCTATAAATATTACTTCAATACAGGGATGGTGTATATATTCATAGGCCGCAGGCAAACTAACCGTGATAAATGTTGCCGACAGTTCCGGCGGTAATGTCTTTGCCAATTCAATAATGGTAGTACCCCCGGTAGTAAGAACGAACATCCCATCCTTGATGAGCTTGCATGCTTTTACGGCAATTGCTTTCTTACCACTTAATGCGTATACTTTGTTGGAAGAAATGGAGAGATGAAAAGATTTGGAGAGCGCACCTCCATGTACTTTGATTAATTTATTCTGACCTGCCATTTCATTGAGATCGCGGCGGATAGTGTCCTCCGATACCTTCATTTCCTGGCTAAGATCTACGGATAAAACCTTATTGTGAAGGTTTACCTGGCGCAGTATAAAAGCCTGTCTTTCTCTTTTAAGCATGGGTCATAGAATTTGCTAGCAATACCAATTTATATAAATTTTACCAGAAAGCTGCAAAAAAGTGCATATATTCATGCATATACGTGCATATAACCGCAATAAATATGGTTAAAACCAAAACAAACGGGCGATGAATGCAAATATTTTACAGCTTTACCAGCTTGCGAAAAAACCTTCGCGTACTATTATCGGGCTGATGTCGGGCACTTCAGTGGACGGTCTCGACATTGCGCTTTGCGAATTTTCCGGTACCGGCATGGACACCAGGCTTCGTCTTAAAGAATTTACGACCATTTCTTATGACGTGGAGTATAAACAGGAGATCGCTTCAGTGTTCTCCAAAAAAATGGTTGACCTGGAAAAGGTCTGCATGCTGAATGGCTGGGTGGCCCGGCAACATGCAACTATGATACTGACATGTATAGCCAACTGGGGGCTGCAGACAACCGATATTGACCTGATCGCGAGTCATGGGCAAACCATCTTCCATGCTCCAAAAACTTTGCATGGGAATGCAAGGTTTGACAACTCCACTTTACAGATCGGTGATGGCGATCATTTAGCTTGTAAAACAGGCATCATTACACTCAGCGATTTCCGGCAGAAACATATCGCAGCAGGTGGAGAGGGTGCACCTCTGGCAGCCTATGGTGATTTCCTGATCTTTTCTAAAAAGAACGAAAACAGGATCATGCTGAATATCGGCGGCATTGCCAATTTCACTTACCTGCCTGGCAATCTGCATGGGGATGAAGTATTTTGTTCGGATACAGGACCGGGCAATACATTAATGGATGCATTTATACAGGCAAACTATCCTGGTAAGTATTTTGATGAACATGCGGCAATCGCATCAAAGGGAACTATCAATACTGCATTATTAAGTGAACTGAAAAATCACCCCTTCTTTATACAGGGCTTTCCTAAAACAACCGGGCCCGAGCTGTTCAATCTCCAGTACCTATCAAAAGCAAAAGAGAATTCACATACAACAGGACTGGGTAATGAAGATACACTGGCTACCTTGAGCCGTTTTTCCGCAGATACAATTGTCAGCGCAATCAGGCAGGTAGTAAAAGATACGGGAGCATTCAGCTTTTATGTAAGCGGTGGTGGCATGCACAATCCTTTATTGATGAAAAATATACAGGAGCAGTTACCCGGTTGTACATTCCGAAGTACAAAGGAACTGGACATTAACCCGGATGCAAAAGAAGCTGTTCTTTTTGCTGTATTGGCAAATGAAGCAGTTTGCGGAAGCGGTATCAATTTCGGAAAAGGAAGAAATGGTGTTCCAAATGTATCAATGGGTAAGATCAGTTTTCCGAAATGATTTTCTCAAGACAATACTTTAACTAACGATCTATTTAGAATAAGAGGCCGAATTTGGCAACAAGCCGGTGAAACCGCCAATCATTTCTTTCTACATTATCTGTCCGGCTTGTTTCCTCACGTATATGTTTATAGGAGTATCCCATACTAAGTATAAAACGTTTTTTATCATCCGGGTCTTTTAATAAATAACCAAACCCGGCCTCGCCTGAAAATTGTGGAGGGTGTTTATTTGAATTGAAGACATCCATCTTGTCTCGCCAGTACAGGTTGATACCGCCATTGCCACTTACAAAAAATTGCTGTTTGGCAAAAAGAAATTTAGACGCATTTAAAAACAATGGAATAGAACGAATGCGATAAAAATCCATACCTATTCCCAGTCCTGCAAACCAGCCTTTTTTTTGAACCCCGTTAATGCTTTGTACCAATAAAGAACTACCTCCCTGCTGCCCCTTTAACAGACCAACATAATTTTGCGAATAAAATGAAAATTTCGACTGGGCGCCACTGGTTGTAACAAGCAGTAGTATCACACTGGATAAAAGCAGATACCGCATACTATTAAAACCATTTAATAGAAATCTTGCTTAGAAGACGAATATCATTTAGATTACTGTAATCGTATTGATACAATCCTTCTTTTGCAGTAACGATCATTTTGCCAGGTGATGACAATATCACATCATACGCGTCGATGCCCGATATTGTTTTCAAAAGCACGAGGTTGGCCGGTGAGGCTGCATTAAATAACTTAACGCCATCCTTGCCATCGCAGACCCATAACATATTACCTTCTTTGCTTAACCCCTGCGGGTTTGTTAATTGGTAGGTCCGTATCAACCTGGGTGAACTGATATTTTCCACATTGACCACATCAAGTTGATTGCTGGTACTTCCACCGCAGGTTGTGCCTGTCCGCAATGTTATATAAGCATAAGAATCGTCGGCAATCACCGGATCACATGCATTGGCATGCGAAAAAGCAGATCTGTATTGTAGCGTATCAGGTCTGGAGATATCAAAGATGAACATACCTGAAGAAGATCCGAGAAATAATTTATCCTGGAATGGGTAAATAGTCTCTATAGTAAAAGGAAGGGTCTGTTGCCTTTTTTTCTGCGGATCATTTCTATTGGCGATATCGTATGCCGCGAGGGAAAACGTATTGACAGCATAAAGAAAGTCATTGACTATTGCAAACCTTGCCATCGAACCGCCTATTCCGGTAGTGGATTTTGGAGAGGAATTCGTTGAACTGAAAAACTGGCAGTTGATACAATAATTATTATCATCTGCATTTACTGTTGTATCTTTTTTTATCCAATCCACTATATAATTTGCTGGGTCTGCAACGATACCATTCCCCCAGTTTCTTTCAGGGAATGCGTCTGCTACTTTCTTTTTCACTGATGCATGCATTGGATCTGTAATATCAATTGCCAGCATATCCGTATACATGTCTGCATAGAGCGTGTTATTGCTGACAGCAACATCGAGGTTGCCCGGTATGTTGATAAAAGCTACTCGTAGTGGGGAAGAAGGGTTTGTATTATCGATCACATGCACACCCTGGCCTATTTCATTCAAAAAAATATAGTGCCCATACTGGTAGATCTTACCTGGCTTCTTAACGGTTGAAGCGGCCCGGCTGCCTACTTCAGCGAGAACCGCTGTTTTACTTTTATATACCGGTTTATACATGGTGTAAGTACGGGTAACCTTATCTTTTACGCAGGCAGAAAATGCAAGGGGAAGAATAATCAGCAGCCCGATAAATAGCTTAATATCTAATTTTCTCATAATGCAGTGTTTGAAAGTTGACAACTGCAATCCGAGTAACGTTGCATTATTTATTTCGGCTAAAGAACCATTTTATATTGAGACCGCCAGATAACAGGTAACTTTTGGTATTCTCCAGTTTTTTCTTCATCTGCGGACTCATATCAAACATTACTTCAGGACCGATAGACCATTCTCTTCCGGACCTGGTCTTAAAGCCCGCAGACAGTCCTGTACCTATATTAAAATGCATTTTATTAAACAATGAATTATCCCTGTAATAAATCCCGTTTTGAGAAGGATCATACACCAGGCTTTTTGTAGCGAAAAGATATCCAATTGATACACCGGCATCCCAGGTAAACGTATTCTTTTTACTGTTATTTAATTGCAGATGATAAAAAAGCGGCAACTGAATAAAATGGTACCCGTTTATGTAATCATTTTGTTGAGCGCCTACATATACATCCCGGCCACTGATATTACTATTGGCAAAATTCTGGAAACTGGGGAAGGAATCCACCTTGCTGCCAACTTTTATCTTCTGGCTCATATAAGCATATCGTAACCCTGAACTAAGGCTGCCTTTTTTTGATACTTTCAATTTGCCGATAACACCTGCCCTGAACGATGGACCCGCCTTTACTTCAGAAGCAGTATATGCAGGATATCCATTGCCTCCACCCGGTACAGCACCTGAGTTGAACGGTGGACTTGCATATATGTAATCCGCTCTTGGCGCAGGTGAGAAGGGTAAGGCTTCATCTCTTTTACCCGTAATACCAGCGGCCAGTTCAAGTCCCCATTTTATTTTTGGTCCTTTCTTTTTCCTTACAACGACAGGTGACACTATAGCGGCCAATGTATCATCTGCGGCTTCTGCCTTCGTTTTGGCAGCAACGGCCGTATCAGAAGAATCCGCTTTCTTTTGTTCTACCCTTGTTGTTAGGTCCCCAACAGGCGGGGTGATTTTTTCATCCGCAGGTTTTGTTGCTGTTGTGGCGACTGCATCCGTATCAACAGGAACTATATTCTTATTCGCAGGCTTCATGCTTGTTTTGGCTATTGCTTCTTTGTCTGCCGGTACTGTTGTCTTACCTGCAGGTATTTTGTCCCTGTCTTTTAATATTGTTATATCCTGTTTGTCTTCTTTGTGTATGCCCGTTTTTTGCTGTTGTTGTTTTACATTATTACCTGTTTCGTTTTTCAACTCGCCAGGTGACTTCGGAACAATGGTATTACTTCTGTTTTTTCCCGCAGTTTCATCAGCGGTCACAATCGCATTGCCAGGATCAGTTGTTACCCGTTTTTTGATAGAAGGTTGCTGGGTGTTTCCTTTTTGTGCTGGTTTGTTATCGTTGCCAGCAGGTTTCATTTTTACAAATTCGGTTTTATTGTTCGCATCTTCGGCAGAAGGGTCAGCTACCGCAGGAGTGTTTACTGTACCAGCTGAGTTTTTATCGGCAGGTACTGTACCGGCATTCGTTTTATTCTTCGCGGTTTCTTTATTTTTTTCCAGGGCAGGCGACTGGTCCTGTGGTACTGATACAGAAGGTTGTTCGTTAGATTGTTGTAAGTTTTCTATTGTTTTATCTGTAGGTTGCTGTACGGCGATTGGTAAATGCTCAGGATTCGTTTTTCCTGTCATGTAGTGAAAACCGGAATACCCAAGCAGCCCCAGGCCGGCAAGCAGGAAAATGATGATGATCACGCGGCGTCTTTTCTTTTCGCGGATCCTTTCTTCCACTTTTTGCCATACAGCGTCGGAAGGGCGCAAGCGAAGCTTGTCCATTTCCTGTTGCATGTGCCGTTCAAAATTACTTTCCTGCATATTTTTCACTTTTCTTTTCTTCTGAATAATTTTCTACCCAGGTGATCAGCAGGGTTCTTGCCCTTGAATATTGCGAGCGGGAAGTGCCGTCGCTTATTCCAAGCATTTGCCCAATCTCCACGTGAGAATATCCTTCAATAGCATGTAAATTAAAAATGACCTGGTATCCATGTGGCAGCTGCCTGACAAGATCGGCCAGTTCTTTCGCATTCAACCTGACCGCCGGATCATCATTACTGACCGGGTGCAGGTATTCTTCCGAGAAATACATTTGTTCCTGGTAACGGCGGTTACGTTTGAGAAAGTTCAGTGCAGTGTTCACCATGATCCGCCTGATCCAGGCGCCTAATTCTCCTTCCTGTTTATACTGTCCCAAATGATGGAATACCTTCACAAAGCCTTCCTGCAGTACATCTTCCGCATCGCTGACAGACCGGGTATACCTATAGCAGATACCGAGCATTGGCTGAGCAAAAAGCTCATACAATTCCCGTTGAGCCTGCAATTTTCCTTTCAGGCAGTCTTTTATCAATTTTTGATGGTCCACCATTGGCGATATACTGACAAGTTAAAAACAAGAATCGTTGCAGAGGGGAAAATTCAAAATTAAAAAGTCAAAATACAAAAATAGCCTCCGAGGCAGGTAAAGAACGCCGGGTTTGAATATTGACTTTTGGATCATTACTGTTCGGTAAAAACAGCTTTCCCTGTTTCACCCGTTTACCCGATTCCTTTTCACTTTTCCAGCTTAAAAAGAGGCTTAGTAGCTGGATTTTAAAGAAAAAAGAGCCTCAACGGCTCTTCAGTTAATATATTTAAATAGGAGTTTTACCAGATATCAATAATTCGGCATCCAAAATTTAGAATTCAAGCCCGGCGTTCTTTACCTACTTCGGAGGTCATTTTTTAATTTTGAATTAGCCCCTTATTTTACCTTGAAATCTACCTTATGATCCCCCCAAAGCAGGGTCACGGTTCCGGTATTGTAAGAAAAGGTCATTTTTTCTGTAAATGATGGGGCTTTGGATGGTTTTACTTTCACACGCAGTATATCTTCTGCTTCCTGGTATTTGAAAGCGCCCCATTGTTTCCATGTTTTATTGAAGATAATGGTCCACTCGTCAGCACCTGCGATAGTGAACAACGCATATTTACCGGCTGGCAACGCTTTTCCTTCTACTGTCACGTCTTTGCTATTTGTAAATACGGTCGCATCATTTGCGCCGGTACGCCATACTTTTCCTTCCATTGGCTCAAGATCCTTGCCGATCGTTCTTCCTTTTACAGAAGGCTGGCTATAATCGATGGTGATCACAGCTCCGCTGCTGAGGGTCGCGGTCAATTGAGCAGGGGGACTGGCGGGCTGTTTCGGTTTATCCTGGCCATAGCTGAATAACATGCTGGTAACAGCTAATGTAACTAGCAGAAAAGATTTCATTAGATATGTTTTTGATTATTTAATTTAATAAGGCTTTAAATCTACAAATAACCTGCCGGAAGCGTTTTAATTAAATGACGAGTGGTCAGTTTGCATGATTTTTTTCAGGGTACCAAGTCCCTGCTCCATCCGGGGGCCATAGGATTTTTCGAAAAGCAGGCTGGCAAATTTTTCCCATGGATACCAACGCAGGTGACTATCCATGTACCATTGTACAGTGAGTGAATCAGAACCAGGATGCTCTATTATTTTCCATCCATTGACAACAGGGCGGCGATCAGTCCTGAATTCAGCGATCACTTCATCATTACCTGTACTGGTGATGACCAGTGCTGCAGTTGATCTACCAGTAACACTTACACCTTTGGCAATCCCGTTTTCATAATAGAGCTGAGCTGAGTCCATGCCTGGATACCAGTTTTTCCATTTTGCCGGATCATTCAACTGACCCATTACCGCATTTTTCTCCGCCTTCATATTGATGGCCCGGGAAATCCTGACATGAGAAGGAATAAAAAGAGAAATGCCTGTTACTAACAGGAATAAAAATATAAAACTGATCAGCCCTAGTTTTATGATGTTCATGTTATTTTTTTAATACGCCCGTTACTTACTACTCCCACTTTATTACTCTTGCTGCAATAAAGTAGATCAGGATGATCCAGATACCTAAGATGCCCAGTTCTTTCCAGCAATCGAATAAGTGCAATCCTTCAAAAGATATTTTGCGCATTGCATTATTGAATTGGGTGAGCGGCAGGCACTGGCAAATTTCCTGCAGCCATTTGGGAAATACCTCTACCGGGAAAAAAGTACCTGACAAAAGCATTTGCGGAAAACCAAACAGGTTTATTAATAAAGGGATGGATGAATCACTTTTTACAATGCTGCTAAAGATCAGTCCAACTCCCATTAGCAGGAAGAGCATAACAACGGATAATAACAACATTTCAATAAATGTCAATGCGCCGTGCTGCAATGTAAAGTTGAGGAAGAAATGACCGAAAAGGATCAGTACAATTACATTAATCAGTTGAAAAAACAGGCGGCTTGCTCCAATACCTAATAGAATATGAATTCTCCTTACCGGGGAAGCATAAAAACGTTTAAGCACTAACTGTTCCCTAAGTGTATAGAAAGTAAACGCGATACCAAAAAGTGTAGAGAAAAGGATGGAAAAACCCAATTGCCCCGGTAGTATAAAATCGATCTGGCGATAGGGTCTCACTTCGGAGATCTGGGGTAGCTCAATTTTTACAAACTCTTCTTTATTTCCAGACATGGCTACTTCATACTTCAGCTTGATGTAATCCAATACCTGGTTTAATCCGCCGATCGTATTGTTGCTGGCAGAAGTGGAACGCGTACGTATGGTATAATGTGGAGCCCGGGCCGAATCCTTCAGTTCTTTGATTGTGACAACGGCCGTCAATCGCCCGCGGACCAGGTCTTTATTCAGGGCCGCACTATCGGGATACCGTACTATTTTAAGCGCTGGATGATTCCGAAACCCTAAGGAATAAAGACTATTGGTTGTATCTGAATCGGCTGAAATCGTGATCCGGTAACTGGAGCCGCCACCGTTCCCAAATGCACCAAATATCAAAATGAATATGATCGGGAAAAGTAAGCTGAATACGATAGCTGTGGGTTGGTTAAAAATGGCTTTAAAGCTTGCCCGGGTAATAGCCCACAATGCTTTAGACTGACTATATGGTTTAGACATTAATAAAAGTTGGTGAGCAAACCTACAGTAAAAAGAGCATTTTCGAGAGGTTTTCAACTGACAGACCCTCTTAAATTCAAAAGTCAAAATTAAAAATCAAAAACAGTTTCCGAGCTGCCAGTGGCTTCCGGGTTTTGAATTTTTAATTTTGACTTTTGAATTCGCTTTATAGCAGTATTATCGAATAAAGAACTGAAAAGGTAGTTTTGCCTGCACCGTATTACTCATATCCCGGATATTTTTTATTTCCTCGTAGATCTTGTAGTTATCTTCTCCGATGCTTGCTTTTAATTTATCAGCATAACTCAACGGGTCTTTTTTGCCAAAGAACTGTTCAAAAATATTCTTTGCTTCCGGGTACTCTTTTACCTGGTAATCATTCAGCCTGGCCATCTTAGCGGCACATCGTACTGCATCTTCTATCCCTCCAAAACGATCGATCAATCCTATTTCTTTAGCGCGTAAGCCGGTCCAAACCCTGCCCTGTGCAATGCTGTCTACATACGCAGTGTCTCTTTTACGACCATCGGATACCCGTTGTTTGAATACCGAATAGGTGATTTCTACCTGCGCCTGGATCATTTTCTTTTCATTATCTGTGAGCGAACGGAATGGCACCCCTGTATTGGCGTAGGGCCCGGTCTTTACTCCATCAAAAGTAACACCCAGTTTATTTTTAAAGAAAGCTTCCATGTTTGGAATGATACCAAACACACCGATCGAACCGGTAATAGTAGTTGGCAAGGCGAATATGCTGTCTGCCGCACAGGAAATATAATAACCTCCTGAAGCAGCCACATCACCAAAACTCACGATGACGGGTTTTTCTTTTTTTGCCAGTTCCAGTTCACGCCAGATATTTTCACTGGCCAGTGAACTACCTCCGCCTGAGTTCACGCGAAAAACGATTGCTTTGATGCTCTTATCAAGCCGGGCCTTTCGTATCAGGTTGCGATAAGTCTCACTACCGATAGTGCCCTGGTCGCCCTGGCCATCTATGATATCTCCCTCTGCGTAGATCAATGCAAGTTTTTCTCCGCTTGCCCTGGTGAAGCCACCAGTTGCCCGATAAGTACCGATAGAAATAAAATTGATCTTTTCATATTTACCTATACCCAGTTTAGTCTTGATCTCATCCTTTACTTCATCATCATATTTTAATGCATCTATCAGTTTATAATCTACTGCATCTTTTGCTACCTGGATTTTTGCACTATTAGCAATTTCATGCAAGGTTGCCGTATCTGTCTTTCTTGCATCGGCTGTTCGTATCAACAGGCCATTATACAGGTCATTTAACCATACAGATGTCTGCAACTGGTTTTCAGGCGTCATCTTATCACTTCTCAAAGGCTCTGTGGCGCTTTTGAACTTACCGGCATAAAAGATCTGCGGTTGTATTTCCAGTTTGTCCAGCGCGCCTTTTAAAAAAACATAATCAACACTGTATCCCTTCCATTCGAAATATCCCTGAGGGCTTACATATATCCTGTCTGCTACATTGGCTATGCTATATGCTTTTTGCGTGAGCACATCGCCATGCGCAATAATGAATTTTCCACTTTTTTTAAAATCGACCAGCGCATGCCTGATCTCTTCGCTGGCAGCAAATCCATTGGGATTGTTATTGGCAATAATATAGATACCGGAAATATTTTTATCATTCTTTGCTTTTTGCAGGAGGCGGACAATATCATATAATCCCGGCACATCTTTATTCTCCTCGCCGAGTATGGATAGTACATTTTCTTTCATCTGTTCGGCAAACTGCTGGCCAAGATCAAGCACCAGTACTGATTTAGCGTATACTTTCGGTTTATCCTTTGATGCAATTCCTCCAACATACACCACTACGAAAAAAAATACCAACAGTACAAACACTACTAACGCAAGCAGGGAAGCAAAAAAGGTTTTGAAAAAACTCCGCATATTCAATGTTTAATTAAGTGTAGCTATCACCATCCCACCAAAAATAAAGATATTTGACTCGCTATGGCAAAGGATTTCAGGAACAAAGCTTATTTATTGATAGGCGGAAATTTAGGGGACAGGGAACAGAAACTGGCAGCAGCCCGGGCGCAACTGGCGATTGAATGTGGCCAGATCAGTGCCTCATCCCCACTCTATGAAACCGCCGCCTGGGGGCTGGAACAGCAGCCGGCATTCCTGAACCAGGCGCTCGAATTAAAAACCAGGCTTGCGCCGGGTGAATTACTGCGACGAATCTTAAAGATCGAAACCGCCCTGGGGCGGGTACGCAAAGAAAAGAATGGCCCCCGCATCATTGATATTGATATTTTATTATTTGCCGACCAGGTCGTTGATGAGCCTGATCTAAAGATCCCCCACCCGGAAATGGCCAACCGCCGGTTTGTGCTAACGCCCCTGGCCGCGATCGCCCCGCAACTCATTCACCCGGTATTAAAAAAGACGATCAGCGAGTTGGAAGAATTGTGTACGGATAAGCTGGAGGTGATTAAAATAAAAAAATAAAAAATAGCCGCTTTAGTAGGGAGATGGACCGCGGTTTGAGGTTTTAATTTTGAATTCAGAGCGATCTATGTGGCAGGTGCGGATCGCCTGGTTATAAAATGTATTATTTTGCGCCCAGCAAATGAAGTACAATTTTATTACTATTGAAGGCAATATCGGCGCCGGTAAGACGACGCTGTCGCATCTACTTTCCAAACATTATAACGCCAGGCTGATACTGGAGGAGTTTGCAGACAACCCCTTCCTGCCAAAGTTTTATGAAAACCCCAGGCAGTTCGCATTTCCCTTAGAGCTGTTCTTTATGGCCGAACGGTTTAAACAACTGAAAGAATTTTTGCAGCAAAAAGACATGTTCCAGCACCTGACCATTTCCGATTATCTTTTTACCAAATGCCTGCTTTTTGCCAAGGTCAATCTGCCCGATGATGAGTTCCGGCTTTACCAGCGTCTCTTCGAGATCATTAACCAGCAACTGGTACAGCCCGATCTCCTGATCTACCTGCATGCGCCCGTGAATAAATTACAGGCCAATATTAAAAAACGCAATCGCTCTTACGAACAAAAGATCCCCGACCAGTATTTATTCGATATCCAGGAAACATATACCAGCTATATAAAGCAGCATGGTATTACCACGCTG
>CAZGSG010000010.1:0-46401 GCA_964528095.1 uncultured Terrimonas sp.
CATTAAATGGAGTGTTGAAGATGGTACGCCAGAGCCACCTACATTCAATACACTTCTTTTTTTGATGGACCATTATAAGTTAAAACCGATAGACGAAACAGCTCTTTAAAAAATTGTTGATAGTGTCAAGCGTAATACCCATGACAGGACTGGCTTTAGGGGTACCATGTAGTCAATCGTGGCTAATGGCATGGTCAGAACAAGGCAGCCGAGAGTAAGGTCAAAGGAAGTGGTCGTAGGCGTCGCTGGATCCTGGGCAAACCTGCAACGGCATCGAAAGTGTACCGAAACTGTCGCCAGCAATGCGCCCAACCCCGGTACATGGTTACCACTATCAACTTATATCGCTAGTGCTGAATTGCAACGTATGGGCCAAAAGCCCGCATCAGGAAAGGGTGCAATGCCATTACCTGTTATGCACTTTAAAGGTTCTAACCTGCACGAAACCGGTGGGGATTTAGCGTGGAATAAAGTAGCCCTGCGATTGACGAAAATCTTTTGCAGATCAGTGAAACGCTTCATGCTCCCATCGTCACGGACACATGGCCGAAGGGTTAGGTACAGGACTGCAAATCCTGGCATCCCGGTTCGATTCCGGGTGTGTCCTCAAAAATTTGATTATGGATGCAAGAGAAGCAAAAATGATAGTGCAGCGAATGGAAACTGATGCAAGGAAAAAATATGATGGACCACCAGGTTTTGAATCATCTTATGTATTAGGCTCCATGCTTTCAAAAATCGAATTTATGTTACTATCGACCAATTTAAAGTTTAAGGATTTTAACGAGGACGGTACATACAAATTACCTCACGAAAAACGATAAAATGCCTACTATTCACAAACGAACTGAACGCGAACGAGGTTGCGGTTATCGTAAAAAGGGAGGTCTTTACTTTGTAAGTGAAGGCGTTTCGGCGCCATGTGGTAAACTTCCAATACCGCTTACGGTTTGTCCCTGCTGTAATGCCGGAATCAAGCAGACCCGCGGTTATCAGTGGATAAGCAGTCAGCTTTTTTCTGCGACTGTATGTGAAGGGCAATGCATGACCTGTCCAATGAATTTTGGTAACATTCGCATGGGTTTGATGTGGGTTGGTGAGAAATTTTACTCCACGTCAGGTGAATTTATCAAAGAAGCCAATGCAATGGGCGTAAGTAAAAGGATCTCGCAGGTGCCGAAAGACTTTGTAGTGGGTGAAACATGGATTGCGCTGGCTCATCCAAAAGCCTGTAATGGCGTAGGAGAGGGCGGCAAGATAGTAATGACACCAGGTGTTTTTCGGGCATTCCGACCGACCGCTATCGAATATGTGATCACAGGAAAGGAAACAGAGGACGAACTTGATGCGTTGGAAGCTCGTGGCTTTACGTTGGTAGATGTGACGCCGGATAAGAAATCACAGCAAAATTTATACAACGATGAGGATTAAGAAAATTAAAATTGATAGAATGAGAGATACTATTATCGTTGATCAGTACAACGGTAATCATCTTTCACCAGGTACCCGCTTCTTTTGCGGATGCTGCGGCGAAATTCTTGCTGTGTTGGAAAAGCCGATATCTTTTCCATTCGATCATATTAAGTGGATGAAGCATTGTAAGGATATTACTTTTACCTCCGGCGGAATATTTAAAGGGCTGCGACATACCACCTGCGGCCATTTGATGTTTCCAATGCAACCGAATTGGGGGTTTTCTAAGATTGAGTGGTATTTCCAGTGGCAAAAAGAAGATGCTAAAAAGAAAAAACCAATAAGCTATGGGGCTGGAGATAATTGAGAAAATTCATGCTGCTTTGAAGGGGCAACGCCTTCCTCTAACTGACGAGAAAGTTTTACAGTTGGAAATTGGTAAGTTACTCGTTGCTGCATTTGACGAGGTAATGGTACAACGTGAGTTTTATCTCGATCGCAAAAGCATCATTGATTTTTTCATAGAAGGGGTAGGTATTGAGGTAAAAATTAAAGGTCAGAAGCGATCTATATACAAACAGTGTGAGCGATATTGTGAGTTTCCCGAAATAGAGGTATTGATATTAGTGTGTTCGGTAAGTATGGGTTTTCCGAAAGAATTGAACAATAAACCCTGTTACGTTATTAAATTAACCGAGGCATGGCTTTAAAAAGTTACGGCGCCATAGTTTTTGATGATAGTAAAAATGTTTGGAAGATCATTTCGGCCGAACCCCACGTCTGTATTAAGCTAAAAAATACATTCCAGAAAATAAATAAAGCATCAGTACTGCCTTTTGAATTTCCACACACACCGGAAAATTGCCATGACCTTTTATGGTTTATGGACCGGTACACACTTTCAATTTCACCGGAGAATAAAAAGCGAATGCAAAGGGCTCGGAAGGCTTACATTGATCTTCAGGAGCAACTTGAACGAATATTGGCGCCCGACTACATTGGTCAGGAAGTAGAATTAAAAGAGCCGTGGAAAGCCCGCCAATACCAGTTACAAGCAAAGGAGCTGCATGAAATTCAAAAGAATTTCCTGTTGGGCGATGATATCGGCCTGGGAAAAACGCTCACCGGTACCATTACTTTCAACAAAAAAACTCTTCCGGCATTGGTGGTAGTGCAAACCCACATGAAAAGCCATTGGAAGGAAAAGGTTGAATTGTATAGTAATTTGAAAGTGCATGTAATAAAAGTCACGAAGCCCTACACGTTGCCAAAGGCTGACGTGTATGTAATGTCCTACTCCTGCTTATCAGGGTGGGTTGATTTCTTCCAAACAGGTTTCTTCAAATCAGTGATTTTCGACGAAATACAAGAACTCCGGGTAGCAGGAAGTCAAAAGTATCAAGCCGCCGAAGGTTTGATCTACTCCCTTCAATACACCCTGGGAATGTCAGCCACGCCAATATTCAACTATGGCGATGAGATCTTCAATATCATGCATCTACTTAAACCCGGTTGTTTGGGTAGTCGCGAAGATTTTCTGCGGGAATGGTGTGTCCGTGATGGTAACCATTGGGTAGTTGAGGACACCAAAGCATTAGGTACTTACCTCCGGGAGCAAAACCTATTCTTGCGTCGCACACGCGCGGAGGTAGGACGCGAATTGCCGCCTGTAAATAAGATCATCCATGAGGTAGGGTACGATAGTGCCGAGGTTAAGAAAGCCGATCAAATCGCACGAGAGCTGGCAATAAAGGCTACCACAGGTAGTTTCATGGAAAGGGGGCAAGCTGCAAGAGAGCTGGACGCTTATGTAAGGCATAAAACGGGTATTGCAAAAGCCAAAGAGGTTGCCGAGTTTGTAAAATTGCTATTACATAGCGAAGCAAAGATCATCCTTGCCGGTTGGCACCGTGACGTGTACGATGTGTGGCTGAAAGAGCTGGCCGCATTCAAACCGGTGATGTACACCGGTAGTGAATCTGCCAGCCAGAAAGATGCAGCAAAAAAGGCTTTTGTAGATGAGGACGCGCGTATCATGCTCATGAGCTTGCGATCGGGGGTAGGGCTGGACGGTCTGCAAAAGGTCTGTAAGTGTGTCGTGTTGGGAGAATTGGACTGGTCACCCCAGGTTCACAATCAATTAATCGGCCGCGTCGATCGCGAAGGGCAAGAGTGGAACGTTACTGCCTTCTTTTGCATTACCGATTATGGTACCGACCCGATCATGCTGGATATTCTTGGCTTGAAAGCTGACCAGGCGGAAGGTATTATCGACCCGCTGCAAGGAACCAAAGTGCAGTTAAGTGATGATTCTCATTTGAAGAAACTGGCGCAATCTTTTTTGAATAAAGAACCTGCAACTTTGTTTGATGAATGACATATAAAATTCATTTTTCCGATAAAATGCCGGCACAGTTTCAGCAAGTCGCGGCCACTATTGATCAAGAAATGTGGAATGCAATCATCTTAGCAAAATATGTAGTGTACAACGGTGAAGATTATATGTTAAACCGAGCTTATGTTGATGTTGATGCGGAAATATCCGTAGTCGTTTTGGATAACCTTTTAAGAAACAGGTGATGGATATAGTAATTACTACGCCAAAAAATGATATGGAAAAAGCTTCACAAGAGGCAGCAAACTGTATTGAAGATGGCGGAGGGTTTTATTTTCGCCGTTTTCGGTCACAACCTTGTCAGATCGAGCCAGGAGAAAAGGTGTGGTATGTAGAGGATGGATATATCAGAGGTTATGCAGTCGTTTCGGAAACAAAGTACCTGGTAAAAATGCAGTGTGATACAACAGGAAAATGGTGGCCGCAGGGATTTTATGTTTTTATGGATGCTAAGTCATGGACCTGGATTAAGCCGATCGCACAAAAAGGATTTCAGGGCTATCGTAGAGCCGACTATATACTGAATTATGAAATAGTTGGCGACTGGAAAGCGCCAAAACCAAAACTATAAACCAAAATGACTAAAGATGAAATGGTGGTAGCCGCAGTTGGCACCTATTGTTTTTTATTTGCAATCTGGATAAGATGGAAGTTAAGAAAGGAAATTCCAGTGT
This sequence comes from uncultured Terrimonas sp., assembly GCA_964528095.1. Classification (GTDB taxonomy): domain Bacteria; phylum Bacteroidota; class Bacteroidia; order Chitinophagales; family Chitinophagaceae; genus CAZGSG01. Next base: position 4,483 of record CAZGSG010000010.1, read on the forward strand.
ACGATCATACGGAAAGTATTTGGGTCAGTTACCACATGAGCCATGCCGATGATGGGGAGCTGGTGCCGACCATTACAATATCGGAAGATCGGAAACGTAAAAAATTTAAAAGGGTTTACAACGGACAAACCCACTCGTATCACCAAGCGGTAATAAGTTTTAAAAGTGCATTGGCTGATGAAGCATTAAAACAAGTATTTAATTAATTGTTATGGTAGTAAGAGAAGGAGCAATGGATCCCCGACCCGGCGACAAGCTATTTAAGGAAAGTCCGATGTGCGGCCATCCATCATGCGTTTGTTCACGATGCGGCGAAAAAATAATGGCCGGTGAAACAGCCATCCGATTATTTACCACTAATACAAAAGGTGAAGTGGATGAAAATAGTCAGGAATATCGTTATTGTGAATTTTGTATGAGTGGTGTAAGGTTTTTTAATTGCCAAAGGGAGTTTGAATTTGGTAGCCGCTGTAAAAAGCAATGTGATGAATGTAAGGAAGGTAAAAACAAAGATTTATGGGAGTAAATACAAAAATCGAATGGGCTGATAACACCTTTAACCCGTGGATAGGATGCACAAAAGTTTCCGCTGGCTGTAAATTCTGCTATGCCGAAAAAGATATGGACCAAAGACGCAAGCGGGTGACCTGGGGAATAAACGGTACCCGGTCTGTTACCTCTTATCAGTATTGGCGGAAAGTTCTGTCATGGGAAAGAGAAGCTAAAGAAACCGGTGTAAAAAAACGTGTTTTCTGTGCATCATTGGCCGACGTATTTGAGGATTGGGACGGCCATGTAATTGACAGTAAAGGAGAGCCATTGTATTGGAATAATCGGCAGCATGATAGAGGCTCGGATTATGCCGCCCTGAAATCGGAAATTGCCTTTGGTGATTGCGACAGCATCCCCACTTTTTCACATTATCCACTTAAACGGCTGACTGACGAAACCAGTAGTCAGGAGTTCATGCAATATCAGGATTGGTTACCGCTTAGTCTCGACATGATCAGGGAACATCTTTTCCATCTGATAGAAGCGACCCCGAATTTGATATGGTTATTACTCACCAAAAGACCGGAAAATATAAACCGAATGGTGCCGGAACGTTGGCACCTGAACGGATTTCCCTCAAATGTTTGGATAGGAACTTCCGTGGAAGATCAGGAACAGGCATTAAAACGTATTCCTCACCTGGTGAAAGTGCCGGCAGTAATAAAATTTCTTTCCTGTGAACCCCTCCTGGGCCCGGTCAACATTACTAATAGAGATTTGAAAAACGCCTATTCGGTTCCGACACGTTACGATGAAATGAATGGTAAAAAAGTTGGCATTGAATGGACAGATCCCGGTGAAGATTACATAGGAATTGATTGGGTAATTGCAGGTGGTGAAAGTGGGCCGGAAGCAAGAGTACCGCACCCGGACTGGTTTCGATCATTGCGAGATCAATGTACGAAGTCAAACACTTCTTTTCTCTTCAAGCAGTGGGGAGAATGGGCGCCACCAGCCGAGGGGCAGGAATACGATACTTCAAAAGGAAGAGCTGGTAAGGCTTTCCTCGTTTCACATGATGATGGTACAGTACATTGTTTTAAAGATACTGCTGGCAATAATCCTCATGTTATGCTTCATGTAGGTAAAAAAAATGCCGGCCGTGATCTGGATGGAAAACAATATGATCAAATACCGCTATGATAAACATATCACACGAAGAAATAGATCTCTTCAAAAATGACTGGCATCTTTTTGCGGATATGGTCGATTTTATCTTAGGGAAAAACTTAGGTAATGGAGAAACCCGCAAAGTTTACCAATGTGGTTTTGACCGGGCTGTTGTCGTTAAGGTAGAATCACCGCACAAAGAACATGGCATAGTGTTCGACAATGTTCACGAGTTTACTATCTGGACGAATATCAATAAAAGAATGCCGGAGTATGCAAAATATTTAGCTCCATGTGTGAGAATAAGCGGTTGCGGCCGTCTCTTAATTCAGAAAATGACTACTCCGATAGCAAAAAATCAGTTGCCAAAGAAGATTCCTTATTTCCTTGCAGATACACATATCAATAATTGGGGGATGCTAAACAAACGGGTAGTGTGTCACGACTATGCAAATACTTTCATCTTCACTAAACTGATCAGGAACAAGCTCATAAAACCGGAATGGCGGTTTCCGGCATAATTTTCCTAATTTTAATTGTTGATCAATAATTTTGTTTATTAAAAACTGGTTTATCATGAAAGCAATTAATTACGGTGGCTGCGGATGCGGTCGCTAATCTTACGAAAAAGTAAAAAGCCTCCTATCTGGGGGCTTTTTCTTTGTTCAATGCAGTGAAAACAAGATATAAAGGTAGATTCAAAACCAAATATAATTAGATTTGTGAAAATCTATGCTTAAATGGCATCCATTCCTATTCCTTCGTCCGAAAAAGACCAATTACTTACCATCCTGAAGGATAAAGAATGCTCCGCGGCCAAAGACGTTTATGCAAACCTGGTCAATTATGACGACCTGGTAAAATTCTTCGTAAAATATGGGAAGGCTTTTGATGGAGATAACGCTTATCTCGATTCTATAGCCGCAATATTTGATGATGCGGAAATGGTAGCCGTTGGCATTTACTACAATAAGACCAGTGTAACGCTCACTAATCCGAAAGTTGTAGTCAAGTGTACCGACTGCATTATCAATATCAATACCGGTGGCATTTTTAGAGATTTGGAGATAGTAGATGCCAGTCAGATCACTGTTATTAACATTACCAATAACACGAAGATTGATTCAATGGCCGTCGCCGGAGCCAGTGAGGTCGAAATGATCAATATACAGCCGGGTTCCTGCATCCTTACCCTGCTGATTAAATCAGAAAACGGGCTAAATTCCAAGATTGACAAGATTGACGGGGATTGTGTTCAGGATTTCAGTTTAAGCCCGGATTCCGAATTTGGAGGGTTTGTATGCGATGTCTCTGGCGGTGCAGCTTGCTTGGACGAAGTGATCGGCCTTTCTGCTAACACGCCTACCTCCGATGGATTTACAGTGGCATGGACAAACCCGATCAATAGTACCGGCAACCAGGTTCTTTATCGTAAAGTAGGTGATACTGTTTGGCTCGTACCGAATGCCCTGGGAAATGCAACTGGAGCTTTTGGACCCGGCCCGACTTTTACATTTCACGCGATGGACCCCGCAACTGCTTATGAAGTCAAGGTGGCTAACTCTTGTTTGTCACCCACGGCATATTCAGCGGGAACTATTGTAACAGAAACAACCCTATAAAATGCCAGTAGGACAAAAAATAATGCCCTATAAGGGTGTTGAACTCGATAATAACGAGCTGAACATTGACGAAATGCGGGCCGTGTTCCTGAAGAACCTGACGCACGACGTTAATGATAATGCTCGTATCAGCACTGATCAGGGCGCGAATGCTTATTCGTGGACGCCATTGGAAAGCAATCAGCGGTATTGCAATTTGAACCTTCCTGATGGACGAAATTATTGTGTGGGGTTTTTCTATGCTCGTGAAATAAATCAAGCCTTTGTTTGGGGCTGGAACTCTAACGGTCAACATTTCATATATCGAATAAATGGTGACCCCGGTAACTGTCAGATGGTTTTAGTTAATCCGTGCCTAAAACTTACGCTGGATCCTCGCTACTTCATAGCAGAAGCAAGATGCGCAGTACAGATCGTGAGCCGTTTCAATAAAGTAACCGGCATATTTGATAAAATAGCATACATTATTTACACCGATGCAAAGGAAGATCAAAAGTTTCTCTGCCCTGATGATCTTATTGCCACAAACGGATATGACCCGATTAACTTTCCTTATTTTGAAACAAACGACCCGGACTGCGATCGTTGTACCTGGTATAATTTGGGTCGCCCTACGCCAATGGGATGCCTTTCGGTAACACCAATCGCGCGTGACCCGGAGGACGAGGAAGATCGAACTAAAGCAAACCTGATCAACTATGCTGGCTGGCAATTCCGCGTAAAATTCTTTGACCAGTACAATCGGGGTACGGAACACGGTATTATTAGCGATCAGTTCTTCAATCAGATCGGAAATTCCTGCTTATCCAACAGCTCCGGCCTCCCCAGGTGTCTGCGATTAAGGTTCCCGGCTGGGTGCCCGCTCGATAATCAAATCCAGATCTCTTTCCGTAAAAATTCAGGAAAAGGAAAGGGTTTTCCAGTGGACCCGGACTGGTACCGCTTTACCTTGTTCAACAAGTACAATGACTGCGAAACAAATAACTGGTGGGAAAGAACGATCAATAACCCGTGGCAGGTCGAATATGATCAGCAAATTTCAGATGGCGCCAGTCCAACAGAAGCGGAAGAAGCGGCTTATGCAAAAGGCTTAATGCGATATCATCCGAGCGATAATACTTTTGAATATACATTTTGTGCGGATAAGGAATGTGCGCCCATCCCGGTAGATGAGACGAATCGCGTTGAGAACCCATTACCGCTTAATTCCGGGACTGTTTTTTCCCTAAAGAAAAGTATCGCACTCGGCAGAAATCGCCGCGGATTCGAGCCAATGGACTGAAATGAGCTGGAAAAAGTTGAATTTGACACAGACCCACCGGCCGGAACCTCCTGCAGCAAAGTGAATCTGCGAAAAATAGAGATATGGGGTGTATTCTGGAATCCCAATAATGACAATATTACCCGCATCAGGGTAAAAGACGATAATACCGTTTTCGGGTATGCAGATTGTAACAATAATAACCCCATTAACTTCGATCAGATCATCCCAAAGGGTCAAGATGGTATTGTCGGCCATCTTGCCGGTACCGATTACTACGTGGTTTCAAAACAGTATCGGTATGATCGCGATACAGACACGACCGAGTTTGTAGGACTTAACTATCCACCTTCAACCCCTTTTGATCTGGACAGTCTCGGCAGATATGTTCCTATTCAAAAATGGGAGTTTAATGTTTTACCAGGCAAGTACCGTTTCCATATTGCTTCTCATAAAATGAAGCCAGTCGATGATTATAAAAAAACCTCTACGTATTTCATCGGCCGGACCCAATTAACTGGCCTCGGTAACCTAGTTGAAGAACAGCGGGAAATTATTATTGACGTTTGTGCTGATGATTACCTATTGAAAGATACGCCAGTAATGATTTGGGATTTGACCCATGAAGGAAGTGACTGCGGTACAAGTTCCGAAGCGGCCAGCTCTGTCGCTGGTTATATGTACGAAGATCAAGTAGAGAAACGACCTATTGAAATGGCTGTGGTTAGTACCAACCATGATGATGATGTACATAAATGCACCTTCACCGATCATAATGGATTTTATTTTGCTACTCGGAACGGCAGAAAATTACAAGCAACTATTCGCGGATATAAAAACTGTGCGCAAAATCAATCATTGGCAACGGGGAGAAGTACCCGCGACACTGTAGAAAATTGGTTTAAGTTTGACGAGCTGTGGGCTTATAAAAATGAAACCAAATATCCTGTCGGTGATCGGATGATCATCAGGGGAAAAATAGTATTATGCGATAACCCAGGCATAGGAGTTCCGGGTATAGGTGTAAATCTTACTCGCGGTGGTTATGCGATCACAGACGCAAACGGAGAATACAGGATTGTAATGCACGATATTGGTAATAGTGCAGCCCGAACCGAGCAACTGATCATTACCCAACGCGGAAGTTGTCAAATTTTGGCTTGTCAGGATGAATGTTCCTTTTGCTTTACTAATATCGTCGTCAATAAAATCGCGTGTACCGGTAGTGAAAGGATAATCAATGTTGCTACTTCTACTGCCCGTGTCAATGTGGTCAATAGTAAAGGGCCTAAAATGGGCGGTCGTTACGGATTGGGAATGTTCTTACATGATTGGATGGGACGGCGATCGTTCCTTCAGGCCAGCGATAAACACTATGTTGATATTCCTAGTTTGCAGCAAACGCAGGTATATGAGTTTTCAAAAATATTGTTCGATCTGCATAATGCAGTTTTCCCGGATTGGGTTCGTAAGATCACTTTCGGAATAACAGAGAATTTGAATTGGGATGATGATCTCGTGTGGGTTATGGAACGGGTGCAGTTTGTGGACAATACAGGCAAAACAAATTCCGCAGCGCCAACCCAAATCAGATTGTACTACGAAAGTTTATTGGAATATAATAAGCAAAACGATTTTTCAACAAATGCCACATGGCAATTCCTTACGGAAGAAAATAATTCTGTCACTGGCGATATCATTGAGTTTCTTGCTAACGCGGACGGCTCGATCTTCAACACCCGGATTACTGCCCTGGCAAAATATAATAAGGAAGGAAAGTATATTCAGATTGATTACAATGAGGATTTGAAGGACCTGAAAGACGGTACTTTGGTAAAACTCATCCGCCCAAAACAATGTGAGAACAAAGAGTTTTATTACGAAACCTGTCAATCAATACGTGTTCTGAATGGTCAGGCCCAGGTACAAAGTGGACAGATAAATTTTTATGACAGCTATTTGCTTTACAGGCAAATCCCGGTTCCTGTCTTGATTAAACCTGAAATAAAAGCGGACGACGGAAGCATTATTCAAACTTCTGTTACCGAGAACCAAATAACTCCATATCCATTCTTTTATGAACATCATAGCCCATCCGACACCTGGGGGGATCATTGTTCAAATAAAGGAAGAATCGGGGTAAAAAATCCGCAGGAGAAACAACAAAACCTGCGTACTGAAATTGCTGTATCGAATGCTTTAGTAAATGATGGTGTAATTAACGGTCTGCATTACTTCAAGGAAGAAAACGCGATTATATTCGATGAACAGGAATGGGGGGGCATTGTTGCTTGTCTGCCAGAAATTAATACCATACTTGTACTCTGTGAGTTTGATAATTTCGTCGTCACCTACGATGATAGCACCATCAGGGTAAATACAGAGGGTAATATCGTAGCGCCATCGCTGGAGAACAGATTTGGACGTCCTGAAAGAAAGATTGGAAACAATTTTGGATGCCAGCTTTGGGACGTGAATACCATTCGTAAACGTAATGGATTGGTTTATTTCCTCGATAGTAACAAAACTGCGATCGTTAAGCATAACTATGCCGAGGCGATGGATATTACACCATCAGGAGAAAATAAAGGCGGATATAAAAGCTATGTCAGCTCCCTGGTGAAATTTGTGCAGAATTACAATGCTGATAATGTCGGCAAAAAGTATTTCCATGCTGTTATTGACCCTCGGAGAGATAAGTATATGATCACGGTGGTAGATCTCCAACAAAACAGTAATGCTTACGTGAACAATAACCGGGAAGTGGTGATCGGTGCAAATGATACGATGGCGATAAATATTTATTCAAACGTCATGGAGTTTTGGTCTTTCACCCCCGAATATTACGGCGCGATGGAAGGGGATAAAAATGATCAACAATTAATTTCCTTCCGCCTCGGTGAAGCATGGCAACACAATCAAAGGAATAATCCATCAAATGACTATAATGTTTTCTACGGTATAGAAGTAGATAAAGTAATCGAGGTTGCTTATAATCTTGACAATACCAAAGTGAAGGATTTTATGTGGACGGAAGTATATTGCCGTCAGTCATTGTTTTACATAGATCGAATCGTTACAGAATCCGGCCAGCAAAGCCGCTTAATGCCGAAATGGTGGGATTATAGAAATAAATTTTGGTGTGCCGATTTCAAATGTGCGTTGAATACACAGGCAGACGTAAATATGCCTACGGAGACAGGGGTGAACGCTTTACTTGATGGCGATGCTCTTTACGGAAGGTGGCTGAAAGCCCGTTATGTTGGCAGAGCTGCGGACAGGAAAAAGTATTGTGAATTGACCGCAGTGATCGGGTTTATGAATGGAGCTGAAAAATCAAGTGATAAATAGTATTTTTGAACTTACTCATAACAATATTTGTGATACAGATATTGTCGGCCCTTGTGTTTTTACACAGGGCTTTTTAATTTAAAAACCCCCGCGTTTGCAGGGGCTTTTCCTTTACTCTGGCCTTGCTATTAATAGCATTGCCTTCTTGAAGTGTATGAGCTTTGAAGATAAAAAAAACCTGCCAGTTAGCAGGTTCTTTTCTCTTTAGAGCTTGGAAGCAAAAAGATTAGGCGTTTTCTTCACCGCCACCTTCTTCGCCGCCGCCTTCTTCTCCACCGCCAGTTTCTTCAGCGGGCTGCTCTTCGGGTGTGCCGAATACAGGCTGACCGAAACCAACAGCTTCACCGGGGAGGACTTCAACGCCAGTGAAACCACTGATCGTTTTTACGCCATCGCCCAGGTCGGCATCAGCTTCAAAGTTCAGTTGAGCGACGCCGGGTTTTTTACCCACGATCTTGAACGCGACTTCGTTGTCGGGATCTTTGTCGTCTTTCTCAACAGTGAAAATTTCTTCGTCGGAGCTGCTAAATTTTACGCTACCAGCTTCCACAGTTGTTTCGTTGCCTTTGGAATCTACGGGGCTGCCGAGGACGCCGCGCAACAGTTGGGTGTACTTAATTGATACCATTGTGATACCTCCTGTAATTTTTATATTGTTAGAAAAAAAAGTGACGGGCCAATTTACGCAATGTTTGGAATGTTTCTTCCTTCTAGGTCTGATCGAGATTCCAATTAAAATTCCGATTCCGACTAAAATTATGTTTTTTGCATCCATAACAAAAATTTTGAGGTATGAAAATACAGCATCATCCCGACAATCCGAGTTACATCGCCTTCTTTTGTCCCGGTTGTGAGTATTTGCATAGCATCTACGTCGGACCATTGGGGGTGCCCGGCGCGGATAAAATTTCATGGGGATTTAATGGAGACGACAACAAGCCCACAATTACCCCGTCTATTTTGAACCGTACCGGCAAATTTGCAGATCCAGACTGGAAAGAGCCAGACGAGCCAGGTGTTTGGAGTACCATTTGCCACTGTTTTGTTCGTGATGGAAATATTCAGTTTCTCAATGACTGTACCCATAAATTAAAAGGTCAGACAGTGCCTTTGCCGGATTTATAAAAATCATTATTTTCATGTCTCGCCTCGTAGAGCAGCGGTAGCTCGGTGGGCTCATAACCCACAGGTCGCAGGTTCGATCCCTGCCGAGGCAACAATCCATTATATACCAATGACGGCCAATGTGGGATAAGGATTTTCAGGACCCGGTACAGCAGGGATAAGGGTCTATCTTCAAAGGAACCTCGTTCAGTCCTTTGTCGGAGAAGTAGCCCTGTTATTCCACGGCCATTAATTAAGCGGACGCAAGAGGGAGGGGCGGAAAGATGCAACCCCTCCCTTATTCTTTTAAAGACCAAAGCCACCAGCGAATGAGCCAACCAAGACACAATTTCAAGGAGCGCGGTGATGAAGATATATGGCGCCGCCTCCCGGATAACACTGGAAAATACAAGGAAGAAAAGTGCGGAAATTGTCACTGCATACGCATGACTGTTCGGTACGACCGTAGCCCGGAAATTCCCTATCACAAGTATAAACGCGAAGAAGGGCATGAGTATAAAACCACTGTACTAAAATGTGAGGACGGCTATAAGCGCAACTACGCCTATTTCTCCAGGGAGAACGGCCCGGCTATCGTCGTTCCTAAAATAATGCCCGCCCTTGTTAAACAACCGGAAACTATCGCTGATCTGCAACTGTCGGAATCAACTGTTGAATGTGAAACACAGGCAAGGTTAGATGAGGCAATTATTTTGATAAAATTAATGATGGATAAAATTGACAGCCGGTGGCTCGGTGCCACATTTGCTAATGAATATAGAATTGGTAAACGGATTTTGGAGACTAATAAAATGTGAAACCCTGCATTTGCAGGGCTTCGTTTATTTCTTCTTCTTTCCATCATCAATTAGCAGCACATCGCTTTCCCGCATGATAATGTATTGCTTGCCGTCGTATTCAAGCTCCGAGCCGGCATACTTTCCAAAAAATATGCGATCGCCAGGCTTCGTTTCGTTCGAAAGATCTTTTAAGCCTGGGCCGGAAGCCACTACAACGCCCGTGCGCGGTTTCTCTTGCGCAGTATCGGGAATGATAATGCCACCTTCTGTTTTCTTTTCGGGTTCATCTGGAAATACTACTACCCTGTCATGCAGTGGGCGAACTGGAAGTTTTACCATAAAAATTAATTTTGATTGTTGAAAATTACCGCCTCGATATAGTCCTTTCGTAACAGGGTGTAATAAAACCCAAACAGATCGAGCGGATAAAGAGTATTATAATCGGCGATCAAAACATCACCGGTTGATATTTCAGTTTGCAGTTCTTCACAAGTAAGAGGATTGATAAAAACTACGGTCAGCTCTACAAATTTCTTTTGGTTCATTTTTATGGAGAGCTGCCGGCGCTCATTATTGAGCATATTGAGCATTTTTGAAATTTCTTCCTTCTTTTTATAATTTGCTTCACTTGTACGTTCCTGCATAATCGTAGATGAAGAGATTTCTTCCATGTGAGCTTTTGTCTCGTCAATCTTTGCTTGTAAATCATCAATCGTGGTTTCCCAACCATCCGGGAACCAAAGACCCGAAGCGGTTTTCTGGATGGACGCCTTTTTAATTTCAGCCCGGCAAAAGATGAATTTCTTATAAGGTATGATTACACCTTCCGACTGTTTCCAAACGCCAAAAAGCTCATCCACAAAATTTACAATTCGATATTCGTCTCCGTTCTCATCAGTATCTACCAGGTGATAATCGTGGTAGTTAGGGTCACCCTCTGTGCGAGGTTTATGTTCAACATGATGGTGGAAAATAAGTGTATCGCCTACTTTGGCGTCTGGAAACTCGTTTGCCGCGATCGCGCCAACCTCAACAATTTCTCCAAACTGTAAGTTAAACTGGAAGTCTATCACCTGGGGTGGTAATACAATCTCAAACTTCCTTTCACCAAGTCGAACGGTTTTAAAAGACAAGTGATCTTTATAAATGGAAAAGGAGTTTACATAAGCAATCTCTATTTGATCGTTGGGGGCGAATGAAGATATTTTTTCTGTCAACTCTTCATAGGTTTTTACAGGTTCGCCGTTGATCTGTTTAATAATATCTCCTGCTTTAAAAGCCGCATGATAGGCCGGACTTTCAAACTCTACGTCCCATACTTTTACACCGTCTAACTTTTCGTCTCCTTCTGCTGCACTGTGTTTGATTCCAAGAAACCCCATCTTTTTAGATACAAGGTTATTTCTCTTTTCAGTCTGTAATTTCTTATCTATTCGGACGACATAGTATTGACGGTTCGCTCTGATCATTGATTTACTTTTTAGTAAATCAAAAATAAAGGAAAACAGGTTAGTTTTGCTTGACCCTTAAAATCTGCAACTATGTCATTAACCGTCACGGTCTATAAAATCAACGAGAAATATTTTCCCGAAGGTTGCGAAAGAACAATTACCTGTTCTAAGGTTCTAAGCCTCAAACAAAACGTCACATTGAAATTGCCTTCCGGTCTGCTGACTTGTGATGAGGATGAAATCGAGCCTGTAATAACCGAAATTATTCAGTTGCCGGACGGAGAAAAGTGGTGGATTTTGCAACAAACCCCATCGTTCACAGAGCGATGCACGGCCGACACAGGTACTTGTTGCATCACGCAGATTGATCTTGACAGTGAAGATCCAGACAATAACCAACATAATACTTTCCAGATCACCCCAACAGGGGTTATTTGGTTTGTCGATAAAGACGGAAATAGTTTTGCTTTAAGCCGAGGTATTGAGGGTGACCCTGATGAAATGGCCTTCTTTGGTAATAATGCCAAAGTTCAAGGTAGTCCTGATCTGAAATATGATGATTCGGCAAAGCAAATATCCATTAAAGGGGATATTTTTTCAAAGGGTCAAAAGTGGTTACAGCGTAACACGCCTATTGAAGTAATTTCTTATGAAAATGCATGGTTTGGCATCGCATACAATAATGATATTGGACGCTGGATAATCACTTCTATTAGTGATAATGGAAATGGAAGTTTGATTTACTCGGATGATAATGGTAATACCTGGCAACGGGCTGATCCGGTCACCCTTCCTCCAGCCAATGCTAATATTGGAGCTGTTGCGTATGGTAATTTCACTTTCGTAGCTGTTGAAGCAAATACCGGCCGGGCATGGACTTCAGGTGATGGGTTAAATTGGACTAATCAAGATGGAGTGTTTGCTGGTGGTTTTTCGTGCAGAAATTTAATTTTTGCTAATGGAATATTTGTTGCACTCAACCAATTAGGTAATACAACTGGTTATACTTCTCCGGACGGAGTTACATGGACACCGATTACGTGTCAAGGCGGCACATGGATGGATATTTGCTGGAGCGAAGATTTGGCGCTTTTCGCAGCATGTTCGTTGGAAGGGCATATACAAACTTCACCGGATGCTGTCACCTGGACAAATCGCCCGCTTGATGGGGGTACACAGTGGCACGCAATCGAATGGGGAAATGGAACTTTCGTTGTCGTAGGAAGTTCATCCAGTAAAATTGCTACTTCTCCGGACGGAGTTACATGGACCAATTCGCCGATGCCAACATTTGATCAGTTCATTAACCTGGCTTTCGGTAATGGTGTTTTTTCAACTATCAACGTCCAAGCCGGTGGTACATGGACTTCACCTGATGGCGTGAATTGGGATTTTGGAGAGTTCTTAGGAAATATTTATTATGGTGGTCTTGCTTTTGCAAATGGAGTGTTCATAGCCGCTGATACATTCGGTAGTGGTAATATTCCTCGTGTTGCTCTTTCTTCCGATGGCGCACAATACGACAAAATTGATACACCGAATCAATTAACAGTTACGCCATTCCCATTAAGATCAGCATTTGGAGCTGGTGTATTTGTATGCATTCAGGAACTTGCGAATCCTCCGTATGATGTATTCCTCGTAACTGCTGATGGTGTCAACTTTAAAACAGTTGATGGAAATATTGGTTTAGGTAGCAGGTTAGTAGATATAATTTTTGCGCAAGGAAAATTTGTAGCCTTGTCAGAAGCCGGAGATATTTTAACCTCTTACGATGGTTTTGTTTGGGAGGTACTTCCAAATCAGGTTCCCGGTGGCGTAATTTGGTCAGCGCTCACATTCGGAAAAGGAATTTTTGTTTTCTGCTCATTATCAGGAGACGATACATCTGTCTCTTCTGACTTAGCTACTTTCCAAAATCAAGGATTTCCGTTTGCCACTCAAAAAGTTATTTTCTATAACGGATTATTCATTGCAGTTGGTTTTGACCCCAACAATGGTTATGAAACCATGCATTCTGAAGATGGTCAGAACTGGACAGCCGCAGGATATGGATGGAATATGCCTTTCTTTGGCATTGCTGCTGGCAATGGCGTTATTGTCGCACTCACTGATCATGACGCGCAGGATGATCAACGCATCATTCGCTCGACAGATGGAGGTCTTACCTGGAACGGTGTTTTTGGAGGCGGGACGACTTTATTTAAAAGTGTCGCATTTGGCGCAGGATTATTTGTAGCCGTTGGTCTAGGAAATGTTTATGTTTCAAAAGATGGTAATTTTTGGAGCGTAATTGTTTCACCTAATAATGAGTGGCGCAATATTACTTTCGGTAATGGCATCTTTCTGGCAATAACACCTGAAGGAACTGATAACAAGGCAATGACTTCTGGCTTTATGGATGCTTCGCCTGATCTAAGTTCCCAATTACCGATTTCAAAGCCCATAAAAATTTATCCTGACAATCTTCAGTACCATTTCAAAGGAACTATTACACAGTCAGGTGTAAATAATCCTCCGACCGTTATACCTCTCGAAGAGTATGACCGCGATGGTGGATTTGGCAGACCAGCGTTCGATTATACCGGTACCGGTCAATATAGTTGGGTAAATGGTGGTATTGTAGCAAATCGTACTGTCTTTTTACTTGAAAGAAATATCAATCAAGCAGATCGTGATATCCAAAATTTGAAAATTGATGGTCAAATAAGGATTATTACCTATGAGGCTGGAATAATAACTGATGATCTATTGGTGGACACATCGTTTTCACTGTGGGTTTATGACCCTGCGTTAACTTCTTAAAAATACTATCCCTTGAAAAGCTATGCTGTCGCCGCCTATTGGCGGCAGCATTTTATTTATATATTTGACCAAAAGCCAAAACATGAAACTACTCGCCTTTCTCCTTCTTTTTCTCCCGGCCGCTCTGTATGGTCAGGATAGTTTGTTTACCAACACCGAAAAACCTACCGAACTCGCAAAGGAAAGTTCCCTCGAATTGGGTATGGTGATCAAGACAACCAAAGATGGCAAGATCACACACTTTCGTTTTTACAAAACGACTGCCGGTGATGCCGGAACTTACAAGCTAAATATATGGAGCTATGCGGGACAGCGCCTTTACACTCAAAATTATTCAGCGAGTGGAAAAGTGGGATGGCAACGTGTTGCTTTAACGACACCTTTCGATATTAAGGCTAACACGAACTACGTTGTTTCCTATTTCACGCCAAATGGATATTATGGAGCCACTAACAATATTTTCACGTCAGCTCGTACGAGAGGTAATTTATCAGCACCAGCCAGTGCCCAGGTTAGTGGGAATGGTCGATATAGTTATGTTGCCGCCAGCTCATTTCCGACCTCGACGTTTGCAAAGTGTACCTATTATGCAGATGTGGTATTTGTTGCCAAAACCGCTATTCCATTGGTGGTTTCGGCAGGAAAGGACACGGTAGTAGTGGTAGCGAAAGACAGCATCCGGGCTGATAGTATTAAAATTCATGCAACAATTCAGGGAGAAGGCGTAATCTTCAGTTGGGATAAATTTGATAACATTGACAGCATTGAAGCAATGATATTCAGTGCTACACTAAATCCAATTTTAGTTCATTCGCCACCTGGTTATAATTACTACGTTCTTTCTGCCAAAGATCAATACGGAAACACCGCATCAGATACTTTGATCATAGTGGTACAACCTAATCCAAAAGATGTGCTGTTCGTAGTGCGAACGCCGGAGGGGTATTTCGTTCAATGTTTGCGCGATGGTACCACTAGGTCACAACCGCCAGAAGGAGGACCGGTCTGGCAAGAGGGTGGAGGTTGGACGGTGCCGAATAATGGAAAATATTTTTTCCTTAGCGTAAAAGAAGAGTAATGCGTAAGATAAATCCAGACATACAAAACATCATTGCCCTGGTATTCGTTATCGGGACTTTGTTTATCATAGGGCTGCTTTTTTTTCGTTCAATACCCGCAGGGAATGGAGATCTGTTAAAAATAATGTTTGGCATCCTGGGAAACGGGTTGACGATCATTATTGTTGCCTATTTTCAGTCTGCCCGATCGAGGGATAAGATAAAAGAGCAGCAAAGCCAACAGGAAAAGCCGCCAGAAGAAAAGCCGTAATGAAAAACTATATCCGATATGTCTATGACTACAAACGAGGTGATCATTGCCCTCATGAGTGGTACGTCCCTTGTAGGAACCGTTATTCTTCGTTGGCTGGATCGGAAGAAGCTAACTGCCGAACGTAAAAGCTCGGAAGTAGATATGTATAATAAGCTCCTTGCGTCAGTACAAAAGGAGTTGGAAATACGAGACTTGACAATTACAAAACTTCGGGAGCGTGAAAGGAATAATGAGGAAAGAGTTAAAAAATTGAATGACGAAATCAGGAGCGGACGTCGCCAGATCAGCTTATTAGAAGAAAATAACCTGATACTGAAAATGGAGATTGATTTCATGCGGAAAATGTTGGCAAAGCAGCTCGGCGACTATGATAAGATGAGTGTATTTATTCTCGATGATAGTCAGATCGTGACTTTATCATTTAAGGATAAACTTGAAAAAAGTTCTTTGATTGATGTGCAGATATTTAGTGATGTAGATACGTTCATTGCTGCAGTTAGTGTCAAGAAACCAGCTATTGTGATTATTGATTATTATTTAAAAGCTGGTAAAACATCGGAAAGCGTGATTGCGTACCTTAAAAATGTGAAAGATTATTCACCAAATATCATCATCATGTCAAAGGATGATCGGGAAGAGTTTCAGGAGCATTTGGCCGCACAAGGGGCCGCTAAGTTTTATAAAAAAGAAGGTCTGTATATTTTCGATATTGTTAAATACGTGTTGGAGTATGCAGAGCGGATTTTAAGTTAAAAGCATGAAAAAAGTAAATGGTTTTTTTCAAGAATACGGCGCCCTAATCGTTACGGGATTACTGGTAGTCGTTTTAATCATTGTAGTCCTGAATTTCAGGAAAACAAAGGCCCAGGCTTCGGAAGGTGATTACAAAGAAAAAATGGAATACCTCGACCGAGAACGGGCGGCGCTGGCAAAAGAGCGGGCGGCGCTATCCACTGTTCTTAACCAGCATGACAGTGCGATTGTCCTGTTAAATCGCCTGGATTCGATTACAAACGTCAATATCCAAAGCAATAACAAAACTATATATGAAATTCAGCAGCAGCGTAAAGCTCTTAGCCGTTTTGATAAGTACACTAGCGATGAGCTTAAACAGTTTTTCTCAAACCTCCGATAGTGTCACCTGTATTCCTAATTCGCAGTTGAGGATAGCGGCCAGGTTGATTGAACAGGGAAAATTGGATTCTGCGGAACTAGGTGTCCAGCGAACCAATGTCAGATTATTGTATCAACGCCTCGGTGCGAAGAATGATATCATCTGGCAATACCAGGCAAAGGATTCGACATACAAATTAATGGTGGCAAATTACGAGGCAGATCAGAAAACCATGTTAGATCAGGTTTCCCTTGCAAATCGTCAAGTTTTGAAGCTCCAAAAAGACGTGAAGCGACAGAAAACCAAAACTGCTATTGTTGGTATTGCCGGCATCGCGGCCACTCTCATTTCAATATTCTTCATTTCAAAATAATTCCTATGATCGCTGATAAACAACCAAAAAACAGACTTTGGGCAAAATTCAAATGGGTTTTGCAACATCTTGACGGGATATGGTCGGTACCACTGGCATTTCTCGCTTTTTATTTTGTGGGAATCTTTGTAACGACCACTTTCGGATATGGTACAGGATTCTATGACCCGGCTTTTATTCAGCCGCTCTTCCTGGCTGGTGCCGTTGTGATCGGAGCCACCAACATGGGCGTGTTGGGCCTGTATTTCACAATACGGGGCCTGTACAAGTATCTTTATGGGCGCCGTGATGAAGAAACCGGCAAAATTGTAAATGATTCAAAAAACGACTGGAAAAATCTACCCGTATGGCTAAGATTCGCATTCGCATTCTTCTCGTTATTCTTCTTTGTGGTTTCCATTATAGTGGTTTACCTCAAAATGGTTTAACAGAGATCTATACCCGAAACGTAGGCGTTCGGGAAGTGCCGAAAGGCAGTAATTGGGGGCCTTCAGTGAAGGTGTACCTAAATTCTGTAGGTGTAAAATCTCCTGCCGCCTGGTGTGCGGCTTTTGTTCATTATTGCCTAACCAAAGCAGGGATCGCCAATACGATCACTGCCTGGAGCCCAACGGCCCATAATCCGAAAAATCTTGTTTATTTTCAAAATAAGTTCCTGAAGGACCCGGAACCCGGCGACGTGTTTTGTCTATGGTTTCCATCACTTAAAAGGATAGCCCATACTGGCTTTTACAATGGAAAGCTAAACAGTAGCATATACCGAACCGTGGAGGGCAATACGAATGAGGCCGGATCCAGAGAAGGCGACGGTGTATATCCGAAATACCGGTCATTCAGGGCTACCTATTCAATAACCCGTTGGAAAAATTGATGCGCTATGTTAAAGATTGATGAGTATTTGGAAATTGACCCGAATAAAAAGGACGAGCAATGGGCTACCCGTCTCGTCACTTACTTTCGCACATACTGGCAATACCTGATTGATCCCACGGTTGCGCGTGAAAATATGGCGATCATCTTGTCTCGTTACGATATGAAAAACGTAATGAAGATGTTTAAGAACCCCAAACAAATGGGTATGGAATTTCTTGCTATCTCTATTATGGAGAAAATCAGGAATATTCTTATAGGCGAACGAGTGAAAGCTGGAGTAAGCGTTAACCTGAATGCCATCGACCCTACCGCCGAATCAGAAAGAAAAAAGGATAAGCAACTACTCGAAAACCGCAGGGAAATAGAGGCGATGATTTCTTTCATGCAACAGCAGGTAGGCTTACCGGAATATAAAATTGATTTTGAAGAAAAGCTACGCGGCCGCACACCGTATAAAGGAAATGTGAAAATGTTCGATGAGTTGGGGCTTGATCAAATGGACGGTGCCCAGGTTGATTACTTTTTCAAAGTATGGTTTAAGCTCCTTCATGAAATGAGAGGTCAGCAGGTTGTAAATTACTTCATCGAACATAATGAGGTAAAAGACAACGTGGATGCATGGTGTAATGATATCATGGGGAAAAAATGTATCGCTGCACAGGCATACGTAAATGAAATGTCTGGCGCTATTGATATCAAATATATCGCCCCGGAGCGCGTAAAATTAATACCTGGTAAAAGAAAGGATGGCAAAGATGCAGTTTGCCAGGGATATGAGGACAGTGTGACCGTAAGCGATGTATTAAAACGCTTCGGAAATAATTTCGATTGGGAAAATGATATGTACCAGTTGATCAATGCGGTGAATTATACCAATAAACGGGAAATAACCGGTATTTGGGATGGTGATAGTTGGGTGTGGGGAAGAGCTGCCAAAAAAGCTAGTGAATGTAGTTGCAACTGGAATGACTTCCTGAACTTCAAAGTAGAGATCGGATATATCGAATGGAAATCATTCGACGCCAATACCTACAAAATCGGAGTGGATTATCATGGTAACCTTCGTTATATTCCTCGTTCTCCGTCTTATGAAAAAGGTCAGGACACACAGTACCAAAAAGAGAGCTGGTACAACGAGGTAACCTACCGCTGCTATTATTTAGCAACTTCAGTGAATACCCAAAAGCTATTCAAGTTTGGCCCGCTTTACCATCAGACCATTGAAGGTGCCGAGGATGAATACAGTAATTATTCCCTCTTCTTTCGTAAAGAGGCAGGACCTACGATCGCGGAAGTTGCGCGGCCGTGGATTGAACTGGCCCAGGAATCGTTCACAAAATTCCGGTGGATGGTTCGCCGAGCGAAACCCAAAGGACGGGCATATAACTATGAATCGCTGATTAAGGTTGCTCAAAAAATGATCAACGAGGGCAGCAACCAGCAGAAGATTCATAATGTGATCAAGATGTTTGAAGAGGGGATAAATGAAATATTTACTATCCCTGAAATCAACGGAGAGAAAGTAGGCGGCGGGGTAAATCCGAATTATGACCTTCCCAACGGGCTGGATCCAACAGCAATCACTTTTCAAAAAATTGTTGATTGGTGCGTAGAGAGTATAAAAAGTGATCTTGGAATTAATGATATCCGCGAGGCTTATTCTCCCAAACCGAATGATGGTTATAAGTTGCAAATGACTGCTCTTGATCAGTCGCGAAATGCGACAGATTACATGAGTGAAATGATAGATGGCATTTTGCGAAATGTTGCCAAGTACACACTTCTTTGTGTTCAGGATATTGTCAGGTATAAAGACACACTACCGTATAACTTTCTTAAACGAGCTATTGGTGAAACGGCGATACAGGATATTAAAGATCTCGAAGATGTTGCCTTTCATCGGTATGGAATATTCGTAAATAGTTTTGCAACCTTCATGGAGCGGCAGCGAGTATTGCAGGAAACAAATGAAGCATGGCAACGCGGAGAAATTACATACGAAATAAAAATGCTAGTTGATAGCATTGATGATTACCGGAAGGCTGCGTACATTATGGCATTTGAAAAAATGCGGGCGAAGAAAGAGAAAGAAAAGGAAGTGCAGGTTGCGCAACAAAATGCCGTTCAATTAGAAAGTATGAAGCATCAAAATAAGATGCAGGAAATACAACTCGAAGGTGATCTGCGAATTAAAGAACAGCAAGTACGTGGTTATTATTATTATCAATCGTCCATTGCGCAAGCGCAAGGAAGAATGGATATTGCTCAACTGAAACAAGATGGTAAGCCAGAGGAAATAAATTTAAAAACCCAGGCTAAAATTGAAGAGAAAAGAGCGGAAAAATCATTGGACGATCAAGAATCATTAATCCCCGCTGCTACTTCGTAGTTCCGATGTGATTGCGTCAATCATTTCGGGGAATATTACAAACTTAAAAACAATGCCAGATAGTGTTGAACTATGCTGGCATTTTAATGCATTATAGAACTCTACGTGTTTAGTAGGTATTGGATAAATGTTTTTGAACTTTCGAGATTTCCCTTTACACATAATCTTCTTTTTGTTGATAGTTTCAGGAAATTTTTCTACCAGGTCATTGATCATATCACGGCCGTTTGCATATCCTTTTTGTTTTGCAACCGCTTCAAGTATCTTTCGATCGAAGTCATTAAGTTCCAGAGAAAAATTTTCCATCGGATATAAATTTTACGAAAAAGTAAAAAAAGGTTGGATAACCGAAAAATAATTTTATAAACCATATTTTTGGCTCATAACCTGATATTCATGTCTGAAAAGATCAAAGAACTCCTGAAAAAGAATGGCGTAGAGCCATCTACCGTACCTCCAAAAGTTGACGCCAATTCCGGTAATGAAGGTGGTGGTAACGAGGGTGGTGGAGAAGGAGGCGAAGGCGGAGAAGGTGGTGATGCCGGTGCTGCAGGTGCCGGAGACGACAAGAATAAAGGCGGTGGCGTACCTCCCAAACAAGACCAGCAGCAGCAAAATCAACCTCCCGTTGAGGATGATATTGACGACGAAAAATTGCTCCGTGCGCTCGAAAAACGCGGTCATAAATTCGGTTCCGTAGCCGATATAAATAAGCCAGCCGAGCAGCCAGCGGCAAAAACTCCTGAAGAGCTTGAAGCGGAAGCCCAACAACGCCGTGACAACGTTCGCCAGTTTGGATTACAAAACAAAAAGGTCACATCTACACAGCTTGACAATTATGCGCGTGAATCAAAGATGGACCCGGTTGAACTGGCATATTCTGTTTTCAAATCTGAACGTATCGGTGAACTCAAAGCAGCAAAGACGCCGGATGATCAAATGCCGGATGATAAAACGTTGCGCGATGAGTTTGACGAAGCGCATTTCCAATATGCAGACCCTACCGATCCAAAACGTATTCGTCATGAAAAATTGTTGAAGCAACAAGCTGACGCATACATTGAAGATAAGTACGCCAATATTCTCGATCTCGATGAAGAGTATTCCGACTTTGAAAAAACCAAGATCCAGCGGAAGAACTATGAAACTGTTTTTAACCAGGTTATTTCCAGCCTGGGCGATGAAATGGAGTTTGAGATCGTAAACGACAAAGAAAAGTTTCCTTTCAAATTCAAGATAACGGCTGATAAACTGAAGCCCATCAGAGACGCTTACCTGAATGACACATCATTTACATTGTTCGGAAAGGGCGATGTAAAACCCGATCTGTTAGCATCAGCGGTTCGTGGGAACATAATTCAAAATCAGTTCGCCTCTATTCTTTCTGAAGCGGCCATCGCATACGCCTCGTCAAAGGTCGATGCAATGGCAAAGGGAAGAAGAGGGATTCCTCCTGAACGAAAGGAAGGCGGTTCAGAAGGTGGAGAAAAGAAGGTAAACAAGGTGATTCAAAGGGTTCTCGCAAATACCGAGAACAAAAAAATCGTTCAAAAATCTTAAACTCTTTTTAACTATGGCACTTTTTGAAAGCAAACCCTCCTGTGGTACACAGCTTACTTCGGTGGGTGATGCACTCGATAAATTGAAGGCGTTCAACGCGCTTTTTGCGGTACATCAGCTCGATGCTGATCCCGAATTGTGCGGTAACCCTGACGACACAGCAATGTGGCGTAAGCTGGTATATGACGGCGTAATTAACTGCGCCGGCGAACCGATGGAACTGGATTTCTTTGAAACCATTTTCGGCGGTAAGACAGAAGTGATCGACGCCAAACGCATATACTTCCGGTATAATTGCGATTTGGATATGAACATCTTCGCGCAAAATTCAGTCGTAGGAGCTGGCCCCGGCCTCTCTGCGAATTTCCAGTTGCTCAAAGCAAATCACGTAGGCGAAGGAAAGTATTCATACCCGATGGATGGATATTCTCTGTACATCTACGAAGATGCCCAATGGGTGCGTATTACCGCTTCTGACAAGACAAACACGTATGCGCACAATTTCACGGTTACTCCGTATAAGAAAAACTATACGGTCAATATCCGTAAGAACAAAAAAATCATGGTTCTTCCTGTGCAGCTCGTTGGCGGTCTTTCTTGCCCGACACCGAACAGTACATGGCAGTCTATCGGTTATACCAATCACGTTAAGCCATTCCGCATCCGTAAGGATTGGGAATTGCCTATTGACCTGATGCGTGGTTATGAAGAAGTTCTCCAGTTCGCAATCATGTTCGACGAAAACGGCCGTGAAATCGACTGCTATGAGGCTTATGAAAAAACCCAGGCACGTCGTGATATGAAATGGGCGAAAAACCTTCTGTTCTTCATGGGCCAGGAGATTGACAACCCCGCTCTGCTCGGTACCAATACCGGCCAGGTAACCGCGGATTATTCCGGGTTTGACGGATATATCCCGACGATGTATTACGGTGGTGGTACTGTAATCGACGTGGATCCTGCTGTCGGCTTTGATTGGGATGCAGATTTTGAGCCCATCATCATCCGTAATGACAGCCTGAAGCGTACTACCGAGTTCGTGGTACTCCATGCTAAACCGTGGTGGTTATCTATGAACCGTAACGCTGGCAACAAGTTCAAAAACGATTCTGGCGCTTGTACGTTTGATTCCTTCAAACGCTCCGGGCTGAATGACGACCAAATTAAACGTTTGGGAGTTCGTTCATACAGCTACGCCGGCTTTACGCTGCACTTCAAAGAAGTGTCTGCAATGAGCGACACACGCGGTATCGGTAACTATAACTTCCCGCAAATGGCGAACTTCCTGCCTGGTAATGGTCTGCGTGACAGCAAGGGCCGTGAAGTTCCCGCTATCCAGTTCTTCATGCCGCAGGGCTGTGGAGCAACCGGTATGTTGGAAGAGATCGACCGCGATATGCGCAAGATCGACGGTTGCGATAAGCTGGCAGGTACATTGGCTGAAACGATCATGTCGGCCATTCACTGCCCTCACCAGCACATTTTAGCAAACCCGGTATTTAGCTGTTAAGCTAAATTTAGCCGGTAGCATAAAGGACACTAATTTTTATTTTTTTATGACAAAGGAACAAGTTGAAGTAGCCCCGAAAGTGTTGGTTATCGAAATGGTAAACCAGCAGCCTTCTAATTACGTAATGGATGGCACCGGCATTGATGATAATGATTTGCCGACGCATATCTCCGCCCCCAATGCACGTAAGCTGAAAAGCAGAAGCAAAGTTGCGGTACTCGTAAAAGAAGGCCCGGACAAAGGATTGACCAAACTGCGTCCTATCCGATACATAAAGGGTTGCGATTCCATCTTCGTTGATGAGCAGGATCGCATGGGATATAAACCCGATCCGGCTAATGATGTGATCTGGATGCTGAATGGTAAGCTCACCGTTATTCGTAACGGGGCTGATATCGGCCTTTACGATTACATTAAAAATCATGAAGGAAACACAAGTAATCCTAACCGCCCTGAAGGTGCGATAGATATTTTTCAGGAGATAGATACCAATCTGGAAGCGCAGGAGGATGAAAAAACGTTCGAGCAGGAATTTGTGATCTTGAAGTATCTCAATAGTTTGAAAGCTAAAAAAGGCGATCGCAATGAGTACAACGAGGACGCAATCAATTTCCTTTGTTCACTGTTCAAGCTGCCGGCATTCGATCCCGCGGCCCCATCAGAATCCTGGGTGACGCTTGCTTACTTCGCAAAAGAGAATCCCAAAAGATTCCTCAATAGCCTTGCTAATCACAAGGCAGTCGTTGAATCCGAAGTAAACCAGGCGCTATCAAATGGCATCATAGTGCTGGATGAAACGAAAGCAATGTTTCAGGAGGGCAACAAGGTTATTACCGGTTTCAACACCGGTATGTCAAGCGACGATCGTAAAGCACGTCTCGTCGATTTCATGACAAACCCTGCTCACCGGTTATATTACGATCAGATGCGTTCGGCATTGCATGGTAAAAAGATGGGAGCTGTTGACATTGTTTCGTAAACCAAATCTTAAAATCGTTTAACATTTTATAAAAATGGCAAACTCTGTTTTAGCACAGCTCCTTCGTAAGCAGAATTACGATTATGACTGTCTTCACCAGGAATCTATTCCTTGCGATAACGCGGTTACGGAAGGAATTTACTGGCGCATCCCACGCACACGGAATGGTGTGTTGGCGGGATATGACTACCGCGCGGATAAAGGCACGAAGCCAACTCCCGATTCTATGAAAGCCCTTCGTGTAAATGATCGCGTAAGCAATATCATTTATTACGTGGCGATCGCTGACAATGCAGGTGCAACGGTATTTACCGATATGTGTAATGCTTGCTGCGATACGGTGGACCCGCTTCCTACTGTTGCGTTTCCAACGATCATCATCGAGGAAGAAGGCTGCCCTGATGGTAATGGTAATTTCAATTACTCTGCCTTCGTGGATCCCACTCCTGAAGCAAACCAGGTGTACAAGCTCTCCGGTTCTCAAAATGGTGTTGCATTACCAGCGGCTCCGGCTGAAGGTTTTGTAAGTCTTGCCGCTTTGGAAACATGGGCTGATACAAACTGGAACGGTCAGGGTACAGTGACCGGTGTTACGTTGAACGGTGGACAGGTTATTCTTAACGGTGGTGCAGGAACAAAATCCGGCTCTATCAATGTTGAGATTGATTCTTTCCTCGAATCAAATGCACCTGGCGCACTTACCAGCGGTCAGCACTATCATGTAGTGTCAACCATTAACGGTGAATCATTACCGGTTCTGGATGGCGTGGCAGATGCGGCATTGTCAACGCTTGCAACAGCAGCGAACGCAAGTGCCCCACATGCAAAATATGGTGTGTGGTCTGTTACCGGTGGTAAACTCCGTGTGGTTTCCAAAGGTGTCGTACTGCAAACTGGCAGCATCGTGATCACGAAAGTGTAAGCAGTTGCCTGATTAATATTTGTCCAAAACCAAAAGGCAACTTCAGTAATTGGGGTTGCCTTTTTCTCAATAAACCGCTATGACAGTCACATCACCTGATATAAACGTCTTTGACTTTAAGACTAAATATGATCTTACCGGTGCAAGTCCGGTCGTAAAGCTCACAAATGCTTCCTCCGGGCCGCATTTGAATAATATGAGCTACTGGTTTGTTCTGACTTCTCCTTCAGGAGTGGTTTATCACCTGGGAGTGGAAGGTGCGCCAGATCGTTCGGGAGTTTGGAATACTGAATGGCAGGTGCCAGATCAAATTCCGGAAATCCAAAATCATATTGACTGGAGCGGCACCGAGTACACCATCGTAGGTTATGCGAAGGATTCGGCTAACAACATTTTTCAAACGCCTCCTTATCGCACAAGAATATGCCGGCCCGGTGGCAACAAACAGGGACAGCGTAATAATTGGGGTAGTGGTGCATTAAGTGTGATGATGAATTGTTGCACTGGTAAGTTACTCGTGCAGGACGTTTCCAACTACGGTTACAATGGCCTAACCGGTACACAAATATCCAAACAACTCAAACTTGTCTTTCCTCCCGATAGCACTGATTCGACGCCAGCTCCATTTGTCGTCAATGATGCTAACACGGTTCAAATACCTATAACGTACAATAGCAAGAATTATCAAATCATTCAGGACACGGTTTACAATTATGACTACCTGAATAATACTTCAGTCTCCATAAAATACAAGTTCAAGGCTTGTTTTGAAGTGAACTGCGGTATTGATTTATGCTCGATCTTATGCGCCCTGGGCAATTTTGAAAGTCAGCTCCAATCAGAAGGTTGTACGGCCGCTGATCGTGAAAAATTGCTGATGATCGTTTCAAAGCTCACGAGGGCGATTGCGGGCCTCATCCAGCCCTTATGTGGAATTAACGTTCCCGTAATCCTGACAGAGATCCGTGAGCTTCTTGGTGGCTGTGTGGATTGTGAGACGACCGGTGGCGGCATTAACCCGGCGAATAATTGCGCCATTCCGGTAAACCTGCAAGTAGAATCTTATGTACCACCGGAAGATTAAATCGTAAGCTATGGGAACTTTAAAATTAAGTTGGGATAACAGCAACCTCGTATTCGACCCGAATACCGACGCACAACGGGCTTCTAAGCGCGTGAAAGCCATCGGGGGAGCATACGATACGGTAGGCTTTAATCCAGCCAATGACATGGCTAAAAGCGTTAACGAGGCACTGGCTACGGTTTTGGATAATCGCGTTTATGAATTTATCATTGATGCAATTTGTATTTCAGGGGGCCCGACGCCAAATGATAACGGCCCGATCGAGGGCATTGCTTTCGCCTGTATTGCTCCTTCTTTCAATCCCACATATAATAGCCTCAATGTAGTCCTCAACCTGGTGAATACTGATATTTCCAAAATAAGGGTTACGCTGCGCAAGCAAAGTGATAATTCTTTAGTGGGAACATTTACCGCCAGTAGATCAGGAACGACCGCAACCGCAACTTTCAGCGGATTGACGGCCTCTACGGATTATTGGGTGCAGATTGAATTGTATGCGGTAGTGAATGGCGTGGAAGTGATCAGTTCGGACGCAGCATATTTAGGAGCTGTTTGCGGAAGCAATGCAGCTCCGTACCAGGTAACAACATCGCCAGTGCCTCCGTGCCCGGCGCCTAAAACTTTGGAAGTAGTCTATGTTACCTAAAAACTATGAGCAATGGGCGTATTGACATTACAATGGGATAATAGCGATGTACTGGCAAGTCCGATCGGTACAGGTCAACGAGCTTCCAAGCGTATAAAAACGGTCGGAGGCGCGTTTGACACGTCTGGTTTTACTCCTGCCAATGATCTTGCGACAAGTGCGACCTCGGTACAGGTTACTTTAACTGAAAATAAGGTTTATCAGTTTAAGATTGACGGCCTGTGTTCCATTGGTGGCCCGACACCAAACAACAATGGATTAATTGAAGGAATTGTTTTTGGTTGTATAATTCCAGATATTACAAAAACTACAACAACGGCGCAGGTTGTCGTTGATGTGAGCAATACAGATATTACAAAACTTCGCTTCGTTCTTCGGTTGACCGCCGATGATTCTGTTGTCGCTACTGTAAGTGCGACGAGGGTAGCAAATTCTGTTACAGGTAATTTTTCTTCTCTTGTTGGAAATACAAATTACTACGTGACTTATGAGCCATTTGCAATAATTGACGGAGTTGAAAAAGGTTCGACTGATCTAATTCCTTCTGTCGATCTGTGTGGTGACGAGGGCGAATATCCCTTCACGACGAATAATGTTCCAAATTTTGTTTGGCGCCCACTCGATTCAGAATGCGAAAAGGCGGGTCTGTTTTCCATAGTAAAAACCATCACTGGTTTGAAGTCTCCTGCCCAGGCTTGGTTTGACCCAATTCTAAACCGTGTGTGGGTAGGTGATCTTGACGACCCATTAGGAAATGTTTATTGGTTCGATCCGGCTACGGCCGTTTCTCCTTCGGACATGAACCATGTAACTGCCGTAATGCAGGATAATTTATATAACTGCTACATGGATGGCCCCAACAGACGAATATATTTTGTTGGTGCAAATACCGGTGGCCTCATCGTCTATTTCATTGATACAAATACCGCCTCTCTTGTTCCTTTCGGAACCAATGGACCATTCCGCCGTGTTGTATTGACCGTGGCAGGAAATAATATTCTTTGTAATGACGGAAACGATAACCTGGTAGTAATTGATCGCACAACCCTTACAGTATCGGCGGTAACTGCGTTTACCAGCCTCCCTACATCAAATCACTTTACCAGCGGACCGTTTATATTAATGCCGGTTGGTGCCAGTGAAATTTGGGTATGTAGTAATAATAATGGATTGATAGGAACAGTAGGCGTGTACTCTCTTGATCTGGCTACACATTTTACAGAAATAACTTTACCCGGTGCAGCCGTTTGGTCAGGGGGATTCAATCATTACTGGCAAAGTATCGTATATGATGCCACCAGTAACACCGTATTGGCTGCGGATGCCGGTTCTTCACGCCGATATGTTATTGATGCGGCTACAAAAACAGTACTGGACACTCAAACAGCTACAGACAAAGAAGGAAAATTAACGGCCCTCTATACCTGGACATTGAATTTGCTGACTAATGAGTTGCTTTGTCTTTACCAGGGCTTGAATAGTTCTTCAGACCCATCGCCGAAAAAACGTGTATATAAGCAGGACCGTGCTACTTATGCATTCACGGATATGATCATTAACCAATATTTTAATAACCTAAACTCTATCGGTGGTACCTCGCAGCTCGTTGGGATGGACACTGGCCCAACAATCTCTGGCGGTCTTGATACGGATGGTACAATTACAGTTTTGAGTAATACAACTGGCACCGATAATACGGGAAGGGAAATTATAAACACACTGGAAGAGGTTGACGCAAATAATGGTGACGCTCCTACCGGAAATACGAAGCCTAATATGATCGGCGACCCGGACTATGAGCCACCGATTGACCCTTCCGCCGATTGTCCGGTTACGGTTTCCCTCGATTGCTCGACCAATAAGGTGAAAACTTTTGCTGCAGGTGTATTACAATTTGAGTTTGCCATTAAGGATAATGTGCGGCTCAATCCTGCTATCGCTACGATCAGGGTCAGCGCCTTCAATACAGACACATCAGCAGTGAACGGAACGCCATTGACATTTACGAGCCCATTTGCCTCAAATTATTTTTCCGGTTCATTCAGTAGCTTGCCGGGAACTAACTATGTGGTACAGGTTGAATATTTGGATATTAGCAATGCAGTATTAGCGACCTGCACATAAAAATTTATATCTTTATTCTATGCCGATTGATTCTTTCCAATTATTTGAAAAACTGTGTGGCAAAGTCAACACCCACCAGGGCGGAAATATCCGTCCGCACCGGAATTTTCTGGATTGGGTGAATGATATTCGCCTCGAAGTTTTCGAGGAAGAATATGCAGCCTGGGAAAAGAATCAAATCGTTTCAGACCGTTTATCCCCGTTTTTAAAATCCATAAACATAGTCGTGTCCGGTGTGCCCAACCAAATGTGGGACGTGGTGAAATTGCCGGCAGACTATGAACATTTTTCCTCTGCCCGTATCTGGAAGCGTGGGGAACAGGTTTGCGGTTGTAATACCTGTGACACCATTGATGGAAAGACGGGCCAGAAAACGACCTGCCAATACGTTTTAGATGATGATGAAAGAGAAAGATTACAAAGCCAATCAGACGGAAATCTTTGTGAAATAACTATTGAAAAGGTGCCCAATAATCGGTGGGGTGCCCTATGCAGTCATGCAACGTTAAGCCCTATGAAAACAGGCATACCAAAGTGTACGCAATTCGATGGGGGGTTGAAAGTCGCGCCGAAAGGTTCCGGTATTATTATCCTGGATTATTTCAGGTTACCTAAGAAGGCAACTTTTGATTATACGATAATCAACCCCAACACCGAAGATGAGTATATACAGTACAATGCCAATACCAGTCAGAAGCTGGAATTTACAGAATTGCTCATCCCCGAATTTTTAGACCGTTTGCAAAAACGTTATGGAACTTACATCCGTGAAAATGGATTGTATGAACAGGGAGAAGCTGACAGACGTGTTAAAGCCTAAAATTTTAATTATGAGTTTTGAAATCTTTTTACTTGTCTATTTTGGAATCGTTGCCAGCGGTACGTTGGCTGTTACAGGTTGGTACTTTATCAGCCGCGGGGAAGAAATTATATTGGAAGATGGAAGTAAAAAGAGAGTAGGTAAAATATTCAAGGGCTGGTATTTTTTTTGGACCCGGACAAAGCCACTACCAAAGCGTGTCTATTTTGATGAGGCGCATTTGTTTGAATTGTTTGTAAAGATCAAGGCTAAATTTATGATCACTCGTGATCAGTACGACATAGTTCAAGAGGGTGTGATCTTAAAGATCTCCCAGGCCCAAAAGTGGTATGAAGAAATGCGCTGGATCGAAGGCGCCTATGGTATTAAATTTTTCGATAAGGGTGGTGGTGATTACTCGGTTTACAAGGAATATGACGAATATGTGTACCCTTTCTGGATTCGTGACCCGATCGCTGTGTGTGCTACCTGTTTCAGCAGCATTTACGGCAGTGCCTTTTTTTGGCTATTAATAGCATTGGTAAAAATTCCGATGTTCGCATGGAGTGGAACTCCCTGGCTGGCAGCGGTATTTTTCTGGATATCATTCTGTTTTTCACTTGCAGTACTAAATACTGCGCTGGCAAAACGCTTTAATTAAATGGCAACCCTTGTAGAAACCGCTCAAAACTGCATGGACTTGTACTATCAACAGTTCAAGTCGGATGAAGATTTTTTTGAGTTATACCATTTCAAATACCTCTGTGGCGTCGCACAGGCGAAATTGCTGCAGGTGGAATATGAAAAGGCTTATGCCAGGTCGCTGCAAATTCATGGCATTCCTGAAGCCCGTATGAACCCACAGTGGTTTATTTCGGAAAACGTGGAACTGAAAGCCAGTGATATTGCTGACAAGGAAATTGAGTTGAAGGATTGCCCCTTCACCTTTCTGTATGACGCCAGTTCTACCGGTATTGAAAATGTTTACCCACTAAACGGAAAGTGCGGTGATTTTATCCGCATGAGCATTGATGATAAATGGAAATTAAAATCGAGCCCGGCCACTAATATTGTATGGTGGTTTCCATTTGGGAAAAAAATCGGGTTTATGAATCTGCACTGCGGATTGAAACAGGTTAAGGTTGTTTATATACCAAGTCTTGCAAAGCTGGAAGATACTTGCGGCATCGCTGATGGAATAGAGGCTGATATCATCACCTGGGTTTTAAATCTGATGGCCGCGGCTCGTAATGGTGCAGTCGTCGATATGACGAACGACCAAAACCCGAACAAGGTTATCGAATCGGAAATAAACACTGCATTCGGAAATCTTAAAACAAAACCACGATGAACGAAAGACAAATACCATATCTGACGTTGACCGAAACGGTCAATCAATATATGCTGGCTTCGTTCAACGATCGCCGGAAATATTTTATTAATTACCTTACTCACGCAAAGTGGATATGGAAAAAATTGATCTGGAATACTATTTGGGCGATTAATCACCGGTACTTAGATGTTGATACTACTACTACGCCACACTCAATACTTCTGCCCAAAGACATGGTTCGGTTTATTAATTTGAGTGAGGTAGATGACTGCAATTCTTTACGTTCACTTTCCTTTCGTGATGAAATGAATGTCATACCAGCTCCCACTGGTGGAAAATGTTGTCCGGCCTGTGGCGGTCAAAACGCTCTCGGCCAGTGTGTGAGCAACATTTCTGTTATCCAAAACGATGTAGTTATTGACAACGTAAGCTATAAGGAAAAAATTTGGAAAAAGGTTTGCGCTAATGGAGATCTTGTAGAAATCCGTGAATACCCAACGAAGAATTATAATAGCACGACTGATATGGATGATTTTGAAATCACCTATCAGACCTATGAAAAATACTTATGTAAGCTGGATAAAAAACCCTGCGGCTGTGTGTCCGACACGGAAGAAAATAAAAAGCTCGTCATTAATTATTGTGGATGCTTTGCTACTTCCTGTCAAAAGAATCTCTGCGACCCACTTTTTACCACTCCCTATGCGAAATTTGGTGTTATCAAGATAGAAAATGGCCGTGTGTATATTCAGGGCAATAAGGCTGAAAGACTTATATTATCTTACCAAACAAATGGTGAGTGTGGTGATGATGAGCTGATGATACCGGAATGGTGCGTTGACACAGTAATCTTCGGAATCGACTGGCGCTCCAAAGCGCTGGCGCCGAATACTGACCGGTTTGAGAAGAGAGAAAGTGAACGCATGTGGAACAAAGCGGTGAGTGATTTACAGGAGTTTTTAAATCCGATCATCGTTTCTGAATTTATGAACTTGCAGATGGCTTTCCCGCAATGGGGAAATCATTCTGACTACAATAATCACATATTGTCGAAAGAAGTTCAACGATCTCAATTTACTGACCTATAAATGATTTTATGGAGCCTTGCAGTAAATGTGAAACCCCTGAATATTGCGCCGACATTCGCCGGTGTTTGTATAAAGGAATTGAAACGGAAAGTGAAGAGGGCGATGTAGTTGATGATCAGGATGAAATTTTCCTTTCTTCCGGGTTGAAGCGAAAAAAGATTGAAGATGTGACCGTACCGGAAAAATTGACGACAGAGCATAGAGATTTTTTGAAAAACGTATTAAATTTTTAAAATGGACCCGCTAACCATCGCCACACTTGGCGCCGGCGCTGTTCAGGGCATCACCGGCCTTCTCCAAAAAGGGAAGGCTAAACGTATGGCCCGTGCCAACAAGCGGCCCGTATATGAAATCCAGAAACCTATACTGGATAACCAGGCGATCGCAGAAAGTCGGGCCGGGCAAGGTATGTCCGATGCTTCCCGCCAGCAGTTGAATCAAGCAAACGAAAAGGGCCTTACCAGCTCTATAGATGCGATTCTGGCCGGTGGCGGCAGCGTCAATAACATTGCTGATCTGTACGGGAATTATCAAACTGGCACGTCCAAAATGGCCCTCATCGACGAGGATATGCGTCGTCAGAACATTCAGCAGCTCATCGCCCAAAATAATACGCTGGCTGGTGAGCAGGATAAGGCATGGCAGGTGAATGTATATGCTCCTTATGCCGATAAAGCCCAGGCCGCGGCCGCATTGAGTAAACAAGGGTCGGATAATATCTGGAAGGGAGTTAACAGCATGATCAGCGCAGGAGCAAGCGCGGCCACAGCCAACCAGTACAAAGACCAGGCAAACAATGTTTATGGAAAGACAGGCGTGGGTCTGGACGAACCCGTAGTTACAACTCCGGGCGGTATCAACCCCAATGGCAGCGTAAATCCATACAACTGGTACAAGACAACGACAGATACGCCACAAATTCCCATGACGCCAGAGCAGCGGGCAGCTAACCAGGTGCAAACGCAATATCCCGGCCTGATGATGGGCAATATGGGCGGAGGTTTTGACATGACATTATTTAACGGACAAGGCTAACCACATGAATCCTGTATCTGGAAATGACATATTAGGCTATCAGGGTAACGTCGGCCTCGGATTAAACTCCGATGCTGGCGCGATCGGCGTTTATGGAGATACAGATCTCACTCCGGCCACCAATGCCCTGTTCAATCTTTCTTACCTGAACATGCAGAAAAACAAAGCTGTTTGGGAGCAAAAGTTAAAGGACCGTGATGATGGAATGAGACTGATTGCTGAAGGAAAGCTCCAAGCGAATAATGCTCTTCCTAAAGACAGGGAAAAAATAATGAAGATGATCGACGAGGTTAAAAAAACCTACTTCGATAATGGTGGTGATGTAAAAAGCGATCCCCGTGTCTGGCTAAAAATAAATGATCAGCTTTCCAAATTCAACGAAGCAAGCAATACGGCCAAAAGCCGGTATTTGACATATACACAAGGTCAAGCCGAAGCCGCAAAGGAAACCAATCCCTATAAGAAACAAAAGATGCAGGACCATTGGAATAGTCAGTTGGAAACTGATCTATTTCAACCGATGGACCCTTACCAGCAAACAATGGATTGGGATAATGCTAAGGTTTTCCGAAAAATGACCGAAACAACTATTCCAGGGGGCATTGACGGTTATAACAGAATTTCAACTACCAAAACTGATCTTCCGCAGTCATACCGTGATTTTGTAAATACCTATCAGCAGGGTGATAAGGATGAGATTGGTTTGAACGTCGATACATTCCTTAAATCTTTCTATGGTGATGATGGCATTTTGACGCCAGAAGCGGTTCAGGCAAAATCGCAAGAGGTAAACGATCGTCTCAAAAAGATTGCGCAACAGGAAGGTTTCGATCCCAACGATGTGAAGAGCTTACCGGATTATTTAAAACCAATGAATCCGCAGCTTATCAATGGTAAGGTCCAGTCGAATGATTACAAGTGGAATGACTGGTTTAAGATTATGCTTTATGACCAGTATCAGAATAAAAAGAATAGTGTGTTTGATAAGGATTTGCTGGCGCAGAAGAAAACGGAAGCCGAAATCGCCAATGATAAAGCTAAGACTGGTAACGATCGCATTCGTGCCACAGCGTATGCAGATGCACAAAGGGCGAAGGCTGCGAAAGATCGTATCTCTGGAAATATCCTGAAAAAAACTGCTACACCGGCCCAAAACTATGACGAGCTTAAAACGAAAACAGCTACCGAGCAAACCACCGGTGGCGGTTATGTTACTCGTGTAAATTGGGATGATCTGCAAAATAATACAAGGGATTACCTGGGCGTTGATCCATTGACTGCCAATAATGGTAAAGATCGTTTCATCAATGTGGCCCCCACTCAAATAGTGATCAAGGGAAAGAACGGTCAAGATCAATTAATCAATGACAACGATGTAGATAAATACTACTCCGAAGCATTGAAAAAAGGCTATAAAGGTTCTATGATTGATTACCTTAATAGTGTGGGAGCTGAATATGACATGGAGGTAGTTGGTCGTGAAAAAGGAAAGAAAGAACTTCAGCGCAGTGGTCGTCTTTCTTCTTATCAAAACCAGCAAAATAAGAAAACCAAAAATTCACCTATGTTGGAGGACGATGATACTCCAATCGAGATACCTGAATAACTATGAATCCGAAAACCACAAAGAAAGATTCCGAAAGTTTTGTACCATCGAATGCATTTGATGAGTTCAATAATAGTATTACTGGTCAGCAAGCTGACGTAGTAAAGGGAAAACGTGTAGCACCGGAAAAAAAGGATTCGCAGCAGATGGGTGTAAAACCGGTTGAACCAAATGTTTTTGAAGATTTCAACGAATCAATAAAAAAAAAAGAACAGCCTATCCCTGGCGCTGGAGACGACCCAAATTCAGGGTTAAAATCCGCCGCCTCACAAGGGGCTTCTACTTATTCATCGAATGGTGACGACGAGTATGCCAAGTCAAAGGAAGAGTTGCAGAATGCCAGTGCTTTCCTGAAGGACGATATTAACAAGACTTTGCAGCAACGTGCCGGCCAGTCAATCTATCCTGCTGTAATGGGCCAAAACGGTCAGCCATTGCCGATTCAGCCAGGTCAAAACCAATCCATTTTAGACAATCCGCTACAATCTAACGGTGGTGTTTCAAAAATGCCTGATGATATGCGCATTATGAAAAACCCGGAGGATATGTCCAAATATCTGAATCAACGGTCCGAGGAAATAAATAAGCAAATCCGTGATATGACACGGCAACGTGATCAGAAATACACGAAGGACGTGGCTATTGCCATTCCATACTCACCTGGTGGTCTAGGTGTGCCGGCCGTAAAAGATATCACTGATAAGCCAGCCTATGATAAAATGACTGGCGAAATCACTAACCTCAATAACTATTTAAAGAGTTTACAAAAATCCTCTGCTCGCATAGTAAGTGATCAGCTCATCGAGAAAACCATGCAAAAGCAAAAAGCCAGCATCGGTATTCCTCGTGAACTTGGACGGGATATAGTACGATATGCGGATAAACAAACCAACGACCAATACGAGGCTTTGGAACAAGATGGTACACCCCTGGGCCCGGTACCAAATGCTGATCTGGAAATGATTGGTCTGCAAGCATGGAAAAACTATTTGCTTACTCACGATGAAGTTCCGAATAGAGACGCGCGAATTGCTGATCTTATACAATGGTCAGATGAATTTGATGAAAGAAATTTCGAGCTGACCGGTGCCCGTGTTCGGCATAAACTTGGAGCCTATTTGCAGCAACATTCGGGCTTTGGCTCATCCATTTTTCGCCGGCAACCTGGTGAATCAGAAATAGTAGATGCTGCGAATAAGGCCGGGCTGACACCCTCCGAAATGAAGGTTTTCAATTCCTATGTACTGCCGGTGGAAAAAGGTAATATAGGAACCGATATTCCTATGTCCGGTTTCTTCAACAAATTTGGCGAAGCGGTCGGCGGCAATATTGATAACCTGGGAAATCTTTTCCGTGGAGATAATGCCCGTTTACAGGATGCTTTGAATAAAGAAGTAGATACCCGATACGACGAGGTGGGAGAATTTCAGCGTGACAATCAAGAGTTGGCCGCGCTTGAAAAAAAGGCAAAAACAAAGGAAGGGGTTACCGCTGATGATAAGAAACGCATTACCGAGCTGAAACAATATAACGATGTTCGGAATTGGTATGATAAGTTTTGGGATGGCGCCGGAGATCTTACGGGCCAAGTCGCATACCAGGCAGGTTTGGCCCGTCTTTTTGGTGGCGTTGGAAACTTAGCGTCGAAAACACCAGTTATCGGTGGACTGTTGAGTAAAGCGTCCACTATTGCCGGTGGCCCTGATATGATCAACCTGATGATGACCTCTTTCATCACTTCGTACGATGGTCACGCCCAGGAAGCGGTACAACTCATGCCTCGGAAAGATCAAGCGCTCCAGCGTCGTATGTACGCTTATACAATGTCAGCGATCGAGGGTTTGAGTGAAAGAATATTCCCTGATACTAAAGTGCTGGATGCCTTTAAAAAGGAAGTAGCACCCAATGTAGTGAAGATGGCTGCGCGACTGTCTGCCGGTGAAATAACCGAAGAAGCTGCCAAGAGCCGCATGAAATCTTTTTTAACGAACTCCCTGAAACCATTTGCAAAGAGTTTTGTGAAAAGTGAACTGGAAGAAAGTTCCGAAGAAGCTATCACAGACATTGCGCAAGGTATTTCTGAAACCGTTTTCGCTGGAAAAGATTTTGATGCCGAAAAGACCTTTGGTAATGCCGCCAATACTTTCCTTACCACAATGGCCTATTCTCCTTTTGTTTCCGGTTTAGCCGCTGCAAAAGATACGAGGGCCGGCAGTTATGGGAAAAGTGGTATTTATAAAATGGCAACAGATCCCGAAACTTATCGGCGCGAAATTGAGCGTCTGAAAGGACAGGGAATGAGTGATGCCGAGGCAGATCAAAAATTGCAAGTGATCAATACGGCAGCGGAAATTGCGAGGCAGTTGCCTGTTAAGAAGAGCCTTGACATGAAGAAAAACCCGGAGCTGCAAGAATTAAACAGCCAATGGAAAAAAAATATTCAGGCTATCGGTGAACGTACCGATATAGACGAGGCTGAAAAAGAAAAACTGAAACAGGCAGAAGATGATCGTTCCAGTAAAGAAGTCTCCGAATATATCAAGAATCAAAACAAAGTAAATTCTATTGCACTGGATTATGGCGATCGCGTTAGTTATACTACGCATCGCTTGAATGAGGCATTGCTTGATAAACAGATTGCAACTACCACGGATGAAGTTGTAAAGAAAGATCTCATTGCGCAGCGCGATCGCAGTCACAAGATTCGTGAAGGCATTTACCGAGGCGACGTTATTGTAGGTAATAATCTGCAAGACATTGCTACAAATGATAAGACCGCCCAGGAATTAGGTTTACCAACGGTAGATGAAGTGGATGATGATACTCTCCCTAACAATATCTCAAAATCTAAAACTGATCAAAATGAAAAGCAAGGGAACACCGCCGAAAAACAACAAACTGGCGAAGAAAGCAGCAGCGGCCAAAACGTCGGGGAACAAGACCAAACCGGTCAGCAACCTGTACGCGAAAAACAGGCCGAAGAGCTAAAAAAGACTACACCGGTAAAGGAAGGGAAAACCTCTCTTCCTGCCGGTATGTCCGAATCACAGTTTAAAAGGTTGCCCAAAGCAACACAGGAAAAAATATTGGCACGTCAGCAACAAGAGGCGCCAGCTCCGCCCTATCCCAATGTCACTGAAGATGCACAAAAGATGCTCGGTTCAATAGATTCCGGTAGTAAACCAGCATTCGTTACCAAGAATATGAAACGTATTGCCGAACAAAACGGCATTACTGTTACTGATAAGTCCACTCCTGATGAAATTATCAACGCACTAAAAGAAAAAGGAGGAAATAATGCCATTCAAGAGCAAAGCCCAACAGAAAGCGTGTTACGCGACGAACGGGTTCGGGAAGAAGGTGAACTGCAAAAAGTGGAGCAAGGAAACGAACCAAAAAAAGTTACCAGCGAAGAAAAAGAAGTCATAGAGGCTGTTCGCAATCATCCAAAGACCCCGGATTATATCAAAGGTGTTTTGGACAGCAATCCCCAGGACGTGATCAAGGCTATACAAGACCAGCTCACCGGCCGCGACAGTGAAGGCAATTCCCGGCAGGTATTGGATGAGCAAGCCGTAAGTATGTTCGGTCAGGAAGCCGTAGATAAGGCCCGCGCCCTCATGCCCAAACAGGAAGTGAAGGCTACGAAGAATGCTGCACAGGAAGCCGACGTGACGTATGAGCCACTAAAGGATATTGATACCGATACGAAGCGTTTCCAGCCTCGTCAAGCCGATTTCTCAAAGGAGAGCGTAGATAAGATCGTTAAGGAGTATGATGAAAATAAGCTGGATCCAATCGTTGTATTTCCTGATGAGAATGGAAAGCAATATGTTCTCGCCGGTCACAGCCGGTTAGAAGCTCACCGCATTCTTTCCGAGTTACCCGATTCTGACCCTCGCAAACAACGCGCGATCGAAAACGGATTTCAGGACGGGAAAATCAAAACCCGTTATTATAAAGGCACCGAGGAACAGGCGAAGGAGTTTGCCGATCGTAGTAATGACCTGGGAACAAAGAATAAGGACTACGAGAGTGCCGCATCATTGCGAAAAGCCAGGGAAAAAGGTCAGTCAAAAAAGTCGATCAAGGAACGCGCAAAAGATGATTTCGGTAAGAACTGGAACTACTATTACAATATGTCTTTCCTGAATCCCAATGGAAAGGCTCTTCAAACATTGAAACAATTTGAGGATAATCCTGATAAGGCCACTCAAAACCAAATAGAAAAATCAGTATCGTGGATAGGTTCTGTTCGTGAAAAACTTGGTGAGGAAATTACCGATCGTCACGAAAATGAAATGTTCGATTACTTGATGGATAAAACTCGTTCCACTAAACTGGATCGCGAAAGTGATTTTGTGAACCTGGTAGGAAACATTGTTGGTAAAATCGACTACAACCCTAACGAACCGCTGAACCTTGCGCGGTTGAAAAATAAAAGTGCCGCTGAAATTAATTATGATGCAGAGGAAGCCGATCTGAAAACCTCTATCAAGGATAAACAAAGAGATTTGGACGACCTTAATGATCGTTTTAATAATCCACAGAATCCCGCTTATATAAATCCCAATGCATCCGATTATGCAGCCACTCAAAAAGTAGCTGACCAAAAACGTCAACTAATCAACCAACAATTAAAGCTCCTTCGTAGCGAATTGATGGAACACCAGCAAAACAAAGGCAAGACCATCAGCTCCGGGCTTGCGCAGCCTGGTCTTTTTGATATGAATAATCTTTCTCCTGAAGAGCAGGAGACGCTTAATAATGAATTGAAGCCAACTGGCATCACCGTTCAAGATATCAATGACTATGAAAAACAGCAGGATTTATCAGACCCCGGCCAGCTTCCGCAAGAAGATAGAGGTAACGCCGGCGAAACTTCAACTGTTTCGGAAAATGTTCCGCCAGCCCAAAATGACGAGGGCCCAGGTACGCAGCAAGATCAAAGCAGTTCAGCAGTTCAAGGACAACAACGTACCAGCCCTGCCGTAGCCCTCACACCCGCACAGACGGCCATTTACGAGCGGGCAAAAGAATTGCTGCCACAGATCACTTTGCCGATGAAAACGGCTGATAAGGTCTTATGGCAAGCCTCTGCCCATGCTGCGGTTTTGGTGGAGAATATTGAAACCGGTAAATACCCGAACGGTAAAAAAATCAATGTGCAGGAAACGCTTGATCAATTACAGGCTGATGTTGAAAAGATGAATGCCGCGCTTACGGGAAATCGGGCAACAAGGACCCGCGCTGATCGGGCGACCAACCCCGCCGTAAAAAAAATGGCAAATGAGCTGGCTTCTCTTCTCGGTAAAGGCCCCGTAGCGCTCCGGTATGATAATGCGAAAGAGTGGATATATTTTCAGGATATAGGGCTTACGCCTGACATGAACAATGAGCAGATCATACAAAAACTCATTGGTTACAATGGCCCATTCTCTGACATATTCAGGGCTGTTGCTGCAGACCCTAATTTCAAAAATCTGCGCATTCAATTAATGGACGAAAGGCAGGGGCCAAACGGCGAATCGGGATTGTATCACCCTACTGGTTATCCCGGTGAACTGGAAAATACCTTGCAGATATGGAACAAGGACAATACCTACTATACGGCCGCGCATGAAATGTTACACTTCCTGACACTCGATGGTAGCGTGGCCGAACAAATGAAAGGCACTCCGTCCTATCAGGCGCTCGAAGATTTTTATAATTACATCGTCTCTGAAAAAGGTCAACCGGTATTTGGTACCGCCAATATCACCAACTATGGTTTGACTGATGTGAAAGAGTTTATGGCAGAGCTGCTTATCAATCCGAAATTCCGGGAGAATGCAGCCGATGTATATGCCAAGAACTTTGATGAGATTTATGAAAAGAGTACCGATGTTCGCAATAGAAGTAAATCGCTCGGTGAGCTGATTCAGAACTTCTTCCGGGATATGTTTAGCCGGATTTTCTCTTCTTCCCAGGCAACTACTCCCGATGTTGGTTTCAATGCCAATGAATCAGTGATTGATAACGCAGCTCGGTTGGCCGCAAATCTTTTCCTGAACCCACAGGGTCAGGAAAACCAGCAGCCCGGCCGGGTACTATCCATGCAGGAACGCCAGCAGAGCGCAGCCGCGCTCAATCCTTTGGCTCTTCCTTCCCTGGCTGATCAGGATGCCTCCAAGATCATCAGTGGTTTTGTGGCCGCTAAAAAGGCCGAGGGACAGCCCGACGCCGATATAAAGGAAGCGCTGATGTTGAATGGCGTGAGTTCCGAAGATGCCGATTCTTTTTTAACCGATGGCCCGGCGCCGAAGGTTACCGGCACTGATCTGGCCTTGCAGCAAAAGCAAAATAATCTCGCCGCAGCGAAAGCCGCGTTTAAGGATTCACTACGCAAGTCGCTCGGTAAGGCCAATGTTTCCATTGGCATGATCGACCCCGAAGTTATCGCCAATGGTGTGAAGCTCATCGGCGCCTATGCAGATCTCGGTTTATATAAGTTCAAAGAAATCCTGCGTGATATCGCTGATACATTTGGCCCTGACTATCTGGATAAGCAGAATGTTGATGCATTGAAAGGAGTTTATTCCTACTACCGCAGCAATCTTCCACGGGAAGAACGCAGCCTGTTTGATAATGAAGATGCAGTCGATGATTTTATCGACAATCAATTACAGTTACCAAAAGAAACAATCGACAATGGAACAAGTACCGCAAACGATCTGGCAACAGATAGCACACGAGGAACCACTACAAACACAGTGGGCACAGGATATGTTTCCACTCCCGGAGAGAGAAATGACGTCGAAGTTGGAACAGATGGGGGAGACGTTATCCAGCCTATACAGCCCGTCAGTAGTCCAGGCTTATTTCCATTCGATGCCCCTACTATTCGAGCGACAGGCGATAACGGATTATCTGACACAGAACGACCTATCGAATCTGCGGAAAGCATTGCCGGCACTGGAAACAGTGGAGGAAGCAACTCAATTAAGGAAATTGGAGTACCATTTGAACGAGGAACCAGTGAATCAGTTAACCAGCGTGCTCCAGCAGTGACCGGACAAAGTATTTCGGAGAAATTATAAGCCCAAAAAGCTGCGGA